>NZ_CP026309.1:3946951-4250563 GCF_002906575.1 Salinigranum rubrum
CGCGAGTCCCGCCGACGGTTCGTCGACGAGCAGGACGTCCGGGTCGGCCATCAACGCCCGCGCCATCGCGAGCATCTGCCGTTCGCCGCCCGACAGTGTCGACGCCCGTTGCTCCAGACGCTCTTCGAGGCGCGGGAAGAGGTCGTACAGTTCGGCGCGTCGCCGTTTCGAACCGGAGACCGCAGCACCGCCGATGTCGAGGTTCTCCGAGACGGTCAGATTGGGGAAGACGTTCTCCGTCTGCGGGACGTAGCCGACGCCGTAGTCGACGAGGTCGTCCGTCTCGACCGCCGAGACGTCGGTCCCGCCGACGGTGACCGTCCCCGCCCACAGCGGCAGCAACCGGTAGATGGCGCGCATGAGCGTCGACTTCCCGGCGCCGTTCGGGCCGAAGACGAGGACTATCTCCTCGGCTCGAACGTCGAGGTCGACGCCGCGGAGCACCTGGAGGTCGCCGTATCCCGTCTCGACCCCGCGGACGGAGAGGAGGGCGTCGTCGAGGCGGGGGACGCGGTCGAGGTCGGCCTCGGCCGCCACGTCGGCGTCGGCGCGGGTGTCGCCGTCCACCTCAGCCACCCCCCAGATAGGCGTCGACGACGCGGTCGTTCGCCCGAATCTCTTCGGGGGTACCGGTCGCGAGCGTCGCCCCGTTGTGCATGACGACGACGTGGTCGCACTCGCGCATGACGAGGTCGATGTCGTGCTCGACAAAGAGCACGGTCCGGCCCTCGTCGTTGAGCGCGCGGACCCGTTCGAGTAACTTTTCGGTGAGCGCGGGGTTCACCCCGGCGGCGGGTTCGTCGAGCATGAGGAGCGAGGGGTCGAGCATGAGAACGCGACCGAGTTCGAGGAGTTTCCGCTGGCCGCCGGAGAGGCCGCGGGCGTACTCGTCGGCGAGGTGCGAGAGGTCGAGGAAGTCGAGCGTCTCGGCCACGCGCTCGGCGACGGCGCGCTCCTCGTCGGCGACCGTTTTCCCCCGAAAGAGCGCGTTGAGCGCCGACTCCCCGGTCTGGTTGGTGGCCGCGAACGCGAGGTTGTCGGCGACGCTCATGCCGGCGAACGTCTTCGGCGTCTGGAACGTCCGGCCGACGCCCGCGGCGGCCACCTCGTGTGGGGCGCGGCCGACGACGTCCTCTCCCCGGAGGCGGATTTCGCCCGAGTCGGGCGTGAGTACGCCCGTGACGAGGTCGAACAGCGTCGACTTCCCGGCACCGTTCGGGCCGATGAGTCCCGTAATCGACCCCGCCGGGACCGAGAACGTGGTGCCGTCGACGGCCCTGATACCGCCGAACGTCTTCACGAGGTCCGCGACGGCGAGCGCGGGCGTGGAGTCCACGTCAGTCACTCGTCGTCACCCGCCAGCACGAGTTCGTTCGGGTCCCCGAACAGCCCCGCGGGGCGGAACCGGACGACGAGGATCAGGAGGAAGCCGATGACGACGAACCGGAGCGAGGGGAGGAGCGTCGGCGACCCGCCCAGGTCGGGGAGGTAGCGCGTCCCCTCGCGGAAGGCGACGAGGACGACGGCACCGACGACGGCGCCGAGGTTCGACCCGGCCCCTCCCAGGAGGAGCGCGACCCACACGAGGAACGTGACGAGCGCGACGAACGTGACGGCGACGACGCTGCCGACGTAGTGGGCGTACACCCCGCCGGCGAGGCCGGCGATCATCCCGCCGATGGCGAACGACTTCAGCTTCACGCGGGTGGTGTCCTTCCCCAGAACCTCGGCGGCCTCCTCCGACTCCCGGACGCCCCTCAGGAGGCGGCCGAACGGGGCGTCGCTCAGGCGTTCGACGACGAGGTAGACGCCGACGGTCAGGACGAGCGCGAAAACGAAGTACGCGAGTTGCCACGTTCCCGGTCCGAGGAGCGCCCGTCCGGGTCGGGGGACGCTGTTGAGTCCGAACGTTCCTGCCGTCAGCCACGCCTCGTTGACGAGGACGTCCTCGAAGATGCCCGCGAGGGCGAACGTCGCGATGGCGAGGTAGTGCGTCCCGAGGCGGACGCTCGTGAGGCCGATGAGCGTCGCGAGCAGGCCGCCGACGAGCGCCGCGGCCACGAGGCTCACGGGTAAGCCCCACGGCATCGGCAGCGAGAGCGCGACGGTGTAGTTGGCGCCGGGACCGGGCGGCGGCACAGTGAGAAGCGCGGAGGTGTACGCGCCCGCCGCGAAGAAGGCGACGTGTCCGAAGTTGAGCAGGCCAGTGTAGCCGTAGTGGACGTTCAGCCCCATCGTGAGCATCGCGTAGACGAGCGCGATGGTACCGATACTGAGCAGTGCCACCGCGACGCCCGCGATTTCGACCATCAGCGAGCACCCCCCGCGATGCCCTCCGGTTTCAGGAGGAGCACCCCGACCAGGATGACGAACGCGTACGCCATCGTGTACTCGGTGGCGACGTATCGAGTGCCGAGGCTCATGGCGACGCCGACGACGAGCGCGCCGGCCATCGCGCCGTACGGTTTCCCGATGCCGCCCAGCAGAGTCGCGGCGAAGACGACGACGAGGAAGTCCCACCCCATCGTGGGCCGGAACGGGGAGAACTGGACGGCCAGCAGGACGCCCGAGAGCGCGCCGACGACGCTCGAAAGGAACCAGGTCCTCCGAACCACGCGATCGGTGTCGATGCCGGCGATGGACGCGAGTTCGCGGTTGCCGCTCGTTGCGCGCATCCGCTTACCGAGCATCGTCCGCTGGAGGAGGAGGTGGACACCGAACATCGTCGCGAGGGCGGCGAGGAGGATGCCCGCCTCGACGGGCGTGAGCCGAATCCCCAGAAACGTCCACGGTCGGACCAGCGGGACCGGAAGCTGTCGGGCCTCGGTGCCGGCGACGGCGCGGACGCCGTTGCGGAGAACGAACGCGAGGCCGATGCTCGTGATGAGCAGCGGCAGTGGCCCCCGGTCCGAAAGAGGGTCGTAGAAGACGCGGGCGAGGCCCACGCCCAGGAGACCGACGACGACGAGCGCGACGAGGGACGCGGCGGGGACGCCGACGCCGAACCCGACGACGAGGAGCGCGACGTACGCGCCGAGGGTGAGAAACTCCCCGTAGGCGAAGTTGATGAACCGGGTGACGCCGTACGAGAGCGTCAGCCCCACGGCGCCGACGGCGATGACGCTCCCGTTGACGAGGCCGTAGACGACGGTCTGAACGACGCCCGCGAGCGCGTCGGCGAGCATTCAGAGTTCGCTGGCCGGGAGGGTCGCCACCTGCTCCCACGAGCCGCCGCTCGCCTTCATGATGGCGAAGGGCGAGGAGATGTCGCCGTTCTCGTCGAAGTCGCAGGGGCCGACGAGGCCCTCGTAGTTGATTTCGCTCCCGGAGTCGAGCGCCTCCGCGCCCGTCGCGTAGTTCGTGACCGTCTCGCCGTCGGGAGTCGCGACGGGGCGAATCCGGGCGGCGATACCGTCGCGGGTTAGCTCGCCGGCGGCGGCGAGCGCGGCTCTGGCCGCGAGCGCCCCGATGTTCACCGCGTCGAACGTGTTCTTCGCGAAGATGCCCGGCTCACGGCCGGCGTACTCTTCGAAGTCGGCGGCGAACTCCTCGACGCGACCCGCCTCGACCGCGGCGGGGGAGTCGGCCTCGACGAGCCCCAAGATACCGTCGGTGACGCGCTCGTCGGTGAGTTCGAGGAAGTCGGCGTTGGTCTGGTCCTGCGTGACGAACCAGTTGCCCTCGTAGCCGGCCTGAAACGCCGCGCGGAGTATCTTCGCGCTGTCCTCTGGGGTGCCGACGAGCGTGACGAGTTCGGGGTCCGAAGAGAGCAACTTCGACACCTCGGACTGGTACGAGGACTTGCCGGTCGCGTAGTCGAGAACCGTGGTGAGAGTGCCGCCGAACTCCTCGAACGAGGAACTGATCGGCGCTTTGAACGACTGCAGCGCCGGGGCGTTCCCGACCATCAGGCCCATCCGCTCGTACGAGGAGAGGGTGTTGAACTCCCGGTTGCGGGCGGCCCGCGAGATGGCGCGGCCGCCGAGCGAGTCGGAGGGGACGGTCCGGAAGATGTACTCGCCGCCGACGCTGTCGAGTTCGGTGGTCCCCGCCGTGGGCGTGATGACGGGGACGCCGTTCTCCCGGATGAGGTCGATCACTCCGGTGAAGGTGAGGCTCGTCGGGCCGACGATGAAGTCGACCGCGTCGACGTTGACGAGTTTCTGCGCCGCGGAGACGCTCGCGTCGACCGTCGCCTCCGTGTCGGCCTGGACGACTTCGAGACGGCGGCCGTCGATGCCGCCGGCCTCGTTGATTCCCTCGGCGAGCATCTCCACGACCGGGAGGACGTTTCCGCCGACCCAGTCGTACTCGCCGGTGAAGGGGAGGAGGACGCCGACGGAGACGCGCCCCTCGCTGGCCATCGACCCGGAATCGGAACCGGCCCCGGAGCCAGAGCCAGAGCCAGAGCCGGAACCGGAATCCGCCGTCGACCCGGCGCTATCGGAGTCGGTGCCGCTACCACCCTCGCTGCCGGCGTCGGAACCGGAGCCGGAGCCACCACTGCCGGCACAGCCTGCGAGTCCCGCGAACGCGGCCGTGCCGAGCGCGAGGAACCGGCGTCGACCGCTGAGACGGTTTCCAGCCACAATAGGTCGCACCAGTACCGAGAGGGCTAAAAGGGTTCTCTTCGACCGGAGACGCCGCCGAGACCGCCGAAGACGGACGTCGAGGAGGGGCGTCGATATGGCCCTCGGCGTCCGCACCGACGAGGGCCGCCGCCGGGCGAAAGGCAGTTCACCCGACGGCGTCACGGGAGGGTATGCGCATCGCCGTTCCCAACAAAGGACGCCTCCACGACCCGACGCTGAGTCTGCTCGAACGCGCCGGTCTCCACCTCGACAACGGTGCCGACCGCAAACTGTACGCCGGGACGGTCGACCCCGACGTGACGGTCCTCTTCGCGCGTGCGGCCGACATCCCGGAGTACGTGTGGGACGGCGCCGCCGCGGTCGGCGTCACCGGCTACGACCAGGTGCGTGAGTCGGGTCACGACCTCACCGAACTGGTCGACCTGGAGTTCGGGAGGTGTCGACTCGTCCTCGCTGCGCCCGAGGACGGCGACATTCAGGTCCCCGGCGACGTCTCCGGGAAGACGGTCGCCACGGAGTTCCCGACCATCGCCCGCGACTACTTCGCACAGGAGGGCATCGACGCCGAAGTCGTGGAGGTGACGGGCGCGACCGAACTCACCCCTCACGTAGATATGGCCGACGCCATCATCGACATCACCTCAACGGGGACGACGCTCGCGGTGAACCGACTGGCTATCGTCGACGAGGTGCTCTCCTCGTCGGCACGGCTGTTCGCCCACCCCGACCACGCCGAGGACGAAAAGGTCCAGCAGTTGGTGATGGCGCTTCGGTCCGTCCTCTCGGCGGAGGGGAAACGCTACCTCATGATGAACGCCCCGCGAGAGCGCCTCGACGAGGTCCGGGAGGTCATCCCCGGCCTCGGCGGCCCGACGGTGATGGACATCGCCGGCGACGACCAGGTGGCCGTCCACGTCGTCGTCGACGAGCGGGAGGTGTACGAAGTCGTGAACGAGTTGAAGAACGTCGGCGCGAGCGGCATCCTCGTCACCGAAATCGAGCGACTGGTCGAGTAGGTCGAAGGGGGCTACTCGTCCCCGTCGTGCCCGCCTCCCCCGTCACCGTCGTCGCCGTCGAACGCGTCCGCGACGCCGCCGAGAAGTCCACCGCCGAGGAGTCCACCACCGAGGAGCGCACCAGCGGCATCGTCGGGGTCGAACCCACCCGTGACGACGCCGTCGTGGTATCCGTGGTTGTGGTCGTGGTATCCGTGACTGCCGTACCGCCGCCGGCCGCGGAACGCCCGGCGAACCTCACGGAGGAGGCGAAGCGGCAGGACGACGCACGCGACGCCCGCGACGACGACCGGAAGCAGCGCGGGCGAGACGACGCCGAAGAGGAGACTGGCGGCCTCGCCGACCCCGCCCGCACTCGTGAGCCGAGTGATGAAACCGGGGTTCCGGTACGTCCCGAGCGCGAGGAGTGCGACGACCGACCAGAGCGCGACGCTGAACCACGCGCCAGGTCCCAGGGCGCGCCACAGGGAGATGCGGCGACGAGGGCCGAGCAGTCGAAGGACTGAACGATTCATGTCGCTACGACGACTCGAATCGAGATGAAGCTGTGTGAACCGTTCGGAGTTCCTGCGTGTCGACCCTCCGACCCAGTCGGACGCGACCCGAGCGCCGGTCCGTTCAGTCGCGCCACCGCAGGTCGGGCGCGGTGAGCGACGGGTGGACGGCGAGTACCTGGTACCGGGCGCGGACGTACGCGACGGTGGCGAGGGTCCCGAGGAGGATGGCGGCGACGCCGATGAGCCCCGCCTCGGGGCCGAACGCGCCGCCGGTCCACACCGTCGGACCGCGCTGCGAGACGGCGACGAGGGCGACGTCGAGACCCAGCCCGGAGACGGGGAAGCCGTAGACGCCGCCCTGGAAGAGGTTCCACGTGATGTGGAGGCCGATGGGGATAGCGAGTTCGTCGGTGAGGACGTAGCCGAGCGCGAGCATGACGCCGGCGAGAGAGATAGACAGCGCCGAGACGAGCGTCGCGTTCGGGTTGCCGAGGTGAAGCGCGCCGAACACCACCGAGGAGAGCAACACGGCGACGGCCGTCGCGCCGCGGTCGCCGAGCCAGCCCGTGAGCCCCTCACAGACGTTGGTCAGGAGGTAGCCCCGGGCGAGCAGTTCCTCCTGAACTCCGACGACGAGAAAGAGGACGAGAATCGCGGCGAACCCGGCGGCGAAGCTCCCGCTCGACGAGAAGGTGCCGGTGACGACGACCCAACCGAGCGCGAGTTCCACCAGGAACACGAGCGTCATGAGGGCGGCCCCCAGCGCGAGGCCGAAACCGAGGTCGAGCCACCAGTCGCGGTCGACGCCGAGGCCGAAGTCGGAGAGTCGACGCCGGTCGACGACCCAGCCGACGACGGCGATGGCGACGGCGCTCGTCGCGCCGGAGACGACGGTGACGACGGCGACGAGCGAGAGGCTCTCGACGAGGAGCGAGTCGAGCAGGGGCTGGAGGGGCGCGAGGACGAGTCCCGTCACGACGAGAACGACGCCGATGACGACGACGCCGACGATGAGTCGCCACGGTGCGCGCGGGCGGCGCTCGTCGGCGTTCCAGAGGAGGCGTTTCACGGAGGCGAGTGGGGAAGCCATCGCTGTATCGGGGTGTGCGTGTGTGGGTCACTTCAGTACACGGGCTTGGACGGCCTGTGTGACGACGTGGGGTTCGGCGGCGGCGAGACTGGCGGGGCGAGCGAACGCAGTGAGCGAGTCGGCTGGGGAGGGGGAGGCCGCGGTTCGTCGCGCCCGCGTCCCGCGTGGTCGGGACAGTCGTCACCGCACCCACGCCGACGGCTCCATCCCCGTCCACCGCGACGTCGCTCCCCCGCACAGACGCCCGACGCTGCCGAACGCGTCACCCGGGTGCGCTCTGAATCAGCGCGAGGAGTCCGAAAACGATGACGCCGAGGATGATGCTGACGACGGCGTGGATGAGCGTCAGATACGCCGTGAGTTTGTTCGACTGCCGGTAGACGTACCGGAAGAGGCCGAAGTCCGCGGCGAGCGCGAGCGGCAGTGCGAGCGCGGCCGGCCACGAGAGCGCGACGAAGACGAAGCTGATGGCCGGAACGGCCGGTCCGACGGCGAACGCCCGCTTGATTTCGACGTCGCCGAGGACGTTCCTGGCGGCGAGGTGCGCCGTGACGGTGAAGAAGAGCGCGAAGAGGGCGAACGTGCCAGCCACCTGTGCCGGACTCCCGGAGGGCACGGTCTGGAGAACGACCATAGCGGAGGGACGGACGAGAGCGCCTTAGGTCCGACTATCTCGTGTCGTCACCGCGAGGGAGGTAGAGGTGACGGTGGAGGTGGAGGTTGAGGCGGGGAGCGGTCGAGAGCGAAGCAGCGCGCAGGACGAGGGGAGGGCGTCGAGCGGGAGAGGGCGGAGAGGGCGTCGAGCGGGAGAGGGCGGAGAGGGCGTCGAGCGAAAGAGGAGGGCGAACGGCCCAAGAGGAGGGTGGTGTGACGGGACGGTGTGAGCGGGAGGTCAGCCGTCGAGGAGACCGAGTTCGTCGAGTCGGGAGACGATGTTGTCGACGGCCTCCTCGGCGTCGGAGGGTTCCTTGCCGCCGGTGATGACGAGCTTTCCGCTCCCGAAGAGCAAGGCGACGACGCTCGGGTCGGAGATGCGGTAGACCAGTCCGGGGAACTGCTCGGGTTCGTACTCGATGTTCTCCAGGCCGAGACCGATGGCGATGGCGTTGAGGTTGAGGCTCACGCCGAGGTCCG
Organism: Salinigranum rubrum; assembly: GCF_002906575.1. Taxonomy (NCBI): domain Archaea; kingdom Methanobacteriati; phylum Methanobacteriota; class Halobacteria; order Halobacteriales; family Haloferacaceae; genus Salinigranum; species Salinigranum rubrum. Next base: position 3,955,281 of record NZ_CP026309.1, read on the forward strand.
CCGAGGTGACGATGTTCTGGACCGTGATCTCGGGGTCGTCTTCGACGGGTATCTCGAGTTCGCGGAGTTTGTCGAAGACGATTTCGAGGCTCTCGTGGACGGCGTCGGTGCTCTTGGCGCCGGTACAGACGATCTTGCCGGAGCGGAAGATGAGCGCCGCGGATTTAGGGTTCTGTGTCCGATAGACGAGGCCCGGAAACTGCTCGGGGTCGTAGTCGGCGCCTTCGAGGTCCATCGCGACGCTCTGCAGGTCGAGTTCCTGCCCGATACCCGTCGACGCGACCACGTTCTCGATGTTGATGGTCTCCTTTGGGTCCCTCATATATCGGGTTGAACCTCGTCTGTACGATTTAAAAAGGTTGGTGCAGCCGCAGAGATGACGAAACGAAAGACGGAACGGAGGAGGCGGACCGACACGCTCTTTCGCCGGGGGCGTCGACTCCGTGACGTGTACGGGCTGGAACTCGCCGGAACCGACGACGCCTACGCGGCCCACGAAGCGCGCGTGGCTGCGACGGGCGTGACGGTCGACGCGCCCGGACTGGCCGTCGCCCGCGGCGTCGACCGCGAGCGGATACGGGGCCTGGCGTACACCCACCGCGCGGCCGAACTCGTCGGGCACGGGGATGCCAGCGTCGAGAGCGCGCGTGCGCTCCTCTCGGCGGCCAGCATCGACCGGACGGGGAGCGTCGCGGTCCGCGCGCGCGACGTCCGCTCTGCGACCGGCGTCTCGACCCGAGAGGCCGAAATCGAACTCGGGAGCGTCCTCACAGACCGGGGGTTCTCGGTCGACCTCGACGACCCCGACCACGTCCTCTGTGCGTGGTTCTCGGGTGAGACGTGCCTGCTCGGGTGGCAGGTGGCCGAGAGCGTCCGCGACTTCTCGACCCGACAGCCCACCGACCGGCCGTTCTTCCAGCCGGGGAGCATGGACCCCCTCGACGCCCGCTGGGCCGCCAACGTCGCCGGAGGCGGGAACGAGCGGAGAATCGTCGACCCGATGTGCGGGACCGGCGGCTTCCTCATCGAGGCCGGTCTCGTCGGGAGCGAGGTGGTCGGCGTCGACGCCCAGTGGAAGATGACGCGCGGGGCGAGAGAGAACCTCGCGGCGTATCTGGGAGGAGAGTACGAGATACTCAGAGGCGACGCGACCGCGCTACCCCTCAGAGACGACTGTGCCGACGGCGTCGTCGTCGACGTTCCTTACGGACGGCAGTCGAAGGTGGCGACGCACTCGCTTTCGGACCTCGTCTCGGGCGCGCTCGACGAGGCGGCGCGCATCGCCCCGCGGGCGGTCGTGGTGGCCGACCGGTCGTGGGCCGAAGCAGCCGAGGTGGCGGGGTGGCAGGTGGAGGAACGGTTCGAGCGGCGCGTTCACGGGTCGCTGACGCGGCACGTCCACGTATTGTATCGGTCGTGAGCTTCGGAGTCGCGTGCGTCGTGCAGTCCGTGAGAGCTAGTCGAGGGTACCCAGATGCGGCACACGGGCGCGGTGAGCCGCACCCTCGTTCCACCCCAATCGGGCGTCTCCGTGAGAGACTGGAGGGAACGAACGGAGAGCCTGGCGGACTCGTCCGCCGGTGGCTCGCGCGCGGAGGCGCTCGCGGCCCACCGAATGCGGCTTCGCCACTTCGAGCCTTCGTTCGGTTCCCTCACGAAGATCTCGTGCGTTCGCTCGTTCGTGTCACTCACTCGCTCTCACGCGCCGACCACTACCGCGGTGCGGTGGCGCGTGCTGGCGCGACTCCGTGTCGCGCCGGCATCGCGCGAGGGGTGACTGAGTGGCCGAACGGAGTGAGGCCACGAAGGAATCGGCTGGGGAGGGTGTGGCTTCATCGCGCCCGTGCACCGTGCGGTCTCTGTGCTGTTGGCTGAGTTCGAGACGGCGCGAGCGGCGCCCAACCGAGTAGTCTATCCACGCTACACAGCACACGAGCCCGTGCACCCCTGAGGGTGCGACAGAACGCGTGTCACGAGAACTGTCCAGCGCGTCAGACGTCGTCGTCGTCCGGCACCTCTGCGATGACCGTCTCGCCGGCTCTCACGGAGTCACCCTCCTCGACGAGCAGGTGGTCGCGGTCGATGGAGGGAGGGAGGAGAACGTCGGCACGGGAGCCGAACGCGATGTGGCCGAGTCGGTCGCCCTTGGCGACCGAGTCCCCGTCGTGGACGTACGGGACGATGCGGCGGGCGAACCAGCCGGCGATGAGCGACACCTCGAAGAGGCCGAAGTCGACGTCGACGCGCTCGTTGTTCTCCGACTCCTTCGAGAACGCCGGTTTGTTCGCGCCCGGCGAGTGGGAGACGCCGTCGACGTAGCCCTTCTTCGGCGCGCGGATCACGTGGACGTCGAGGGCGTTCATGTAGACGCCGACGCGGAACTGGTCGCCCTCCTCTCTCACGACCGAGACCTTCCCGTCGGCGGGCGCGACGATGCCCACCGTCGGCGGGTGGCGCTCTGGGTCGCGGAAGTTCCAGAGGGCGAACAGGCCGAACGCGAGGAGAAGGGCGGCCAGCGGCGGGAAGACGAAGGTGAAGAGGACTGCGCCGACGAGCGGCGGGAGCGCCCACTTGTGGACGCCCGGAGCGAAGTTCACGCGTGGGCCTCCTCTCCCCAGGCGGTGAGGAGATGCGTCAGGTGGAGGCGGTCGTCGGTCCCCGTGACGAGGTCGTGGTCGACCTCGCCGGCGATGCGGTGGAGGCGGGCGAGGTCGTCGCCACCGATGTCGCTGCGGCGCGCCACTCGAAGGAGCGCCTGCAGGAGGTCGCCGCCCTCGTACCCCTCGTCGTCGAGGAGGGTACCGATGGTCTTGCGGGCGTCGCGGTAGTCGCCGGCACGGGCGTCCGTCAGCACGGACTTGAGTTCGTCGTCGCGGCCGGCCTCCTTGATGGCGCGGTGGGCGGTGTCCATCGTGATTTCGCCCGCCTCGATGGCCGTCGTCTGCGCGCTCAACACGGCACGTCGAACGTTCCCGTTGGCGTAGCCGGCGATGAACTCCAAGCCGGCGGGGTCGTAGTCGACGCCCTCGGCCTCGACGATGGCCTCCAACACGTCCCGGAGTTCGTCCGTCGTCGGCTTCCGGACGGGGACGACGAAGCACCGCGACCGAATAGGGGGAATGAGCCGGGAGGGCTGGCGGGTGGCGATGACGAACTGCGTGGTCCGGTGGTGCCGTTCCATCACCCGGCGGAGCGCGTGCTGGAAGTCCTCCCGGATGGCCTCCGCGTTGTCGAGCAGGATAGTCTTGAACTCCCCGCTGGCCGGCGAGTAGCCCGCGTACTCCCCGACGACGTGGCGGAGCATGTCGCGCTTCGACCAGTCGCGTTTGTACTTGTTCGTCCCGCTCCCCCGCCGGTACTGCTTCGAGAACTCCGTCTGTCCCTGGAGGAAGTGTTCGAACCGCGGGTCCTCGCGGATCTGTTTTTTCGTCCGGTCGAAGAAGTCCGCGACGTTGAGTTCGACGAGGTCCGTGTCGGGGTCGTCGTGGGTCTCCCCCGCGAGCGCGCGGACCGCGGCGGTCTTGCCGACGCCGGGAGGACCCTGCACCACGAGGTTCATCGGTTCGTCGACCGTCCGCCGGAGTCGGTCGCGGACCTCCGGCTGGGGGAGGTCCGCGAGCGCCGGCGCGTGTGTCTCCGTCCAGAGCGGCGCGTCCATATCCGTAGGTGTCGGGCAGGGGCTAAGAATCGGTCGGTCAGCCGGGAGAAGCGGGTCGTCGTCAGGCGGTATCGTGTTCCGTCTCGGTGTCGGCGGCGGTCGACGGTCGGTCGTCCGCGCCCACACGCTCGCGACCCCGACGCCGGGCACGGTCCTCGGCGGCTTCGAGCGTCTCGGTCTCCAGCAGCGCCTCCAGTTTCCGCTCGAACTGCTCCTCGGTGAGGTCCCCGCGGGCGTATCGCTCGCGGAGGGTTTCGAGCGGGTCGTCGCCGGTCGACTCGGACGGAGCCACCGGGGACTCGTCCGTCTCCGACTCGCCCTCGCCCGCGAGGATGCTCACGATGGGGACGACGACCGCGAAGCCGACGACGAACACCACCCAGAACCAGCCGTACCCGAGGAACAGCGCGGTGAGGCCGACGCCGAGGACGAGCAGGGAGGCGACGCCCGTGGCACGGCCGCCGTGGCGAGGGTGCGGAGGGCGAAACGGGCGCATACGGAGAGACCGACGGGAACCGGCAAAAGTATTGAGGGGGAGATGGCGGTCGGTGGGGTTGATGTCCCCCGGGAGAGAGCGTCCACGACATGAAGACAGCCGACCGCGTGTCCGCTCGCGTCTCGCTGGTGCTCGTGACGCTCGCCACGGCGCTGGCGCTCGTCGCACTGGGAAGGCGGCGGGAGGCGCGAGCGACGGAAGGGCTCGTCGACCGACTGCTCGCGGGGAGTGCGGAGGCGGCAGAGCGAGGCCGGGACAGGGAGGACCGTACCGCCCTCCCCGACCCGGTTCGTCGGTACTTCGACACGGCGCTGCCCGAGGGGTCCCGAACGATGGACGGTGTGTGCGTCGAACAGGCGGGACGGCTCCGTGTCGGCGGCCCCGACAGTTCGTGGAAGCCGTTCACCGCGACCCACCGGGCGACCGTCCGCCGACCGGGGTTCGTCTGGGACGCGACGGTCTCGGTCCTCCCGCTGACCCCGGTCCGGGTCCGCGACGCGTTCGTCGGCGGCGAGGGGTCCTCGCGCGTCACGCTGTTCGGCGCACTCCCCCTCGGCGGTGCGACGGGGAGCCGCGAACTCGACGAGGCCGCGCTCCAGCGATACCTCGCGGAGGCCGTCTGGTATCCGGCGGCGCTCCTCCCGGAGCACGGCGTGTCGTGGGAGGGAGTCGACGACCGGACCGCCCGGGCGACGCTCGTGTACGAGGAGACGACGGCGTCGTTGACGTTTCACTTCTCCGAAGAGGCGGACCCGGCGCAAGGGGAAGAGGGAGGGGAGACGGTGGTCGAACGCGTCCACGCGGACCGGCGGTACCGGGCCGTCGAAGGCGGGTTCGAGCCGACGCCGTGGACGGGGCTGTGGCGCGACTACGAGAACCGAGACGGCGTTCTGGTTCCCACGACCGGCGAGGTGGTGTGGCACCTCCCCGAGGGCGACCTCCACGCGTGGCGCGGGCGGGTGACGAGCGTCGACTTCGAGCGGTAGACCCGACACCGAGCGAGGGACGCGCGGCCACGAGCGACGCTCCCCGGACGAGGGGGCGACGAGTCCGATTCGACAGCCGTTTACCGCGGCCGCGACGAACGGAGGACGAATGTCGATGCGCGTGACCTTCCTCGGGACCAGCGGGGCCGTACCGACGACCGAGCGGGCCCCCTCCGCGATCCTGTGCAACCGAGAGGGCGAGCGCTACCTCTTCGACTGCGGCGAGGGAACCCAGCGGCAGATGATGCGTTTCGGCACCGGCTTTTCGGTTTCGCACCTGTTCGTCACGCACCTCCACGGCGACCACGTCCTCGGGATTCCGGGGCTGGTGCAGACGTGGGACTTCAACGACCGGGAGGAGCCGCTGGCCATCCACACGCCGCCGGGGTCACGCGAACACATCGAGTCGCTGCTCCACGCGGGCGGCCACCAGCCCGGCTTCCCGGTCCGGGTGAACGAGGTCGCTCCGGGAGCGGTCGCGCTCGACGGCGAGGAGTTCGAGGTTCGCGCCTTCAGAACCGAACACCGGACGCGCTCGGTGGGCTGGGCGCTGGTCGAAGACGACCGCCGGGGGCGGTTCGACCGCGAGCGCGCCGAGGAACTGGGGGTACCCGTCGGCCCGAAGTTCGGCGAACTCCACCGGGGGAATCGGTCGAACTCGACGACGGCCGCGTCGTCGAACCGGACCAGGTCGTCGGCGACCCGCGTCCCGGCCGGAAACTGGTGTACACGGGCGACACGCGACCCGTGCAGGCGACGGAAGCGGTCGCCACAGAGGCCGACCTCCTCGTCCACGAGGCGACGTTCGCGAGCGACGAGGCCGACCGCGCGCGCTCGACTGGACACACGACGGCCCGGGAGGCCGGCGAACTCGCGCAGCGCGCGGGGGTGAAGCGACTCGCGCTGACGCACATCTCCTCGCGCTACGCGGGCGACGCCTCCGAAATCGCGACCGAGGCCGCACGCGCGTTCGACGGCGAGTCGGTGGTCGCCCACGACGGCCTCGAAATCGAGATTCCCTACCCCGACGGGTGAGGGTCGGGCCGACGACGGGTCTCAGCTGTTGCGGTCGACCCACGAGAGCAGCGAGCGGGTCCGCCGCGCGAGACTGCGGCCGTCGCGAGTGAGTTCGTACTCGACGCGCGGCGGCACCTCGTCGTACTTCTCGCGGGAGAGGACGCCGACCTCGACGAGGTCGCTCAGGCGGGTCGACAGCGTCGAGGTGCTCGCGTCGGGCAAGTGCGATTCGAGTTCCGAGAAGCGGACGGTGCCGTGGGCGTCGACGACACAGACCAGTTGCATCGTGTACCGGCTCGAGAGGACGTCCATCAGGTCGGTGTCCGGGCAGACACAGCGGCTTCGTGAACACGTCGTCATCTGATTCGTCTTCGACTTCGAATTAGACACTATAGAAACTTCGGTTGGGGAAGTCAGCATCCGGACGGACGGGACTCGCTTCGGCGTGGAGTATATATTCGCACCGTCCCTACCGCGAGTGTGAACGACCGGACGAGCGCGCTCGACTCGCTCGTGTTCGGCGTCGACGTCCAGAGCGGCGACGTGCGCGGCGACTCGCCGTCGTACGCCGTCGTCGCCTTCGACGGCGAGCGAGTCGACCGCGATGTCGTGTCGCACCGCAAGCTCCGGCGGCTCATCGAGCGCGAAACCCCCTCGCTCGTCGCCACCGACAACATGTACGAGCTCGCGGCCGACAAGGACGACCTGGTGCGGTTCCTGCGAGCGCTCCCCGCCGAGACGAAGCTCGTGCAGGTGACCGGCGCGGAGCGGCCCGAACCCCTCTCGCGGGTGGCGTCGAGACACGGCGTCCCCTACGGGAAGAAGCCGATGAAGGAGGCCGAGGCCGCCGCCAGACTCGCGGCCGCGAACGTCGGCTACGAGGTGTCGGCATTCGAGAACACCACGACAGTAAAAGTCTCGCGGGGGCGCTCCACCGGAAAGGGCGGGTGGAGCGCCGACCGCTACACGCGGCGCATCCACGGGTCGGTCAGGCGGACGGCGCGACAGGTCGAGTCGAAGCTGAAGGAGGCCGGGCTGACCTACGAGCGCGACATCACCGAGAAGTACGGCGGCTACTCCCGCGCCGTCTTCACCGTGGAGGCCCCGCCGGCGGACATCCCCGTCTCCTCTAGACGGTCGGGCGACACCCGGGTCGAAGTCGAACGACAGCGGCGCGACGGCATCGAGTTCGAGCCGCTCGTGAAGCGACGCGACCACGTCATCGTCGGCATCGACCCGGGGACGACGACGGCCGCCGCCGTCGTGGGGCTGGATGGAAGCGTCCTCGACGTCTTTTCGACTCGAACCGAAGACACCGCGGGCGTCATCGAGTGGCTCATCGAGCGCGGACGACCGCTACTGGTGGCGGCGGACGTGACGCCGATGCCCGAGACGGTCGAGAAGTTCCGCCGGAGCTTCGACGCCGCCGGGTGGACGCCCCCGAAGGACCTCCCGGTCGACGAGAAGCTCCACCGAACCCGGGACGTCGAGTACGACAACGACCACGAGCGGGACGCGATGGCGGCGGCGCTGTTCGCGTTCGACGACCACACCGACCAGTTCGAGCGCATCTCGCGGAAGGTCCCGCCCGACGTCGAGCGCGGCGTCGTCATCTCGCGGGTGCTCGGCAACGAGGAGAGCGTCGAGAGCGTCCTCCGGGACCTCACGGAGGAGGAGTCCGAGGACGAAGAGACCCACGAGCACGAGGAGCGCGAACTCACCGAGGAGGAGAAGGAACTGCGGCGGCTTCGCGACCGGGCCGCGAGGCTGGAGTCGCAGGTCGACGACCTGGAGGCGACGGTCGAGGAGAAAGAGGAGACCATCGAGGAGTACCGCGAGGAGCTGTCGGAGGCGAGACGGGAAGAGAGACGGAAGGCGCGCGAACGCCAGGAGGTCTCCCGACTCGAACGCGAGAAGGGCCGGCTCGAACGCGAACTCTCCACGGAGCGCGAACGATCGGAGGAACTCGACCGGAAGCTCGAACGGCTGAAGGCGCTGTGGAAGCTCGACCACTCGAACTTCGCGGACGTCAACACCGAGAAGAACCTGGTCCCCGTGAAGGTCGTCGAGCAGTTCACCCGCGACGCCATCGACCGGACGGTCGAGGCGTACGGCATCGCTGCGGGCGACGTGGTCTACCTCCGGGACGCCTCCGGCGCGGGGCGGTCGACCGCGGAGCAACTCGCCGACCTCGAACCGAGGGTCGTCATCCGCCGCGGCGGGCTCTCGGAGATCGCCGATCAGGTGCTGTTCGACCACGAGGTTCCGGTCGCGCCCGCCGATGACGTGACCGTTCAGGAGGTCGACGAACTCGCCGTCGCCCGCGAGTCGGAGGTCGAAGCGGCCATCGGAGCGTGGGAGGAGCGCGCCGAAGAACGACGCAAGGAGCGGAAGGAGAGCATGGTCGACCAGATCATCTCCGAGCACAGAGCCGAGTCGCGCGCGGAGAGCCGGGAGTAGCGAGGGAAGTCGTCAAAAACCGTCGGTCGGAACCGCTCTGTCGGTCGGAGCCGCTCAGAACAGCATCCGAAGGGCGAACTCGCGCGCCTTCGGACCGATGAGCGGGTTGTTGATGATGTCGTCGGCGTTGGGGTCGTCCGGGGAGACGAGCCCCGCGTTTCCGGCGGCGGTGCCGATGGAGACGCCGCTCGCGACCATGTCCGAGACGCCGCGCTGGACGTCTGCGAGGCCCGCTTCCGCGATGCTGTCGAGGTAGTCGTCACGGATTTCGAACAGTTCGCCGATGCGGACGTCGGCGCGTGCGCCGAGGAGGCAGATGGGGTCGTCCGGGTGTTCGCGGCAGTGTTTCTCCCACTCGGCCTCCCCGCCGGGTGCCGGCTGGAAGACGCCCTCGACGACCGCGGCGGTCAGTCTCCCGCTCCGGTCGAGGAATCCGCGCTCTCCGAGCTGTGCGAGGTACTTCCCTCGAACGCCGAAGTACCGTCCGAGCGCGTCACCACTCTCCTGAGTTCTGGTAGCCATCACGGGTCACCACACGAATAACGTCACGAACAATAATGAAATATGCTGCCTCCGGCGCAGAAGATGCGGCCTCGCGGACAGTCGGACGGGGTGACACGCTACCCTTCCGACGCCGATTCGCGGCGGGCACGGACGAGGAGCACGTACACCAGTGCGCCGACGACCGGGACGAGGAAGGTGACGGCGGTCCACGCCACCGCGTTCCCGTTCCCGGCGCTTCGCGCGTCGAGGTACACCCATCCCGGGAGCGCGACGTGAGCGACGAGGAAGTAGAGCATGAAGCCGAGGAGGGGTGCGAGGAGCGACACGTCGCCGACGGAAACCCACATCGCGACGAGCGGGACGCTGACGAAGACGAAGAAGCCGACGAACAGGGCGAGGGGGGAGCGGAGCGAAGCCATCGTCTCGTGTGGGACGGAAGGACGCGACGCAAATCAGCCTTTAGTATCCCGTGTGGTCAGCGGGACGCCGGAACGGGAGGGTCGGCAGACAGTCGTCACGAAACGATATTCAACGCCTGTACTAGCCGATTGGGAGGGGCTAGCAGGAACCGCTATGATTCCTGGCGGTGTAGTGTCGGGGGAATCACATGCCCTCCGACACCACTGTCACGCTCGTATCGCGACCGACCGCGAGAAGCGACCGGCCGGAACCGACTCGCGCGTGGTCCGGGGTCGTCCCCCTCTCGCTCCCCGTACTCGTCCCCCTCCAGTTCAGCGGCGGGTTCTTGCAGTACGCGATACTCTTCTTCGTCCTGGCGGTCGTGGCCGCGCTCGTCGGCCTCCGTGGCGTCGCCGGGATATCGATAGAGATCGCGCGCATCCTGGTGCTCGTCTTCCTCGTCCTGGCCGTCATCTCGCTGGTGCTGTGACGGCGTGAACGCACCCATCAGCGCGTTCCAGAAGTCATAACCCGACGCCACGACTCGGACCGTTCATGGACGCCTACGAACGGATCACCCGGAACACGTCCGAGGTGGTCACCGCCGAGGAGGTACGTGCGCTGAGCGAGTCACCCGAGGGAAAGCGGGCGTACGTCGGCTACGAGCCCTCCGGCGTCCTCCACATCGGCCACATGCTGACGGCGAACAAGCTCATCGACCTCCAGGAGACGGGCTTCGAGGTCGTCATCCTCCTGGCCGACGTCCACGCGTACCTCAACGACAAGGGGACGTTCGAGGAGATTCGCGCCACGGCGGAGAAGATGAAACAGCAGTTCATCGCGTACGGGCTCGACGACTCGAAGACCCAGTTCGTCCTCGGCTCCGAGTACCAACTCGACGAGGAGTACGTCCTCGACCTCCACGCGCTGGAACTGGAGACGACGGTCGCGCGGGCCCAGCGGGCGATGGCCGAGATTCAGCGGGGCGAGCACGCGAAGGTGTCGCAGATGGTCTACCCGCTGATGCAGGCGCTCGACATCGAGTACCTCGACCTCGACCTCGCGGTCGGGGGACTGGACCAGCGGAAGGTCCACATGCTCGCCCGCGAGGAACTCCCCTCGGTGGGGTACGGGTCGCGGCCGGCGCTGCACACGCCCATCCTCGCGGACCTCACGACCGGGGTCGGCAAGATGTCCTCCTCGGAGGGCGTGACCATCTCGATGGAGGACTCCACCGAGGACCTCGAAGAGAAGGTCAACAGCGCGTACTGCCCGCCGACGGCCGACCCAGAACCGGACGACGCCGGCAACGAGCGGGAGAACCCCGTCCTGCAGATTTTCCAGTACCACGTCTTCCCGCGGTTCGAGGAGGTACGGGTCGAACGCCCCGAGAAGTACGGCGGCGACCTCGAGTACGCGGGCTACGCGGCGCTGGAGGCGGACCTCGAATCGGGCGAACTCCACCCCGCGGACGCGAAGGGGGCGCTGGCGACGTATCTCGACGAACTCGTCGCGCCCGGCCGCGAGTTGCTCTGACCGGTGGGGGCGACCCGGTCACCGAGACGGTGAGGGAGACGACTGGTGGAGGACGGCGGTCGAATCTTTATTGCGCGTGCGCGTCTGCCACTGACACCGACCGAATGAACCGACGCTCGGCCCTCGCCCTCCTCGGCGTCGTGGGTGTCGGTGGGGCACTCGGATACACGCGGTTCCGCGCCGCCGGAGAGGGTCGCGTCTTCTGGAAGCAGATGGCCGTCGACGCCCGCGGAGAGCCTGGGTCGCTGGTCGTCCTGACCGTCTCGCGTGCGGCCGACGGGTCGGTGACGCGGACGGTTCACCCCGACTACCGGGACGCCTTCGACGGTGGAACGCGCGTCCCGCCGGAACTCCACCGCTCACTCCGGCGCGAGTTCGGCGCCGACGAGCCCTACTACGTCGTGCGGTACGAGGCGGACGACTGCAACGGCCTCCCGGGCGACGAGGGCGGCGACGCCGTCGAGGTGTCGCGGACCGAGTTCAATCGCCTCCAGGTGGGCGACTGCGTGCGACGGTAGCCCGTCGAATCGGTCGCCGCCCGAAGCGGCGGAGCGTGCTGGCGGTCCCGGCGACGTTCGCCGTCGAGGGAGCGAAAACACGGAAGTCCCGACAGCGCGGCAGAGGGCGCCACTGGCGGACGAACGGCGGGTTTAAACCGGATGCTCACCAACCCCGAAATATGGCGAAAGACGGAGACGAGACGCGACGCGACCTCCGGATGCCCGACGACGACGAGGTGTTCGCCGTCGTGACGGAGATGCTCGGGGCCAACCGCGTGAAGGTCCGTTGCGCCGACGGCGTCGAGCGCACCGCTCGCATCCCGGGCCGGATGCAGAAGCGTATCTGGATCCGCGAGGACGACGTCGTGCTCGTCGAGCCGTGGGACTGGCAGGACGAGAAGGCCGACATCTCCTGGCGCTACGAGAAGTCGGAAGCCGACCAGTTGCGCGAAGAAGGCCACATCCAGTAACGGCGGCTGTTTTTCGGAGGCTGTTCGACCGCCGTGAGCGGCGCGAAACGCGACAGGAAGCGGTCCGGAGAACGAACGTCGCGAACCGTCACTCGCCGATGCCGGGCAACGGACGGAGCACGCCGTACCAGAGCCGACAGACCATCCGTGCGAGACTGCTCCCGAGCGAGCGGTTCAGCCAGACGGCTCGCCCGTGCGGGAGCCTGGTGTGATCGATCCAGAGCCAGCAGGCCACGAGGAGGGCGCCTCGCCGCCGGTTTGTTCGGATCGCACACCAGTCTCGGTCGTACAGGTAGATGTAGACGGTCTGAATCACGGCGCCCGTGAGGAACCACCGCGTCTCGAACGGAATCGGGCGTCCTCGTCGGTCGCACGACGCAACTGGGACAGTTTGAACGGGAAGGCGAGGAACTCGGCGAGGAAGACGAGGCGTGCCCGCGTGCGTCGGTCGAACATATCACTTCGTTCTCTGTACGAAACGAAAAGCGTACGCCTCGGCCGGTTGAGACCCGTCCACGAGTGAAACCGAACGGTCAGCGGCGTAACAGACGCGCGCGGAACGGCTGCCAACCGATACCCACCCTTTTCACGCTCCTCCTCGTACCCCCTGACAGATGACAGAGGAGTTCGGCCTGATCGAACCCGAGGAGGGCGAGGGGGAGGGTTTCGGCGACGAGTGGGAGGAGATCGACGTCTCCGACACCGAGGCCGACCGTATCGCCCGCAAACGGGATCGCGAGTTCAACGAGTTTCGAAAACGGTTGAAGGACGCCGACCAGTTCAAGGTCGAGCAGTCGGTGTTCGACGACGCCACCTTCGCCGCCATCTACAAACTCGTCCAGGACGGCCACGTCGAGGCGTTCGGCGGGCCGATCTCCACCGGCAAGGAGGCGAACGTCTACGAGGCGCTCGGGGAAGACGGCGACATCGCGGTGAAGATCTACCGCATCAACGCCTCCGACTTCCAGCACATGCGCGACTACCTCGACGGCGACCCGCGCTTCGAGGGCATCGGGAACGACAAGTCGAAGATCGTCCTCGCGTGGACGCGCAAGGAGTTCGCCAACCTCGAACGCGCCCGAAGCGCGGGCGTACGGGTCCCGAAGCCCATCGCCGTCGAGCGGAACGTCCTCGTGATGGAACTCGTCGGACTCGTCGAAGAGCGCGCGCGCCGCCTCGCGGAGGTGAACGTGGAGAACCCCCAGACCGCGTACGAAGTGGTGAGAGAGTACATGCGACGACTCTACAACGCGGGGCTGGTCCACGGCGACCTCTCGGAGTACAACCTCATCATCCACGACGGAGAGCTAGTGGTCATCGACCTCGGCCAGGCCGTGACGGTCCACCACCGCAACGCCGACGAGTTCCTCAGACGCGACTGTCGAAACGTGGCGAACTTCTTCACCCGACAGGGGCTGGAGACGAGCCCCGACGACCTCTACGAGTACGTGACAGGCGGAGAGTCCGCGTAACGTCGACGCCTTCTTCCAGCCGGCGAGACTGTCCGACGGGGCGTAGATAGGGCTATGCGCCCGCGAACGGATTCATTCAGGGATGAGTGAAGAGCGTCGGAGGCGGGTCGCCGTCGCCTGCCAGGGGGGAGGGGGCCACACCGCGTTCACCGCAGGTGTGCTCGACCGGCTACTGGCCGAACCGAACCCGGCGTACGAGATTGTCGCGCTGACGGGGACGTCCGGTGGGGGGATCTGTGCGTTTCTCGCGTGGTACGGCCTGGTGAGCGAACCGGACGAGGCGGCGGGTCGGGAGCGGGCGCGGACCCTGCTCGCGCAGGTGTGGGACGACATCGCGGCGACGAACCCGGTGGTCGCCGCGACCAACCGACTGGGGGTGTGGTGGACGCACGCACGCGACAGCGGCGTCGCGCTGCCGACCGCGGGACCCTACGACTCGGGGGTGTCGACGTGGACCGAGTGGTACCTCCGACGGGCGCTCGAACGGGCGGTCCCGCCCGAGGAGTTGGCGCGCGTCGTCGCGACGCTGCCCGAGGGGGCGCCGACGCTCCACCTCGGTGCGGTCGACGTCAGGCGGGGAACGTTCCGGACGTTCACCGAGCGGGACGTGACGGTCGACGCGGTGCTGGCGTCGACGGCGATTCCGACGCTGTTCAGGGCGGTGACCGTCGCGGACGACGGACGGGAGCGACAGTACTGGGACGGGCTGTTCTCGCAGAACCCGCCCGTCCGGGACCTCCTGGCCGGCGTCCCGACGGACCGAAAGCCCGAGGAGATCTGGCTGGTCCGCATCAACCCCCAGCGCCGCGAGGACGTCCCGACCACGCTCGACGCCATCAGCGACCGTCGGAACGAACTCGGCGGGAACCTCTCGGTCAACCAGGAGTTGGCGTTCATCAGACGGGTCAACGAGTGGGTCGCGTCGGGCGCGCTCTCGGAGCCCTACCGGCAGGTCGCCGTCCGGTGCGTCGGACTCGACGAGGACCGTCTCGACACCACGCTGACGCCGGCCTCGAAGCTCGACTGCCGGCCGTCGTTCATCGACGACCTGCAACGCGAGGGGCGGCGGGCGGCGACCGACTTCCTCGACGCGGAGCGGAACCGACGGCTCGTTCGTGGCACCGTCGACGCGCTGTGGAACACCGAGAGTCCCGCCGCGAGCGTCTATCTCGCCGACGACTTCGAACTCCACGCGCCCGACTCCGGGGAAGGGACGGGGCCGGCAGCCTACGAGGCGTACGTCGGGCGAATCAGGGACGCCTTCGAGGGGTTCGAACTCCACGTCGAGGCCGACGTGGCCGAGGGCGACCGGGTGGCGCTGATGTGGGTCGCACGCGGCCGGCACGTCGGCCGGCTCTTCGGCGTCGACCCTTCGAACGAGGTCGTCTCGCTCCGTGGCGTCGAGACCGCCCGGGTCGTCGAGAGCGAGGGAGGACCGGTCGTCGCCGAGGCGTGGCTCTCCGTCGACGACACCGGGCTGGTGTCGGTGCGCGATGTGACCGACGACCCCCCGGTGCCGGAGACGATGGCGACGCCGGTCGTCGCGGACATGGGAGGAACGGCGGAGGCGCGGGAACTCGCCGTCGCCCACGCGGAGCGGCTCTGGGGCGACCACCGTCGCCCGTCCGAGGTCGCACGGGAACTCGTCGACCGCTCGCACGTCTTCCGCAGGGCGCTCGACGACGTCGAGGGGCGTGACGCGTACGCCGCGTTCGTCCAGTCCTATCGGGACGCCTTCCCCGACCTCCGGGTGAGCGTCCGGGACGTGGTCGCGGAGGGGGACCGCGTCGTCGTCCGCGCGGCGATGACGGGGACGCACCGGAACCCGTTCGCGGGCGTCGAACCGAGCGGCCGACGGGTCGAGGCCCGCTGGACGTTCGTCCACGAGGTTGCCGAGGGACGCATCACGGCGACGGGGATGGTAGACGACCACCGGTGGCTCCGCGACCAGTTGTCGGTCCGGCCGCTCTCCGTGTGGGAGCGAGACGGGACGGAAGCGGTCGAGCGCTCCGACGGGTGAGGTCGAATGACGCGGGCAGTCCACGAAGGAACGCTTAAACCGCTCCGTCGGATATTTCGGCACATGCAGCACGTGAAGGTGCCGCAGGACCGCATCGGAGTTCTCATCGGTGAGGGAGGCGAGACAATGCGCGAGATCGAGCGTCGCGCGGAGGTCCGCCTCGACATCGACTCCGAGAGCGGCAGCGTCGCCGTCGACTCCGTCGGCGACCCCGTCTCGGGGATGGTGGCACCCGACATCGTCCGCGCCGTCGGCAGAGGGTTCAAGCCCGACGCGGCGCTGTCGCTCCTCGACGACGACCTGCGGATGTTCGAACTCATCGACCTCGCGGAGTACACCAGGAACAAGAACGACCTCCAACGCCAGAAGGGCCGGCTCATCGGCGAGAACGGGCGGACGAGAGAGCTGATGGAGGAACTCACCGGCGCCGAGGTGGTCATCTACGGCTCCACCCTCGGCGTCATCGGTCAGCCCGAGGAGGTCGAGGCCGTCCGCCGGGCGACGAAGATGATCCTCGACGGCGCGCCCCACGGCGCCGTCTACTCGTTCCTCGAACGGAAACACAACGAACTCACGCGCGGGTTCGACGTCAAGTCCTGAGGCACAGCGCGACACGGCGCTCCATGTTCGACTCGCCGCGCGCGGTGAGCCCGTCTCTGCCTGCACCGGACGCGACACCGAACGGTGAGGAATCACGATGACAGACGAGACGGACCGACAGCCACGGTTTTCCACGGACGACGGACAGCCGGTGCCGGCCGTGACCGCCGACGAGATGCGGGAGATCGACCGAATCGCCGTCGGGGACGTGGGTCCCGAACTCCTGCAGATGATGGAGAACGCCGGCCGGACACTCGCCGGACTCGCCCGGTCGCTCACCGACGAGACGGTGGTCGTCCTCGCGGGCGATGGGGGCAACGGCGGCGGCGGACTCTGCGCGGCGCGGCATCTCTCGAACCACGGGTGGGACGTCCGGGTGGTGCTCGACCGGCCGAGCGACGAACTGACGGGCGCGGCGGCGACGCAGTATCACGTTCTGAAGGGGACGGACGCGACCCTCGGAGCGACGGGCGTCGAGAGCACGGGTCTCAGCGAGGCCGGCCTCGTCGTCGACGCCGTCATCGGCTACGGGCTCAGTGGGGCGCCGCGGGGACGGGGACGGGACCTCGTCGAGACGGCGAACCGCGCGCCGTCGTCCGTGCTCTCGCTCGACGTCCCCTCTGGCGTCGACGCGACGACGGGCGAGACGCCGGGGGTTGCGGTCGCGGCCGACGTCGTGCTGACGCTCGCGCTCCCGAAGACGGGGCTCGTCGGGGCGAGGGGCGACCTGTGGCTCGCCGACATCGGCATCCCCCGCGAAGTGTACCGTCGTGCCGGCGTCGAGTACGACCAGCCCTTCTCGGGCGAGACACGGGTCCGCCTGCACGCGAATCCACCCGGATGAGACGTGAAATATGTATAAAAAGGAGCGAATCGTGCTAGCAGTTCACGTGATACACCCCGTCCCCGTGTGGCGGTTTGACCGCAGCGCTAGCGAAGCTTTTATATAGAATCACAAACAATCCGCTGGTGTACTATGAGTCAGCGTATGCAGCAGGGACAGCCGATGATCATTCTCGGCGAAGACTCCCAGCGCACACAGGGGAAGGACGCGCAGTCGATGAACATCACGGCCGGGAAGGCCGTGGCCGAGTCCGTACGCACGACGCTCGGTCCGAAAGGGATGGACAAGATGCTCGTCGACTCCTCGGGCGGGGTCGTCGTCACGAACGACGGCGTCACCATCCTCAAAGAGATGGACATCGACCACCCCGCGGCGAACATGATCGTCGAGGTCTCCGAAACGCAGGAGGACGAGGTCGGCGACGGCACGACCACCGCAGTGGTCATCGCGGGTGAACTCCTCGACCAGGCCGAGGAGCTCATCGACCAGGACGTCCACGCCACCACCATCGCGCAGGGCTTCCGACAGGCCGCCGAGAAGGCCAAAGAGGTCCTCGAAGACAACGCCATCGACGTCTCCGCCGAGGACCGCGAGACGCTCGTGAAGATCGCCTCGACGGCGATGACGGGCAAGGGCGCCGAGTCGGCGAAGGACCTCCTCGCCGAACTCGTCGTCGACGCCGTGCTCGCCGTCCAGGACGAGGACAGCATCGACACGGACAACGTCAGCGTCGAGAAGGTCGTCGGTGGCTCCATCGACAACTCGGAGCTCATCGAGGGCGTCGTCGTCGACAAGGAGCGCGTCGACGAGAACATGCCCTACATGGTCGAGGACGCCAACGTCGCGGTCATCGACGGTGCCCTCGAAGTCCGCGAGACGGAGATCGACGCCGAGGTCAACGTCACGGACCCCGACCAGCTTCAGCAGTTCCTCGACCGCGAGGAGAAGGAGCTGAAGGAGATGGTCGACAAACTCGTCGACAAGGACGTCGACGTCGTGTTCGTCGGTGACGGCATCGACGACATGGCCCAGCACTACCTCGCGAAGGCCGGCATCATCGCCGCCCGCCGCGTGAAAGATTCCGACCTCAAGCGCATCGCCCGTTCGACGGGCGGCAAGGTCGTCGGCAGCGTCGACGACCTCGACGAGGGCGACATCGGCTTCGCCGGCTCCGTCGCCCAGAAGGACATCGGCGGCGACGAGCGCCTCTTCGTCGAGGACGTCGAGGACGCCAAGAGCGTCACGCTGGTCCTCCGCGGCGGCACCGAGCACGTCGTCGACGAAGTCGAGCGCGCCGTCGAGGACGCGCTCGGCGTCGTCCGCACCACGCTCGAAGACGGGAAGGTGCTGCCCGGCGGCGGCGCCCCCGAGACGGAGCTCTCCCTGCAGCTTCGTGACTTCGCCGGCTCCGTCGGTGGGCGCGAGCAGCTCGCCATCGAGGCGTTCGCCGACGCGCTCGACGTCGTCCCGCGCACGCTCGCCGAGAACGCCGGGCTCGACCCCATCGACTCGCTCGTGGACCTGCGCCAGAAGCACGATTCGGGCCAGTTCGCGGCCGGCCTCGACGCCTACTCCGGCGAGGTCATCGACATGGAGGAAGAGGGCGTCGTCGAGCCGCTCCGCGTGAAGACGCAGGCCATCGAGAGCGCCACCGAGGCCGCGGTCATGATCCTCCGCATCGACGACGTCATCGCTGCGGGCGACCTCAAGGGCGGCGGCAGCGACGACGGCGACGACGAGGACATGCCGCCGGGCGGCGGCATGGGCGGTATGGGCGGCGGCATGGGCGGCATGGGCGGTATGGGCGGCGCGATGTAAGCGAGGTTCCGTAGAAACCTCGTTTCCGAGCGGGGAGCGAGCGAGGCTGACCGAAGGGAAGCCTCGAAGCGAACGGGGAGTCCCACTCCCCGTGAGCGTACGCGACCCGCGAGGTGTGAAGTCCAGTCTAGGAATTCACACCGCTCCACCGCCAGACCGACTGCACTGCACCGCCTCCCGACCGACACCGACCTTCTCCGTTTTTTCGACGCTGAGCGACGGCCATGCGAACCAACCGGGTCGTCGGACCGAGGACCGAGCGCGTTGCAAATGCATGCACAGGGGAGAACACGACCGGCCACCAAGCCGTAGGTACGAACCATGGAATCGAGCAGACGACGGCTGTTGAAGCTGACCGGCGCGACGGCGCTCGGACTGGGTGTCGCAGGCTGTACCGGAGAGTCGAACGACACCGGGTCGGCCGGGTCGGCGGGAGGTGACTCGGGGACGGACGCGATTGACACGACGGGGACGGCGACGGCGAACGACGCGATTACGGAGAGCGAAGCCCCCGAGACCGCCGAACCGACCGGGACCGACACGGCGACGGACGCGGGGACCGCAACCGGGACGAGCGCCGGCGTCGAGGGGACGGTCACCGACGAGTCCGAGGACGCCCTGCAGATCGTCGAACACGAGTACTACCAGGAAGGCGACGTCGAAGGCGTCAGGGGGACGGTCGAGAACGTCAGCGAACGCGCGTTCACGTACGTCGAGGTCCACCTGGCCCCGAAGAACGAGAGAGAGGAGACGCTCGACCGCTTCCAGGTCGACAGCCAGGAAGCCATCGACAGTCTCGGACCGGACGAGACGTGGGAGTTCGACGTCGAAATCGACAGCGAGTTCGAGTTCACCCGGTACGACATCTGGGTGACCGGCAGGACGAGCGAGTAGGCGAGTCGAAGCGAGCGAGACGGAGTTCACGGTCCGTAGCGAACACGGGGGGACTCCCGCAGAAGCGAGCACGATGGGATTTGAACCCACGACCATCGGATGTCTTCCCCCGACGGAACACCGACGGGGATAGAAGTCCGACGCTCTAATCCAGGCTGAGCTACGTGCCCTCGTCCGATAGAAAACGACGGCGATACAAAAGGGATACTGATTTGGCTCGGTTTGCGGTGGCGCGACGGTCGCGGTTCCGGCCGCGACCCGTACGCGAGGTCTCCGCGAGTGAAACGAGTGGAGGCTTGAAGCGACGGAGTCGCTTCAGTGGATGAGCGACGAACGAGCAGAGCGAGTGAGGAAGCGAATCGGCTGGGGAGACCCGTGGCTTCACCGCCCTGGCGACTCCGAGTCGTCTCTCGCCGATGTGTCGCTCCCCCTCGGAACCACACACGAACTCACTCGTTAGACGAGTTGGATGAAGTCCGGTCACACCGACATCGATTACCCGTCGAACCGATAGAGCGACGTCACGTACGGGAGCCGATTGAACATCCACACCGCCACCGGCAGTCCGACGATGGTCACCGCGAGGAACGCAGCGACGTTGGCCCAGAGCCACGAGAGCCACCAGCCCACCACGATGAAGTACACCGCCCGGACGAGGAGCGAGCGCTGCCCGCTGCCGGAAGTATCGGGGTCGGTGACCGACCGCGGTTCGCGGAGTGTGAGCACCGTGGGGACGAGGTTGATGAGTTTGATGCCGAGCGGGAGCAAAACGACAGTCGCGTTGAGCAGCCACGCGATGTTCACGACGGCGGGCGTCGCCCACCATCCGACGAAGACGAACCACAGCGCGCGGACGAGGAGGGACCGTTGGGACATACCCGGAGGTACGCGGCCAGTCGATAAAAACAACGCTCGACGCGACCGGTGCGTGCCGCCCGGGCGTGAGAGGCGGGTGGTTCAGAGGAGAAAGACGGAGACTCCGGGGCGAAAGCGACCCACCGGAGCGGCGGCGACGACCCGACGGAGTGAAATGACGTGGGTGAATACGGGGCCACATGAGAGTCATCGGGACCGTCGGCCTCCCCGGCAGTGGGAAAGGCGAGGCTGCGGCCGTCGCGGAGCGGGCGGGCATCCCCGTGGTGACCATGGGTGACGTCGTCCGCGCCGAGACCGAAACGCGGGGGCTGCCGCCCGAGGAACACGGGACCGTCGCCCGCGCGCTCCGCGAGGAGAACGGCCCCGCGGCCATCGCCGAGCGGTCGCTCCCGATGGTCCGAGAGTACCTCGAAACGAACGAGGCGGTCGTCGTCGACGGCCTCCGATCCGGAATCGAGGTGGACGCGTTCGAGGAGGCGTTCGGCGACGACTTCACGCTCGTGAGCGTCGAAGCGCCGTTCGAGGTGCGCGCCGAGCGACTGGCAGAACGCGGCCGCGACCTGACCGACCAGGACCGCGACGCGCTGCTCGAACGCGAGCAGCGCGAACTCGAGTTCGGGATGGACGAGGCGATGGAGCGCGCCGACGTCGTCATCAACAACACCGACTCGCTGGAGGCCTTTCGGGAGAGAGTCCGACGCGTCCTCGACGTGCCGGCCCCCGAGACCGAGACGGAGGGGAGCCGATGACCGACGTGTACAGCATCGACGCCCGAATCGTCGCCCCGGTCCGGGACACGGAGATCAAAGACCGCGTCGCCGACGCCGTCGCGAACCTCTTCCCGAACGCCGACGTCACGCACGAACCCGGCCAGGTCGTCGCCGAGACGCACTCGCTGGAACGGTTCTCCGAGCGCCTCCACGAACAGGAGATTCTCGACTCGGCGCGGCGGGAGTTCTTCCGACGCGCCGACGACGAGGGCTTTTCGTTCGCGCTGAAGAAGCAGGCCGCGTTCAAGGGCGTCGTCAACTTCTCGGTGGGGAACCCCGACGAACTCGGCGACATCGAGGTGCAGGTGACGGTGCGGTCGCCCTCCGTGGAGGCGTACATCGACTCCATCGCCCCGCCGACGGAGGACGGCAAACCGGTCCGTCCCGACCGCTGAACTACCCGAGAGCAGAAGCGGCCGCCCGTCGTCCCGCGTCTCGGTCGCTCACTCGAACAGGTCCGTGTGTCGGTTCGCGAGGTCGGAGTAGTCGCCCGAGGAGTACGCCTCGAACGCTTCTTCGACGTCGAACGTCGTCTCCGAGAGCGGCGTCACCGTCGCGGGCGCGCCGCGCGCGAACGACTCCGCGGGGACGTCGAGTCCTTCGGGGATGACGGTCCCGACGGCGACGATGCTCCCCTCGCCGATGCGGGTGTCCGAGACGGTGGAGTTGAAGCCGACCATCGACCCGTCGCCGACGGTCGTCTCGTTCAACACGGCGCCGTGGCCGACCATCACGCGGTCACCGAGTCGGGCGGCGTGGAGGACGGCGTTATCGCCGACGTGCGACTGGCCGCCGACGATGACCGGTCCGATGTCCCCGCGAAGAACGACCCCGGGCCAGATGCTCGAATCGGGCCCGATGCGGACGTCGCCGACGAGCGTCGCGTCCTGAGCGACGTTCGCCGAGTCGGCGATGGTCGGCGTCTTCCCCTCGAACTCGTAGCGTCGGCTGTCTGTCATGGTGAGTGTGTGCGTGGGGCACGGTTGAGTATCTTACTCCGGATTTATGCGGCGGGGGTGGGAGGAGAGGACATGACCAGTCCGTTCGACGCCACCATCGTCGTCGGCGAAGTCCTGTCGGCGGAGCCGTTCCCCGAGGCGCGCAAGCCCGAACTGTTCAAACTCGAAGTCGACTTGGGGGCGCGAACGGTCCAGTCGGCCGCCCAGCTCGGCTACCACCACACGGTCGAGGAGGTCGTGGGCCGGCAGGTGCTCTGTGCGGTCGACCTCGGCGTCGTCAACATCGCCGGCTTCGAGTCGGAGGCGCTGACCGTCGGGGTCCCCGGCGACGACGGCAAGCCCGTGCTGGTGACGCCCGACGAGTCGGTTCCGCTCGGCGGGGAACTGTACTGACCGACCGAAAGGGTCGTCCGACCGTCCGGCGCTCGTCGCGCTGGGTCGCTCGCTGGGGCCGAAACCGGCCGAACTGAGCGGTGAGTGACCAAACCAGTACCTACTCAAGCGTAGGACGAAATCACCGGACAATGAGTCAAAACACCGAACGAGCACACGCACACACGATCCGGCTGGAGCTGGTCGACGAACCGGGTGAACTGCTGCGCGCACTCGAACCCGTCGCGGACAACGGGGGGAACCTGCTGTCGATCTTCCACGAGCGGGGAAGCGTCACGCCGCGCGGTCACATTCCCGTCGAGATCGACGTGGAAGCGACACCGGAACGGTTCGACGACATCGTGACTGGCCTCCGTGAGGCCGGCATCAACGTCGTGCAGGCGGGCGCGGAACGGTACAGCGAATCCATCACGGTCATCGTCTCCGGACATCTGGTGGATACGGGGCTCTCTGACACGCTGACACGAATCCGCGAGGAGTCCAACACCTCGATAACGGAACTGTCGCTGTCCGCTCCGGAGGGGACACGGGACGTCTCCAGCGCCCGGCTGAAGGTGTCGACCGCCATGGGCGAGGTCGAGAGGACGATGGAGGTCATCCGCGACATCGCCGACGACAAGGACCTGCGACTGATCGAACCGCACGACGTCGCCGGTGCGGACGGATGAAACTCGCAGTCGTCTGAGCCGGAGCGGTCGGTTCGACGGTGGCAGCGTTCGCCGAGTCGTACGGTCGCACCGTCACGGCGCCCGCCGACTCGAACAGTGCGGTCGTGGACGAGAGAGGAGTGGACGTTTCGGGTGCACTCGCGCGGAAACGAGAGTCGGGGGACCTCGGCGACGACACGGAGGCTGCGCTGTACGCGGGGGACGACTGCCTCGTCGAGACGACCCCGACGACGCTGGACGATGCGGAGCCGTCGTTCAGCCACGTCGTGACGGCACTCGATGGGGGCCGTCACGTGGTTCTCGGCAACGAGGGGCCGTCGCACAGCGGTGTCGGGAACTAGACGCGCTCGACGAGGAGAGCGACGGCGAGGGACGGTTCGAGGCCACCATCGGCGGCCCGACCGGTGCGGTCCACGATCCGTGACGCCGGTCCGGAACGGAGCGACGGAGTCCGAGGCGTGTTCAACGGACTGGCCAACGTCGTCCTCTCGCGGATGAGCGCCGAGGGAGTCGTCCTCGCGGACGCACAGGACCTCAGAATCGCCGAGGTCGTCCCGAACAGTGACGGTGTCGTCGGTCGAACGTAACACCGAATCTATGATATAAATAATATTACTATATCTCGAAAAGGTTTGTTTCGATGTATTTCATGATATCGACTGGACGTCGTCCAGTTCGTCTGATAGCGTTCTTAATTCGCCCATAGACCCTGAAATATGCAGTGTGCATACGTTATCCATCGAAGACGCTGTGTCCAACAATATTTCTGTTAAATAATCCACTTATTTTCCCATATTCTATTCTATTATCCATATATTTTTCCTATTTATGAGAATAATATCCCAAATGGTGGTTGATTAGTGAATTATTTGAGAATTTATACTGGATAGCAGTATTACTTTCGACATAAAATTTTTTCTGATATGTAATCGTATCGCCATTGCGCTTACCGCGAGAGATCCGATTTCGAGGCGTCTGGACAGTCGGCTATCTCGACGACGGGCCGCCCACTGTACTTCTCGCCCGTCTCCACTCTCGACGGGGTGTCGTACTCTAGAGTGAAGGACAGTCCCGCGAGACGCTACTGTACGGAGTCTTCGGGGCCGACGACGTCGAGTTCCTCGTAGAGTTTGTCGTAGCCCTTCATCTCGAACAGGTACTCGCCGTCTTCGACCCGTTCTCGCGTGTTCTTTTCGGCGGTCATCTTCTCTTTCGCGGCTTCGAGGACGCGTTCGGCCTCCGCCCTCGGAACGACCGTGACGCCCTCGTCGTCGCCGACCAGAACGTCTCCGGGGTCGACAGCGACGTTGCCACACGTGACGGTGACGTTGATCGACCCGGCGTTCTGCTTCAGCGGGCCCTGCGGGTGAACGCCGCGTGCGTACACCGGAAACTCCATCTCGGCGATGTCGAGACGGTCCCGAATCGCGCCGTCGATGACGATGCCCGCGAGGTCGTTCGCCTTACAGGAGGCGCACATGAGTTCGCCGAGGTGGCCCGTCTCGACGTAGCCGTTCGCGTCGATGACGAGGACGTCGCCGGGTTCGGCCATCGTGATGGCCTTGTGGATGACGAGGTTGTCCCCCGGTTCGGCCTTGACCGTCACCGCCGTCCCGGCGAGGTCGGCGCCCTCGTAGACCGGTTTGATGCCGGAGTCCATCGCGAAACGCACGTTTCCAGTGACGTCCGAGGCGATGGAACTCGGAACGCCCTCGAACGCGGCGACTACCTCACGGTCCGGTCGTTCGATATCCGGGTTTACGGTGTGCATACACCGGCGGACACGCCTGTGCTACGTTAACTTACCGATATCGACAGACGCGGGGAGAAGGAGCGACCACGCATTCGGGGAGGTCGTATGCGGGGGGTCACAGCGACGGATGGAGAGACGAGCGGTGCCACGGGTGAGGACGACGAGGCGGAGGAGTCAGAACGAGAACATCGGTTTACACGTCCGTCCCGCGAGGAAGTCCTCGAACACCGCTGCGGGTTCGTCGGACGTGTACCGGGTGTCGATGATGGTGTCCGCGTCGATGTTCTCCATTTCGAGCATACGGAGCGCCTGTTTGAAGTTCGCCTTCGTCGCGCCGTACGCGGCCCGGATGTCGAGTTCCGCGCGGACGATAGGCGAGAAGAACAGTTCGCTCGGGTCACCGGGCAAGCCGATGACGACGATCTCGCCGCCTTTCTTGACCAGGTCGACGGAGCTTTCGATACCCGTTTTGTGTCCCGTGGTGTCGAAGACGGCCTCCACGCCGATACCGTCGGTTCGCGCGTCGACGTGTTCCGAAAGGGAGTCGTCCTGAGCGTTGACCGTGTCGATGCCGAGGCGTTCGACGAGCGGAAGTCGGTACTCGGTGTCCTTCCCGATACCCGAGAGGACGACGTCGGTCCCCATCGAGTCGAGCAACGCCGCCGTCAACACGCCGATGGGCCCCGGTCCCTGAACGACGACCGAGTCGCCTGGCGTGACCGTCGAACGCTCGTACACCGACCGGGCCGCGATGCTCAGCGGCTCTGTCAGTGCCGCGTGCTTCGTGGGAATCCCCTCGGGGACCTTGACCAGGTGGTCCTCGTGAACGCTCGTGTACTCGGCGTACGCACCGTCGGTGTGCATCCCGGAGATAGTGGTGTTCTGACACACGTTCACCTCTCCGACCTCACACTGGTGGCACTCGCCGCACGGATGAATGGGGGCTTCAACCGCGGCGTCGCCGGGTTGGAATCGGGTGACGTTTTCGCCGGTTTCGACGACGTGACCGGCGTACTCGTGACCCATGATCCGGGGAATCTGGATCCACTCGAAGCCGTCCATCTGCAGGTACGCGTGAACGTCGCTGCCACAGACGCCCGCGTGTTCGACATCGATTAGAACGTCGTTCGGACCCAGAGAGGGCCGTTCGACCTCGCGCACTTCGACGGATTTCCGTCCTGTCTGAACGATTGCTCTCATACTGTGTGTCTGTCGTTGGCGGTCACTCTGCTGGACTGGTGACGTTCGGCGGGCTGTCCCACTCCGAGGCGTCGTCTCTCGGTTCGTAGCCGAGGACCGCCTTCGCGTGTTCGAGGTCGAACCACCGAGCGGCGTTGTCGCTGACGGCGTAGAACGTGTCGTAGGTCACGGAGTCGTCCGCCAGACAGCACTCGAGCAGATGAGCGAAATCACGCTGGGAAGTCCACGTCGCCTTCATGCGCTTTACCATCCGTTCGTACTCCTCGCTACCGCGTTCCCACGACCCGGTCTGTGACTGGTCCCAGACCTCGCCCTCTTTGACTTTGTGTTCGTCGCTCCGGTCGACACCGCGCTCCGCGTCACCGTACGGGTGGTCGTATCGTTGGGTACGGACGCTGGAGATGCGGAGAGAGTAGATGTGCTCCGGTGCGCCGTCCCTGCGCGCGTGAGCACGGCACATGTGTTCGCCGAACATCTTCGAGGCGCCGTAGTAGCTGTCGGGTTTCGGGAGAGTCTCGTGGGAGAGTCGGAACGGGTCGAACTCGCTCGGATAGTCCTCCTCGTAGAGGTCCGGGGCGTGGTCCTCCTCGTAGAGACCCATCACACGCTGGGAGGACGCGAAGACAAGCGTTTCCACGCCGGCCTCTCTCATCGCCCTGAGCACGTTGTACGTCCCGACGACGTTCGGTTCGATCACCTCCTGAAACCCCGCACCCGCGTCGGACTGCGCAGCCAGATGGATAACCGCGTCCTGGCCGTCGAACGCCGGTCGGATCGCGTCGTAGTCGGCGATGTCGGCGACGTGAGTCTCGTACTCCGGGTGGTCCTCCAGGTTCAGGAACGTGAACTCGTACTCGTCCTTGCCGTAGAGGTGATTCAGGATCGCCTCCCCCGCCTCACCGTACGGTCCCGTGACCAATACGCGTTGCTTACTCATCGTCGTCAGAACCGAGACGCTACGTCTATTTAACTTTATTCACTACTCGAACGTCGAACGCTCGCGTCCACGGGGCCGCCGCGTCGGGCGAAAGACGGCCGTCAGCGACCCGGCGGCGGCGGTTGCGACGGGGACTCGATACGAGCGTCGGCTCAGCCCGGGAGACGCCTTTCAGGTAGTCCCTCCGCCCGACGGTGGTAGTTCACGAAGTCGAGGACCGCCTCCTCGACGCTCCACTCCTGTGTCAGTCCCAGTTCGTCGTACCACCGTCCGCAGTCGAGTGTCGGGTTCGCCAGCGCGTCGCCCCAGTCGTCCATCTCCTCCGGCGACGGGTAGTCGATGGTGACCTCCGGCGAGAGCGCCCGGAGCGTCTCCACGATCCGGTCGAACTCGTACGCCTCCCGGTTCCCCTGGTTGTACACGAGGTGGTCGAAGGGGCCCATGCCCGCGAGTTCGACGAACCACCGTCCGAGGTCCTTCCCGTAGGAGAGGTTGATGCCGTCCCACTGCGTCCAGTACGCCGGCACCGTCACGTCGCGGCCGAGACCGGCCTGCCTGACGAACTCGTTCAGTTCCCCGGTCGCACCGACGCGCCGGCCGCGTCCCCAGACGCCGCCGAGTCGGACCCCGACGTAGTTCGGCTCGAACTTCCGGTCGTACGTCCGGCCCATGACCTCGTTGACGTACTTGGTGGCCGCGTACGGGTTACGGACCTTGACGGGGTCGCTCTCGCGGACGGTCGGGTCGTCCATCCAGTAGTAGTCGTCGACGGTCCCGTACACCGACGCGGTGCTCGCGAACACACAGGTGGAGACGTCGAAGTCGCGAACCGCGTCGAAGACGTTGTTGGTGCCCACGCAGTTGACCCTGATCGCCTCCGTCGGGTTCTCCCAGGCCCGGTGGGCCACGTAGGCCGCGAGATGGACGACTCGGGTGGGTTCGTACCGCTCGAACGTCTCCGTCAACTGCTCCGTGTCGGTGACGTCTCCCCGGATCAGCGTGAGGTCGTCGCGAACGTCCTCGATCACCGCTTCGTTCGGGTACAGGTCGTACACGACGATCTGATCGGCGTCGTACCCCCGGTCGACCAGCTCGCGAACGACGTAGTTGCCCGCCAGTCCCGTACCGCCTGTGATGAGGTAAGAGTCCATGCTCAGAACCTGACGGGAGCATGTGAGCCGACGAGACATATACCTGTGCCTCGGAGGTGACGACTGAGGTTCGAGGCCCTCCGTGGAGCCCGATTTCGGCGGTCCACACGCGTTTCAACATATTCAAAGTCGGTACCGGAGTTCCATGACAGAGTTATAGCTGTAAGAACGCTCCACGCACCCGCCTTCTCTGCCCTTATCACACGATTTTTTGTTATATAAAGAGGGGCAGACACGCCAGTCGTCGACGCTCGAACGGCCGTCTCCGGGCAGTTCGGCCGAATCCTCCCGTCGACCGCGCTAGTTTCAAAATACTCGAACTTTTGGACCGCTTCCGTTACACCAGTACGCGTGTAATATTTTTCCGAGGCGCTCGCTCGCGATCCTGTTTTATACTGGTCGTTCGTGCGAATTCGAGGCCAGGGCCGTGTGTTCGGCGTTCGCCTCACGCGATTTCGACTATTTTGAAACCACGGAGCAGCGCTCCCTGTGGAGCGGTCGCCCTTCGCAGGAGACCGCTTTTCCGACGCGTCGTTCGTGAGAGACGGGCCTCCGTGGCGACGGCTATCGGGCGCGCTGGAGGCAGTTCAACTTGCTCGAAAAGGGAGGCGCTCGACGGTTCACCGCTGAACGAGTTTCAGTTCGATGATGTTGCGCTTGTCGAAGAGCGCCGGGGCGAGTTCCTCGTTGATTCGCTCCTCGCTCATCCGACTCAGCGGTCCGCTGATGCTGATCGCACCCACCACCGAGTCGGTGTCGAGCATGATCGGAACGGCGACGGCCCTGACGCCCGGGAAGTGCTCTCCGTTGTTTATCGCGTACTTCCGTTCCCTGATTCGGTCGAGTTCCCTGTTGAGTTCCTCGCGCGTTTTGATCGTCGCCGCCGTCGACTGTGGCAGGCCGCGCAGGTCGACGATCCGGTCCACGTCGGCCTCCGGAAGCTGTGCCAGCATCGACTTCCCGGTCGCCGTCCGGTGGAGGTAGAGGTGAGTCCCGAGCGGGGCGTTGTCGTCGATCGAGTCCGGGTTCTCCGACTTGTAAAGCTGTACCATGTACCCGTTCTCCATGGTGCCGACGTTCGCGATCTCTCCGTGCTCCTGCTGGAGGTTGTCCACCTCGTTCTTCGCGGCTTTGAACAGCGCCATCCGGTCCCGCAGTTCGCCGCCGGTGCGGAGGAACCGGAGGCTACAGCGGTAGTTTCCGTCCTCCTTTATCACGTACCCGCTCGCGACGAGCGTCGCCATGTAGATGTGGGCCGTGCTGACCGGGACGTCGAACGCCGCCGCGATCTCCGAGAGCGTGGCCTCGTCTTCGGTCCGGAGGTGCTCGATTATCCGAAACGCTCTACTCACGCTCTTCAACCGCCGTCCGGCCGTTTCATCACCCGTCACGTCGTCCATAGGAGAATACACCGAGGCGCCGCTCAATAAGAATGTCGTCTGGTTTCAAGAGTGTTGAAACGCGACCGACCCGACTCAGGGGTCGTGCCGGCCGACGAACGAGCGCGGCAGACGCGGGACGGGAGCGACGTCGCCTATTCGGTTCGCGGGTCCCACTCGTTCCACTCGCGCTCGACGAGGAAGTCGTCGAGTTTCCCCTTGGGGTCGTCGAAGACGTGCGAGCCGTGGAAGACCAGAAGCGTCTCGAAGTCGTGTTCGAGGAGGTTGTAGAGGTTCAGTTCGGCCGCCCGGTGGTCGTCGTTGAACAACGCCGGCGGAGGGAGGAGATATCCGGCCGGGAGGCCCCCGCGGTCGGACCCGTCGAGCGTGTCGCCCGAGATCAGGATGCCGCGGTCTTCGAGCAGGAGCGCGGAGGTCGCCTCGGTGTGTCCCGGAACCTGGATCACGCGGATGTTCCCCTCCAGCAGGTCGCCGTCCTCGTAGGCGACGTCCGGTTCGATGTCGTACCCCTCCTCTTCGAGGTGCGTGTAGAGCTTCGTCTCGTCGGCCGGCATGAGGAGTTCGGGCGAGAACGCGTCCATCACGTGTTTGAGACCGCCGTGGTGGCCGTGGTCCCCGTGCGTGATGACGACGCGGTCGACGGTGCCGTACTCGTCTTCGAGGATGCGAACCAGTTCGTCCCCGTTCTCCCTGAACGCCGTGTCCACCAGCGTCGTCCGCCCGTCGGGGACGTCCCGGAGGACGAGCACGCGCACGTTCTCGAACTGAATCTGGTCGATACCCTCGGTTACTTCACTCAGGCTCATGTCCATCTAGCGGTTCCCTGATCAGAGTTGTAAAAGTGTCGGTAGGAAGGAGGGGTCGACCGTCGTTTCGTCCCGTGTGGTCGTCTCAGCCACCTCAGACGACGGGAGCCATGTCGACGGAACCCGATGCGGCGGCGAGTCGTGACCACCCCCGACCGTGAGGTGGAGACCACCGCGACCGCCGTGTCCGCCATCCGCCTCGGTCGTCGATCGTGTCTCCACCGCAACCACCCACATCATAACATTTAATAATTATTAGCACAGCGGAACAGTCATGGCTCGAGACAAGCAGCCAGCAACGCGACGGAGCGTTTTGAAGAAGGGTGGTCTCGCACTGACCGTCGGCACCGTCGGTCTGGCGGGGTGTGCCGGGAGCGGTGGCGGCAACGGCGAGAACAACAGCGGTGGAAGCAGCGGCGGGAGCAGCGGTGGAAGCGGGGGCGAGAGCAGCGGGACCGAGAGCGGTGGCAGTCAGACCGAATCCGGTGGTTCGTCCGGGGGGGCCAGGAACTCACCATCGACCTGGCGACCACGCAGCCACCGGAGAACATCATGGTCCAGGCCATCTCGGAGCACTTCATCGACGCCATCGAGTCCGAAACCGACGGCCGCATCACGGTCAACCTCCAGGCCGCCACGCTGGGCGGGTCGGAGGACAACATGAGCGCGCTGGAGTCCGGGACGGTCGACATCGTCAGCGAGAGCCCCCCGACGATGGCGCAGCGGTTCGCGCCGGAGTACTCCTTCGCCGGCGACCCGTTCGTCATCAGGAACATGGAACACTACAAGGCCGTCCAGGAGGAGTACCTGATGCCCGAGGACGGGCTGAACGGAATCCTGCTGGAGAACGGGCTCCGACTGGGCGATTCGTTCCGCTGGGGGAACCGCGGCTTCACGAGCAACT
Organism: Salinigranum rubrum; assembly: GCF_002906575.1. Lineage (NCBI taxonomy): Archaea > Methanobacteriati > Methanobacteriota > Halobacteria > Halobacteriales > Haloferacaceae > Salinigranum > Salinigranum rubrum. The sequence continues at coordinate 3,986,772 of NZ_CP026309.1, forward strand.
TCGCCGTGACGACCCCCGAGGACGTCCAGGGTGTGAAGCTCCGACTCCCGCAGTTCGAGACGTGGACGAGCGTCTGGGGCGAGATCGGTGCGCAACCGACGCCGGTGCCCTTCGACGAACTGTACTCCGCGCTCCAGACCGGCGTTGCCGACGCCTCCGAGGGACCGATCTCGCAGTTCATGTCGACGAGCCTCTACGAGGTCCAGTCGCACTTCTCGGTCACGAACCACCTGCTGGGGGTGAACCACTTCATCATGAACGACGAGTTCTACCAAGGGCTCAGTAGCGACGATCAGGACCTGCTGCGCTCGACAATGCAGGAGGCCACGGGCCAGATCACCGAGACGATCAGGGAGAACGAACAGACCCTCTACGACCAGGCGCGGGACGAAGGGACCACGATCGTCCAGCGGGACGAGATCGACCGCCAGGCGTTCGTCGACGCGGGCATGCCGGCCCTGCAGGAACTCTCCGAGTCGAAGTGGGCAGCCGACATCGACGCCGTCTTGGATCTCGCCTGAAGCACGACCCGTACCGAACGACGAGGTGCGCTCGACAGCGGGCGTCCGACGAGAGAGCGGGTTCGAGCGACGATTGCGTGTGACTCACCCCGTTTGCTGGCTCTTTCGTGGGTACGAACCCCGGAAATCCGGTCCGACCGCGACATCGAAGCGAGAGCGGACTCTCTCGAACTCGTGTTCTCTCTCACTCTAGCGTGTACCGCTTCCCGGCACGGAGCGGGAGCACGTCCGTCTCGACTTCGGGAGCGGCGTCGATAGCGTCACGAAGCGCGTCGACGTACCGGTCGGGGTCGTCGACGCTGGGAAAGCCGTGGCCGATCAGGAACCGATACTCGTCCGGATCGCTCTCGTCGTACGCTTTCGGAATCGGGTAGTCGCCCTCGTGGCGGTAATGGCCCGGAACGAGGTAGTCGGGCTGGAGGAGGTCGAGAAACAGCATGTCGGTCTTTATCTGATAGTCGAGCGGGTCGTCGTGGGTGCTCAGCGGTTTGCCCAGCGGATACAGGACCATGTCCACCTCGTCGGCGAACTCGAGCATCTCGGGGTAGGGAGTGCGGATGTCCCCGAGGGCCAGAATCGAGAAGTCGCTGCGGGTGTCCTCGATGAGGTACGCGAGATTGGCGACGGGGCCGATGATCTCGTGCGGTGCCGAGATGTTCGGCTCCTCGCCGGGTGCTTCGACCGCAGTGATCCGAACGGGACCGAGGTCGAGTTCGGACGGGACCTGGTTCGTGGCGTGCGCCGGTTCCTGCCACTTCGGCTTGTCGTTCCGCTCCCCGCCGATCACCGTCTTCTGGTAGTACTTCGGGAAGAGCACGGTCGGGTCGAACTCGTCCAACAGCGGCAACTCGGGCGACGCGAACCAGTGTTGGGAGTCGAACAGGCAGGGGCGTGAGACGATCAGTTCCTCCAGGCCGTCGTCGAGCAGGGCGCGGAGCGTCGGGACGTGACAGTGGTCGTTGTGTTCGTGGGTGACGAGCGCGTGGTCGACGCCCGACGTCGGGTTCAGGTACGGGTCCACCGCGAGGGTGACGTCGCCGATCTCGATCTCCCACGTCCCCGCACCCCACCAAGTGAGGTGAACGGGGTCGGCGAGCGGATGGTCGACGTGCACCGGATCGGACGAGAACATCTGAATCGACTATCTCTTGTACCAGGTGCGTATTATAGCATGTGGATGCACCCGCCCCCGGAGGGCGGTCAGCCGTCGAACGTGGCTCGTAGCCCGTTCGTCACATCTTCAAATCGTCACATCTTCGAAGACGCATCGCCCACGAGGAGGTGTATCACTCGCCCCGAACCGGGCGACGCTCACGAGTCGTCCGTGGGGCAGGGCTCGGCCAGTAACATCCCTTCGTGGCTGTGTGAGTAGATTTCGACCAAGTTGCCGTACGGGTCCGTACAGTACGTCAGGAGGTGTTCTTCGTCCTCCTCGAACAGCCGCCAGATCCGTGAGTAGTGCTCACCGCCGCGTTCGTCGATTCGTTCGGCGAGTCCCTCGACGTCCGGGTCGACGACGCAGATGTGGAAGAATCCGGGCTGTGTGATGTCGCTCCGATTCGACTCCCCAGTACTGGCGAACTCGAAGAGTTCCACCCCGATTCCGTTCCCGGTCACCAGGTGAGCGACCGTCATCTCGGAGAACTCGCCGAGCACGTCGACGGCCCGTCTGCCGCCGTACCCGTCGTTTCCCGTTACGGCACGGGGCTCTGTGAGAAGCGTCCATCCGAAGACGTCCCGGTACCAGTCGAGCGCCTCCTCGACGTCGGGAACCGTGACGGCGACGTGGGCGAGACTCCGTGGATACGGCGTGTCCGTGTCTCCCATGGACGTGCGGTCGACGGACTCGGACAAATGCTTTCGGGTCGCTCCGTTCGACTCCAACGTCCTCCGAGCGGGGTCACAGACCCGGCGAGTCGGACGAGGAACCCTCCGACGAACCGGTCAGAGAGCGACGCTACGACGGCAGTTCGGGAAAAGAGCGCGTCACCGACCCGTTTGCGACGGAGCGGAGCGAGTCCGGTCGAGAAATGTAGGAACAAAGATTTAATACCGTATGACCTGGTTTGGCTATCTATGGCTCAGGACTGGTTCGACAAGCTATCAGTCTCGATAGGGGTACTACTGCTCGGAGTGATACTCGTCGTCGGGATACTGCAGGTGCTCAATCGGTACATTGGCCTCCCGGTCAACCTCCTGTGGACGTTCGAGGTGGCGAGGACCCTCCTCGCGTTCATGACGCTCGCGGGCGTCCCCTACCTGTTCAAACACGACTCCGACATCTCGTTCCTCCCCGTCCTCAGGCGGATCACGACCCGGACGGACGCGTTCTTGCTGGTGAGAAACGCCATCCTGCTGGTGTTCTCGCTCGTGCTGGTCTGGTCGGCCTACCTCGCGAACATCACGACTGGGGACGTGGGACTTCCCATGATCGGATGGTTCAAAGTCGGCTGGGGCTTCATGTTCCTCGGACTGAGCTTCCTGGGCCTCTTCATGTACGTCCTGATCGACACCCGGAACAGACTCGAAGCGATCAGGAGTGGGACGAATGTCTGAGCTGTTACTGGCTGCCTTCGTCGGATTCCTGATGCTGTTCTACGCCATCGGGGTCCCCGCGGCCTACTCGCTGGGAGCGACGGTCATCACGATCATGCTCTTACCGATCGGCCCGCCGCTCAATCTGACAGTGCTCACCCAGCGAGTCTGGGCGGGGATGACCTCCTGGATCCTCCTCGCAGTGCCGTTCTTCCTCTTGGCGGGCAGGATAATGAACGAGACGGGTATCACGGACGACATGTTCGACTTCGCCACCGAACTCGTGGGGCCGCTCCGTGGCGGACTCGCGCAAGTGAACGTCATCGTCAGCCTGATCTTCTCCGGGATGAGTGGCTCCGCAGTCGCCGACGCCGCAGGCATCGGCACCGTCGAGTACGAGGCGATGACCTCGAACGACTACGACGGACAGTCGGCGGTCGGTGTCACCGGGGCATCGGCGATAATCGGTCCGATCATCCCGCCGAGCATCCCCATCATCATCTACGCCGTGTTGGCCCAGGAGTCGATCGGCACGCTGTTCATCGCCGGTGTCGTTCCGGGGTTCCTCCTCGCGGGGAGCATGATGGCGACGGTCTACTATCTGGCCTGGAAGAACGACTGGCCCGGCGGGAGCGAGTTCCGACTGACGCGGCTGTTCGAGACGTTCGTCAGGGCGGCGCCGGGGCTCCTCGCTCCGGCGATCATCATCGGCGGCATTCTCGGTGGTCTGTTCACGGCCACCGAGGCGGCCCTCGTCGCAGTCGTCTACGCGCTCCTCCTCGGGTTCTTCTACTTCAAGTCCATCACGTTGAGTGACCTCTATCGGGTCGGGAAGGACACGTTCGAGGATACGGCCAGCATCGTCGTCATCTTCGGCTTCGCGAACCTGTACGCGTACTGGCTGACGCTGGCCGGGATTCCGTCACTCATCGGCGACGCCGTCGTGGGCTTCTCCCCGAGCCCGGTCGTCACGATGTTGGCCCTGGCCCTCATCCTCCTGGTGCTGGGAACGTTCATGGAGGGGACGGCGGTCCTCCTGATCATGGTCCCGATGTTAGCGCCGCTGTATCCCCAGTTGGGGATCGATCCGATTCACTTCGGGATCGTCATGGTGCTGACGCTCATGTACGGCCTCGTCACGCCGCCGTTCGGGCTGATCCTCTTCGTGCTCGAACGGATCACCGAAGAGTCGCTGGACGAAGTCATGCGCGCGATGCTCCCGTACTATCTCCCCTTGGCTGTCGTGCTGCTCTTGGTCATCATGGTCCCGTCCATCTCCCTGGCGCTTCCCAGGCTCGTCGGGTTGCTCTGAGCGGCCGGCAGGTTCTCATCGAACACTCGTCCGTTCGATTCGGACATCACGCGCTTCGCGCCGTTAGATGATCAGACCGGATTTCAACAGGACGACGATCGCCGTGACGAGCGGGATCGACAGGAGCGTCGTGACGAAGATGCTCGCAGAGACTAGTTCGGGCAGCGAAACGCCGTCCACTCGCGCCTCCTGTGCGAACTCGACGACGAAGATGATCGGACCGATCGCGACGGGCATCGCCGTCAGCAGGACGAACACCTGTGCGACGGTCGAATTCTGAAAGCCCAGGAGGGACGCGACGAGAAGTCCAGCGAGGGGCGACACGCCGAAGCGGAACGCGATCGGTGTCGTCGTCATCGGCAACGCGCTCCGGTACTCGGTCCGGGACAGTTGCACGCCGAGGATGATGAGCATCACCGGGATGGCTGAATCGCCGAGGAGACCGATAGTCCGCATCGCCACGGAATCCGCCGCGGGGGCCACACCGAGAAAACGGATACCAACGGCGGCGATGACGGCGTAAACGAGCGGATAGCGGAAGACCCGTCTGAGGCTTCCCCGCGCGGACCCACCGCCCGAACGGGACGCGATGAAGAGCCCGACGGTGAAGACGACCGCACCGTGTATCGCCGCGAACAGGACCGCCGTCTGGCGTCCGAGGCTCCCGAAGGCGAAATCCGCCAACGGAATCCCCAAGCCGCCGGTGTTGCCGAAGACGGCGATCAGCATGAACGCGCTGAGGTGAGCCCCTTCCTTCCCGGTCCCCCTCCCGAACGCGAAGCTGACCAGAACGACGACAGAGAGGAACGCGACGACCCCGACCGTGATTTTGAGGAGGGCGGTCGCTTCCAGTTCCGTGAGCGCGATACTGTGAAAGATGAGCGAAGGCGTCAGGATGTATAGGGTCAGGGTGTTGAGCGAGTCCGTCCTGATCTCCTGTCGCTGACTCAGGCCGAACCCCAGCGAGATGATCACGACGATAGGGAGGATTGACGAGAGGAACACCTCTGTGATGGAGGCCATCGGACGATGGTTCAGACAGTACCTGCATAAATCCTTTCGTCCAGACACCGTCGTTCGACCGCTGGTCCGCGAGGAGAGGAACGCCCCTTCGAACCACCAGTGGCGGTTTCGTGCCCGTAACTGGGACCGTCAGTCGTGGAGGTGTCGCGGCCGGCCACGCTCGCGGAACGACGAGCGACGCCCATCGTGTGAGGGGGCCGAAAAAAATTTAACACCGGTTGGAGCAATCATCGGGCATGGTAGTCGTAGCAGCCGTTGATGACTCGGACAGAGCGAGTGCCGTCGTCGAACACGCCAACGACCTAGCGGAGGCGTTCGGTGACCCGGTTCACGTGGTGCACGTCATGAAGCGTTCCGAGGTCGTCCAGGCCGAGCAGGACGGCGTCAGCAGCGACGAACCGATGACTGTCGACGAGTTGCGCTCGACCGCTGCGACGGTCTCTTCGGACGTACTCGATCGGTGTACGGTCGCCGCCGAAACGGAAGCCGTCGGGCTGATCGGTGACCCTGCCTCGGAGATCGTCGAGTACGCATCCGAACACGAGGCACGGTACATCGTCGTCAGTCCGCGGCGCCGGTCGCGGACCGGGAAGATGCTGTTCGGAAGCGTGGCACAGTCGGTTCTCCTCGACGCTCCGTGTCCCGTCGTGTCCCTGCTCGTCGAGTGAAGAGTGCGGCGCGGGCGTAGCCGAAGGACCTCGACGGATTCTGTTCGGCCGGCAATGGCAGTACCCGGCGTCTTCGCTTGGAGGTGACCCGGAAAGAGATAGAGATGAAATAACAATTTGAACACTAAGAAAATTTTCTGATATGTTTACAAATGATGAGAAGATAGGAGAATCACAAAAACTATATTTCATGAATGTATATAAAAATAAATGGCTTTATAGACGGTAAATTTTCTTTTTGTCCATATATGAGACACTTATATGATATTATGTTGGTATCCGACGAAACGACGTACCGCTGATCTCGACGAACCAAGCGACGACAGGATCTCCGTGTTATGGCCCACAAAAAGTCGCTTTCTGGAGGTCAGCTCACGTTGAACGTTCGTAGATATGTCGTGAGTTCCAACGTATAGTAGTTACAAGTATCTGAGTACTTTTCTAATATATCGCATAAGTTACTTATTAGCAACACCAGCGTGGACGGAAGCCACTGCTCGCGTGGAACGGACAGAACCGGTCGAGCCACCCGGGTCGTGAGCAGCAGTCCTTTTTGCGGAGAGTGGACGACTGCTCACAAATTCCGACTGCGTGTGCCCCAGACCGTATATTTCTATTTTGAATGAGTAGAAATTATACTGTTCGCTTCGAACGTTTTTAATGCGTGGATGGAGTAACGAGGCGCAATGAAACCGGACGGGTTCGCGCTTGCTGCCACGACAAATGACCTGACACGGGAGCCAAAAGTCAGAGACGTAGCCGACGTAATCGAGTTTCGGATGGACAAGGCGGAGGACCCGATCGAACAGTTGTCCGAGTACGACGGCGAACTCTCTCTCATCGCGACCAATCGCGGTCAGTGGTTCGGTGGGCAGGCGCGAGACACCGGCCGGTTGGACCTCCTGTTCACCGCGTCCGAGTTCGACTGCGTCGAGATGGTCGACATCGAACTGGAGACGGCCCGCGGGAGCGGCTGGGTGATTCCGGAGTTCCGCGACAACGACGTCGACGTCATCATCTCGTATCACGCCTTCGAGGACACGCCGGACCAAGAGACGCTCGACGCCATCTTCGAGCAGTGTTCGCAGTACGGCGAGGTCGCGAAGGTGGCGACGTTCGCAGAGTCGTACGGCGATGCGCTCCGGATGCTCAACGCGGTCCACAGGGCGACCGACGAAGGAAAGCAGGTGGCCGGAATCGCGATGGGCGGCGTCGGCAGCCACACACGCGCGGTCGCGCCGCTTTACGGCTCGAAACTCGGCTACGCGCCGCTGCCGTCGGACACCAGCGAGTACGCCCCAGGGCAGATATCGATCCACACGCTGGCCTCGATGATCGAAACGTTCAGTTCGCCCGAACAGTACGAGGCGCAACTCCCCAATCCGGACGGTGCCGTCGCGAAGAAGTCCGGGGTCGTCGGGACGGAGTGACGTTCGGCACGGTCGACGGTTCTGCGGCCCCTACGACCGATTCGACCCGACCGGAGAGCCACGCAGCCGTTCCGCTCGGCGACGGAACGGGGAGACGGAGAGCGCCGAGTCGGTCTGTCGCTCGGAGAACGACCTCAGAGGGTCACGCGGCCAGCAACACCGTCACGGCGAGGCCGATGAACACGACCTTGAACGCGGTGTTGACCGCGATGACCTTCGACCCGAAGGCGGGGCCCCAGATGCCGTACTGGAACGGGATGGACCGCTTGAACGTCGACACGGCGAAGGAGACGATGCCCCCGAGGAGCATCGTCGCCACGGCCTGTCGCGGGGTGAACTCGACGCCGACGAGTGGAGCGATGGTGGCCGCGCCCGCCGTCGTGTCGAGCGCGAAGACGGCGATGACCGGGACGGCGGCGCCGGGGAGGCCGACGACGGTGGCGAGCGGGTCCGCGACGCTCGTGAGCGCGGTGAGGTCGTAGGTGCGGGTGAGGACGACGACGAGCGTGTAGACGACGGCGAGGCGAGGGACGATACGGCGCAGTTTCGGCAGCGTCCGGTTCCACGCGTGCTCGACGACCTCACGACGCGTCTCTGGCGCGTCGTCGGCGGGTGGCGCGCCGCCGTCGGTCGAGGTGGTCACCGTCGCCGAGCGGTCGACGTCGTCTCCTCTCAGGAGGAGCGCGCCGGCGGCGACGCCCGCGAGCGTGATGCCGAGCGCGACGAGCGCCCGCGCGCCCACGTACATGACGCCGACCTCGAACCCGAGAATGGGGATGAGGACCGGGACGTAAAAGGTGAAGATGTGCTGGACGAACCCGAAGAACGTGTTGATGGTGACGGCGACGAGCGTCGCGCGGTCGGAGAGGCGGCCGGACTCGCGGAACTCCGCGAGCATGCCGTAGCCCGCCGTCGTCGAGGCGGCGGTAGTGAGGATGGCGGTGCCGACCTCGTCCGGGAGACGCGCGGGGCGCGTGAGGTACCGCGAGAGGCCGGCGACGTGCTCGACGAGGCCGAAGCCGACCGCGAGATTCGCGAGAAACACCCCGACGGCGATGAAGGCGGCGATGCGCGCGACTCTGGGGAGGACGTCGCCGAGGACGACGAGAAGGTCGGACTGGAGCACGACGAGCGACGCCGAGGGCACGGTCGGAACTCGGTGACGGGCGGTCAAATGCGCGTCGGTCGATGTCGGAGCGTGAGAACGTCGACGTCACGCGGTCTGGTTCGTGACGAGTTTCACCGTGGTGACGCTCGTAGCGCTGGCGGGGACGTACCTGAGCCTCTACCGCCGGCTTCCGAACCCCTTCACCCTCAGCCTGGTCGTGTTCTGCGTCGCGCTGTTGCTGTACGCGCTGACGTCGAACCCCCTCGCCCCGGCCGTCCTCGGCTTCCGACCCACGCCGTTCGGCCCGTTCACGTTCCTCCCGAACCTGTTCGCGGCCGTCGCCGTCGTGGTGCTGCTGTACCAGAGCCAGCGCTAGCCTACAGCGATCCGGCGACGATGAGGACGATGACCGCGCCCCCGGCGGCGAGCGACGCGGTCAGCGAGGCGGCGGAGACGGTCTCGCCCGCGTACCGCGTGCCGAATGCGGCACCGACCAGTCCGGCGGCGATGAGCGCGACGAGGACCGTCTGTGCGGGGACCAGCCCCAGCGCGCCGCTCAACAGTTGGACCGGAATCGTCACGAGGATACCGAGGAACGGGGCGACGACGTAGGGGCGGTCGCGACCCGGGAGCGAGCGCGCGGTCATGACGCGTAGGAGGGTGACCGGTGTGAAAAGGAGTCCGGACGATACTGGTGAGCGGTGGTCGGTGGGTAGACGTGTTGATCGGTGGAGACGTGTCCGGAAAACGCGTCAACAGAGTGGGCAACGAGACGGCAACCGCGCGGTACACGGGCGCGATGAGGCCACAGACCTCCCCAGCCGACTGCGCTCCTCGCTCGCTCCGCTCGCTGCGGTGCTCATCCCTCGCACGATGCCGGCGCGGCACGAGGCCGCGCCAGCACGCGCCACCGCTCCGCACTGGTGCGGCCGGCGGCGATGAGCGAGCGAGCGAAGTGAAGCGAGTGAACGCGCGAGGGCCGGCTCGCGCCTCTGTGCGCGAGCCACCGGCTGGGGAGGGTGAGGCTGCGGTCCACCGAGTCCGTGTACCGTGCGGTCACTCCGTTCTCAGCGACTTTCACCGACGAACCATCGTTCACCCATCGGTACGTTCACTGAGTTACCGGCTCAGACGAAACCCCTCGCCCACAGCCCGGCGACTCACACGTACACCTGCACGGTTCCGAACAGCACCACCACCCCCAGAACGTCCGAGGCGTTCGTCACGAGCGGGATGACGACGTCGTCGGGGTCGAGGCTGAACCGGTAGGCCGCGTACGTCGCGACCAGCGTGACGACGATGGCGAGGACGGCGAGCGCGACACCGCTCGTGACGGCGACGGCGAGCACTGTCGACAGCGGGAGGCGCGCCATGCCGAGGAGCGTCGAGAGGAGCCACGCGCCCGCCCCGATGACGGGGAAGACGGTGACCGAGAGCGCGACGGTGGCGACGGCGTTCCCGGCCAGCGCCTCGTCGCGCGGGTCGAACGAGAGCGTCCCGAGGTGGAAGGCGGTCGAGAGGCGCGCCGCGAGGATGCTCCCGAGGTTCCCGGCGGTGCCGATGGTGACCGGCACCAACACGAGAAGCGTCGGAAAGCGGAGGAGCGACGACTCGAAGCTCCCGAGGACGAGCCCCGACCCGATTTCGACCAGCGTGAGCGCCAGGAGGACGGGGAGCATCGCGCGGGTGATGGCCCGGACCGACCACTCGGTGGGCATCACCCACCGCCTCCGGCAGCGAGTCCGAGGACGAGCCGAACGGCCAGGAGGAGGAAGAGCACGCCGAAGACGTCACCGGTGGTGGTGACGATGGGGCCGACGAGCGTGTCCGGGTCGCGGCCGCGTCGGTAGCCGGCGAAGACGACGCTCACGACGACGACGGTCAGGACCGCACCCGACAGGACGCCGGCGACGAGCGCGATGCCGACGAGCGTCGGGAGCGGGGCAACCGGCGTGCCGAGGGCGGTGAGAAGGGCGAAAACGACGACGGACGCGAACGTCGAGGCGAGGAGACCGTTCGCGATAGCCGCCGTCGCGGCCGCACCGAGTCGTCGGTCGGCCGCCGAGAGGCGCGGTTCGACGAACCCCTGGTGGAGCGCGGTCGCGACGCGCGCGCCGAACGACCCGTAGACGTTCCCCCGGGTCGCCAACAGCGCGGGAATGAGGACGAGAAGGCCGGGGACTTCCCGGAGTTCCGGACGCATCCCGCTGAGGACGACGCCCGCGAGGAGCCCACCGAGCAGACTGGCGACGAGCGCGGGCAGCGCTTCCCGGTAGGCGTCCAGCGCCACCTCACGGACGGTCATCGGAGGCGCTTCACGGCGGAAGGGTAAAAATCGGGCGAGACGGCCGGACGGTCACACTGTCGGTCGTGCCTGTCTCGCTACAGCCGACACTCCGGGTGCGGAAACGCGGTACGGACTGACAGGCGACAGTGTCAGGAGACGACGAGGTCGTTCGCGTCCCCCGACGGGGAGGCGACGGCCGCGCGGAGGCTGCGTTCGAGCGGCACCGTGAGCGGGCCGAACGCCCGCCACCGGACACGACCGCCCCGAAGCAAGAGCGCGTATGTCTGCGCCGGACGGTCGAGGACGAGCGCGCGGCGGAACGCGTCGACGTCGGTGTGGGCGGTGAGCGACCGGACGCCGGAGCGGTCGCCGCCGTCCGTGAGGGTCGGGTGGAGGTCGTCGGTGAGGGAGTCCTCGACGCCGTCGGGGAACTCGGGGAGGACGAGGAGGTCGTAACACCAGAAATCGGGGGCGGCAGCGGCGAGGTCGTCGACGAGCGGGAGCCACGTCTCGGCCTCGCGACTGAGTTGCGGCGCGAAGCGGACGAGAAGCAGCGTCGGACCCGAACCGACGTCAGCCGGAAGCGTTACCGAACGGCCGTCGAGGTCACGGCCGTGGAGTTCGGGGAATCGCATGCGAGAGTTATTCGAGCAGCGAGTATAAGCTTTCTCGGCGGGTTCGACGGGAACTACTCGCGTCCGAACGCGTCGGCGTAGTCGGCGGCGAACGTCTCGAACGGCGTCGCGGGTGTCCCAGTAACCGTCTCGACGTCGGGGAACACCTCGCGGCCGTGGCCCGCGTCGAACCACGCCTGCAGTTCGGTGAACGCGTCGACCAGCGCGGGAGGCATCCCCCGCTCGGCGAGCGACCCGCGCATGTCGGCCTCCGACACCTCGACGTACCGGACGTCGTGACCGAGCGCCTCCGAGAGGACCGCGGCGGCCTCCTCGTACGTCAGCGCCGCCGGTCCGGTGAGGCGATACGCCTCCCCGTGGTGTTCGTGCCCCTCACTCGTCAGGACCGCGCTCGCGCGATGCCACTTCGCCGGGAGGAACTCGGCCTCGGCGGCACCGAGCGCCGAGTGACGGACGACGTGGTCGACCCGCTCTCGACGGCGGCGTCGACCGCCGCCCGAACGAGTTCGGTGTCGTGCGGGACGAACGGCGTGAGGAGGTAGAGCTTCGAGACGCCGTCGAACGCGTCGCGGAGCGACTCCGAGTCCTCGAAGTCGATGCCGCGGACGTCCACGCTCTCGGGGAAGTCGGCCTTCGAGGGGGTGTGGACGCCCGCGCGGACATCGACGTCCGCCGCCGCGAGCAGGCGGACGAGTTCGCGGCCGGTCGTGCCGGCCACACCGGTGACGAAGACGGTGTGTGACATCCCCGAAGGTACGTCGCGTCAAGAGATAACTACAGCAACCAGACAGAAGAGGGAGGCTCACAGCGACGAGACGTCATCCGAGCGTCCCCGAGGCGACGCGGGGGCCGAAAAGCGACGACTGAGACGGTGCCGGCTTCTCGCGGGAAGAACGCGAGTACTCGACGTGGTACCGAGGTCGAACGGGAGAATCAGTCGCCGAACGGGCCCCCACCCATGCCGCCCATGCCACCCATGCCGCCGCCGCCCTGGTTCTGGAGCTTCTTCATCATCCGCTGCATATCGCCGTCGCCCATGCCCTGGAACTGCTTGAGGGTTCGTTCCATCATCTTGTGCTGCTGGAGCAGTTCGCGCACCGTCTCCTCGTCGGTGCCGGAGCCGCGGGCGATGCGGCGGACCTGCTGAGCGCCGACCGACCGGGGGTTCTCCATCTCGGCGTCGGTCATCGAGTCCATGATGACCTCGAACTTTCGCATGCGGTCCTGGGTGACGTCCATCGCGTCCTCCGGGAGCTGGTCCTTCAGCCCGCCGCCGAGGCCCGGAATCATGTCGAGCACCTGGTCGAGCGGCCCCATCTTGTTCATCGCCTCCATCTGCTTTTTCATGTCCTTGAGGGTGAACGACCCCTTCATGATGTCCTCGGGGTCCCAGTCGTCGTCCTCGGCCTGTGTCTCGGCCATCGCGCGCTCGACGCGCTCGGAGAGCTGTTTGAGGTCGCCCATCCCCAGGAGGCGGGAGATGAAGCCGTTCGGCTCGAACCGCTCGATGTCCTGGACCGTCTCGCCCGTGCCCAAGAAGGCGATGGAGGAGTCGGTCTCGTTGACAGCCGTCAGGGCACCGCCGCCCTTCGCCGTCCCGTCGAGTTTCGTGATGACGACGCCGCCGATGCCGATGGAGCCGTCGAACTCCTGGGCCTGTTCCTTCGCGCCCTGTCCGATGGCGGCGTCGAGGACGAGGAGGTTCAGGTCAGGCTGAACTACCGACTCGATTTCTTCGATTTCGTCGATGAGGTCGGCCTCCAGCGCGTGGCGGCCGGCGGTGTCGACGATGTGGACGTCGGCGTCCTCCGTGGCTTCGAGGCCCTCCTCGGCGATCTGTACGGGGTCGTCGGCGTCGGGGTCTCCGTAAAAATCGACCTCCGCGCGCTCGCACATCTGCTTGGCCTGGTCGTACGCGCCGGGCCGGAACGTGTCCGTCTGGATGACGGCGGGACGGAGCCCTTTCTTCGAGAACCACCACGCCATCTTCGCGGCGGTGGTGGTCTTGCCCGACCCCTGGAGGCCGGCGAGCATGATGGTCTGCGGTTCGAGAGGAATCTCGGTGGAGTCGCCGATCAGACCCACGAGTTCCTCGTAGACGATTTTCAGGACGTGGTCGCGGGCGCTCGTTCCCGCCGGGGGGTCCTCCTCCAGCGCGCGCGTCTTGATGGAGTCGGAGAGGTCCATCACGAGGCTCACGTCGACGTCGGCGGAGAGCAGGGAGCGCTGGATCTCCTTGACGATCTCCTGAACGTCGTCCTTGTCGAGTCGGGACTTCCCCTGGAGCTTGTCGAGCGAGCCCCTGAGCGAACTCCCGAGGTTGTCGAGTACCATCGTATTGGCTCGGGGTACGAGACGGAGGCGGTAAAGGCTTTGTTCGTCGGCTCAGGGTGCGGATTCGACGAGACGAGAACCGTAGACGTCGAGCGGCGAGGAGGGAAAGACCGCACGGCTGCCGGGGCGCTGACGCCACACGCCTCCCCAGCCGATTCCTTCGTTCCGTCGCTTCGCTCGGTCACTCGGTCATCCCTCGCGTGTCGTCGCGGCCGGAGCCGCGACTGTCGCGCCACCGCAGGGGCCGGTCGGCGCGTGGGTCACCTCGCGAACGGGCCGGGTCGAACTGTACGCGACCCCGGCCGCATCCACACGATACTTACCTACCCCTCGTCAAGCAGACGTACACGATGCTCCCGGTCGGGTCCCTCCTCGGTTTCGAGTCCACCCTCCTCGTCGCGTACCTCGCGGCGGCGGTGGCGCTCATTCTCGCACCCGGCCCGGACACCATGTACGTCCTCGCCCGCGGCCTCCAGGGACCCGACGCCGGCGTTCGCTCGGCGCTCGGCGTCGCGACCGGCGTCCTCGGACACACGCTCGCGGCCGCACTCGGTGTCTCGGCGCTCCTGAAGACCGCGCCGACCGCGTTCACCCTCCTGAAGTACGCGGGTGCCGTGTACCTGATCTACCTCGCGGCGCAGGCACTCCGCACCGACGAGTTCGACCCGACGACCGAGAGTCACGAGGGCGGGAGCTTCCGGCGCGGCGTGCTCGTGAACGCGCTCAACCCGAAGGTGGCGCTGTTCTTCCTCGCGTTCCTGCCGGGGTTCGCCGGGTCCGGTCCCGGCGCCCCCACACGAATGGCGTTCCTCGGGGCGCTCTACGCCGGTGTCACCGCAGTCTACCTGTCGAGCGTGGCGCTCGCGTCGAACCGGGCCGGGCAGTTGCTCGCCCGGAGTCGGCTCTCACGAGGCCTGCAGTACGTCGCCAGCGCCGTGATGGTCGTGCTCGCGGGGACGCTCGTCGTCTAATCCTCGTCGACGAGCGTCCAGACGTCGACCGCCTCGCCGGTCTCGGGGTCGCGGGTCGACACGGCCTCGAACACCTCTCGGACGGCCGTCTCGGCCTCGGAGACCGACTGCTCGGCGACGTCCCGGTCTTCGAGTACACCCAGCGCGAGCGAGGTGCCGGTCCCGAACACGGCCGGGGAGTCCGCGCGCGCCGCCCCGTCCGCGGAGACGGTCGCAAGCGCCGCACGTCCGTCGTCGTCACGGGTCGCGACGATGGCCTCGGTCCCCGTCTCCGCGGCGACGTCGCTCGCGAGGCGCTCTAACGCCTCGGACCCGACCGCTCCGCGGTCGAGGCGATACGAGCGGAGGGCGTGTTCGAGTTCGTCGGCGAACTCGCCGACGTTCCTGCCGCTGGCGGCGGCGCCAACGTCGCCCTCGTCGGCAGAGAGGTCGAAGACGTGCTCGTAGTCGCGGCTCTTGACGTGTCCGTCTCGAACCTGGAGTCGGTCGCCGGCGACGACGACGCCGTCCCGGCACCGAAGCCCTACGATGGTGCTCATACCGGAAGAGGGGGGCCGACCGTCAAAAGGGGCCGGCCTGCCCGTGCGCGCCGGGTCTCACTCGTCGGCGGCCAGGAGGCTCTCGACGAGTTCCTCTGGCTCGAACCGGGTGAGGTCGTCGTACCCCTGGCCCACCCCCAAGAAGAGGATGGGCTTCCCGGTGACGTAGGCGATGGAGATGGCCGCCCCGCCCTGTGAATCGGCGTCGGCTTTCGTGAGGATGGCGCCGTCGATTTCGGCCGCCTCGTTGAACTTCTTCGCCCGCTGGACGGCGTCCTGCCCGGCGACGGCCTCGTCGACGAACAGCGTCATGTCGGGGTCGACGACGCGGTCGATCTTCTCCAGTTGGGACATCAGGTCGTTCGAGGTGTGGAGCCGCCCGGCCGTGTCCCCGAGGACGACGTCGATGTCGTGCGCCTCGGCGTACTCGACGGCGTCGTAGATGACCGCCGCCGGGTCACCGCCCTGTTCGTGGGTGATGATCTTCTTCCCGAGGTTGTCGGCGTGGCGCTGTATCTGCTCGTTGGCGCCCGCGCGGTAGGTGTCGCCGTTCGCCATGACGGTCGAGATGCCTCGATCTTCGAAGTATCGGGCTAATTTGGCTATCGAGGTGGTCTTGCCGACGCCGTTGACGCCGGTGAAGATGATGGTGACGGGCTTGTCCGCCTCCTGGATTCGAGAGTCGAAGTCGAACTGGCCGACCGAGATGACCTCCAGCAGCGCCTCGGAGAGCGCCTCGGAGACGAGTTCGGCCGTGGTGTCGACCTGCTTGCGCGACTCGCCGATCATCTTCTCGCGGATGGTGTCGAGGATGGCCTCCGCGACGTTCATCTCGACGTCGGACTCGAGGAGCGCCATCTCCAGTTGCCAGAGCGGCTCTTCGAGGTCCTCCTCCTCGATGATGATACGGCCCGTAGCGAACGCCTTGGCGCGCTGGAAGGTGCTGGCGCTCTTGGCCTCCCTGCCGCCGGCGGCGTCCTCGACGGCCGATTCGACACCCTCGGCCGCGAGCGTCTCGTCCGTGGCAGAGTCCGAGAGGTCGACGTCCTCCGGGACGTCCTCGGCCTCGCTCTCGGGAGCGACCTCGGCGTCGGCGTCGTCGACGGCGTCCGTCGCTGCCTCGGTCGTGGTCCGCTCGGTGTCGGCCGCGTCGGCCTGGTCGGGAGACGTGGCCGCGTCGGCGTCGGCGGACACGTCGCGCGCGGCTTCCGACTCGACCGTCCCGTCGGTGGACGCGGCGTCAGTCGAGGAGGCGTCGGCGGACGTCGTCTCGTCCTCGTCCTCGGTGTCGACCGTGTCGTCGGTGTCGACGGCGGCCGTGGCTTCGGCGTCGGCCGCGACCGCGTCGTCGGGTGCGGTCTCGGCCTCAGCGTCGGCCTCGACTTCGGCGTCGGCTTTCTCCTCGGCCGTCTCCTCGACGTCCTTGCGGAAGCTGTTGAGCTTCTCCTTCAGCCCGTCGAACATCTGCGGTTACTCGGCGTCGCCGTCGTCTTCGGCCTGCTGCATCTGCTGCATCTGCTGCATCTGCTGTTGCTGCATCTGCTGTTGCATCTGCTGGGCCTGCTGTTCGAGCTCGGAGCTCTCGTCTTCGAGCTCGTCGATCTCCTCGCGGACCTCGTCGATGCGGTCGTCGAGGGCCTCCTTCTTGTGGTTCAGCGCCTCCGCGGCGGCTTCCTGTTCCTGCTCCGCGGCGTAGTTGGCGCCGAGGTCGACGATGATCTCGTCGATGTCCTGGATCTCCGCGCGGACGTACGCGCCGCCGCCGAGCGGGACCTGCACGGTCGAGCCGGTTTCGAGCGTCTCGATTGCGTCGACGGCCTCTTCGATCTCGTCCTGCTCGTTCTGGTAGTCGTCGATTTCGGCTTCGAGCTCGTCGATCTCGCCCTGGATGGCCTGCAGTTCCTGGGAGAGCTGCTGGAGCTGCTGGTTGCCGCCGCCACCCATCATGCGGCGGTCACCTCCCCGAGTTCGATCCGGGTGCGCTTGAGGTTGTGCTCGCTGCCGAGCTGCGACAGGACGTGCTCGCGAGCGACCGACTCGTTCGGTGCATCGATACTCTTCGTGAACTCTTGGAGCCCGTGCCGGGTCCGGAAGCGGCCGCTCACCGTAAACTGGCTCATGTCTACGCCTGGGAGAAGGAGCGGGAAGAGTCTTCCTACTCGGAGTTGTCGGGTTCGGCGACCGAGAGCGGAATCAGTCGATGTAGTCGAGGGCGTCCTCGATTCGACCGAGTTCGGGGCCGGTGGTGTCCTCGCCGACGACGTAGCCCGTCTCGTTGGCGACGAGACCCGACCCCACCAGCGGCGCGCCGTAGTTTACCGTGCCGATGTCGGCGCGGACGTCGAGCAGTTCCTCGAGCGCTTCGAGTTCCGGCTCTCGCGACTTGGGGTGACAGAGCACGCCGCGGTTGTTCGCGACGGCGGCCGTTCCCACGGTGCGGACGTCCGCGAGGTCGCCGCGTTCGACCGGCACGTCGAGCGCCTCTCGGACGACGGCGACGGCGTCGTCGGAGAGCTCCGGGTGAACGTACGCGCCGTAGTCGTTCGCGAGCACGACGTTGCCGGCGGCGTTGATGCGACCGGGCAGTTCGTACACCGGGAGGTCGGCGGCCTCGACGATGGCTTCGCGCTCGCGCTCCGTCGACCGGCTCGTGACGAGGACTCCGTTCTCGTTGCCGGTCGCGAGCGCGCCGACGGTCGCGGAGCCGCCGACGGTCGTCCCCAGCGTGGGAACGTCGAGTTCCTCGCCGAGCGCGCTGACGAGGTCGGCGTCGGCGTCCGGTCGGACGAGCAGACAGTCGTCCGTCGCGCACGCGAAGACACCGATATACGACGAGCCGGCGAAGGAGACGCGGAGCACGTGTGTTATCGTGCGGGCTCGGCCTCGACGATCGGTTCGCCGTCCTCGACGAACCGTGCGGCGCGGACCCGGAGTTTGCTCGGCGGGTTCTGTTGGCCGCGAGCCCAGACGGTCTCGTTGAGCGACGGGTCCAGACGGACGTCGCTCTCGTCGACGTTGAAGTGCTTCGCGAGGTGCTCGCGGACGAGCGTCATGGCTCGCCCGGCCTGTTCGTGGTCCGGGACGGCCTTCACTTTGCGGAGCGGGACGGTGACGACACGCTCTTCGAAGTCACTGGAGCTCATCGGTTACTCGTCCGTGTCGCTGCGGCGCCAGTTGCGTCGCTTGGGGTTGCGCTGGACCTCCATGTCCGTCTTCATCATGACCCACGCGGGCACCCGGCTGTTCTGCCGCTCGAGCTTGGCCAGCCGCTTCTTCTTGGCCTTCGATTTCTTACCCATAGTGACGGGTACTTCTTGAGCGCCGCATAAAATCTTGTTCTTTCGCGTCTCCGGCGCGAGCGGGCTGGTCGCACGCGACAGGCGAGCGACCGTCGGTGCCGTCTTCGCTCCGGGCTACCAGGGAGTTTCGTATCGTCGCATACGGTGTACGACGGGAAGACAGCGATATCGAGTAAGCCAGCGGAACCGGACTAAAGCGTCCGAATTCGGCTGTGTGGACCCCAACGGGACGGGAGCGGATGCCGGTACGGGACGCAGCGGGAGACCGCTCCCGTCTGAAATGTGCGGCTCGCGGACCGACCGAGGGCGGGCCACAGCACCGGACTGCGGGACGAGACCACGCGGGAGCGAAGGGGGGTGAGCGGACGTCGACGCTGCGCGACGTCCGTCTCGGCGACGACGGTCGGCCGTCGTGGCTCGACTCGTCGGCGTCGACCGAACACCTGACCCCATCGACGCGACCCGCAGATTCCTGTTCACGAGCGCACAGCCGAAGCGACGGCAGTCTCTTCTCGGTGAGAAACCCGTGAATACGGCTTCTGGATGCCGATTTCGTCTCCGAACGCCGAACGGGAACTCCCGAAATATAAACCCGGTACCACGATACGAAACCCCCTGTCGCCGGAACCGCGACGGGCGCCCTCTCGTTTCGTGGCGGACGAACACCGCGAGTTGTGGACGAGAAGGCGCTCGTGGGCCCGAATCACCTTCGACGAGCGTCGTGTACACGTCTCCGACGGTGCAGCGCCAAAATCCTCCGCCGGAACGCCTCAGAGTTCCGTGTCGTCGACGACCTGCTCGCGCACGGGCGACTCGTACGCCGCGAAGCGGTCGAGCAGACCGGTCGGGTCGTCGGTGACGACGAGCAGTTCTCGGTGTCGCGGTTCGACGAAGCCGGCGTCGACCTGCGCGTCGAAGAAGGAGACGAGGCCGTCGTAGTAGCCCGAGACGTTCAACAACCCGCAGGGGTCGGTGTGAAAACCCAACTGGGCCCAGGTGAGCATCTCGACGAGTTCTTCCAGGGTGCCGAACCCCCCGGGGAGGGCGACGAAGCCGTCGGCGAGGTCCGCCATTCGGCGCTTCCGGGTGTGCATCGAGTCGACGACGTGGAGGTCGGTCACCCCCTCGTGGGCGACTTCGCGCTCGAACAGCGCCTCGGGGATGACGCCGATCACCTCGCCGCCGGCGGCGAGCGCGCTGTCGGCGACGGCCCCCATGAGTCCGACGTCGCCGCCGCCGTAGACGAGACCCAGGTCGCGCTCGGCGAGCAGTCGACCGAACGCCCTGGCGGCGTCCACGAAGGCGGGGTCGGTTCCCGGACGTGAGCCACAGTAGACACAGATACGCTCCATACGCCCGGGTCTCGGCGGTCGGATATAAGTCGTCACCGTGTCGGAGCGATTCGATATCGCAACATGTGGTGTATTTTCTCGGAGCGGCAGGCTCGGCGAACGTCCGGAAAACAGCGTTTCGCGTCCCTCGTGACCCGAATCGACGGTATCAGCCGGGAGATGCGGAGTCGCCGCTCGCGCGACACCCCGATGCGGCAGTGACAGGGCGATACGCGGTGCCAGAGGACAGCGGTGACGGAGGGACCCCGACGCGTCTGTTCGTGTACGAGGCGAGGCACCTCGGTGCCACACCGACGTTCGCCGCGACACACCGACCAGTCTGTCGCTGCCGACGGCGCGACCGAGGCGTGAGAGCCGACGGTGGTGGACGGAACGCAACGACCACGGAACGAGTGCGAAGCACCCAGGCGAGAGATGACGAATCCGGCCGTTCAGAGACCTGAACAGCCCGTTCCAGACGGACAAGTCGGTCGGCGGCGGAGCGGGAGGTAAACCGGATAGTGCGATACAGAATCAGGTCGAGACGGCGACCGTGGGCCTCGCCTCCCACCAGACGTCCCGCTCGCGAGGGAACGCAGAACTCCGTCTCGGAAGCGAGAGACAAGTGAGCAGCGACGACCGGGACGAACGGCCGAATCTCAGAGCGGGAACCGCTCGACGGTCGAGTACGACGGCCCGTCGGGCGTCAGGTCCGACCGTTTCAGTCGGACCTCTTCCACCCGGAAGCTCCCGATGGTCGGGTCCTCCTCGCGGACGACCCGCTGGACGGTCTCCTTCCCCCGAGCGTCGTCCATTCGAGCGAGGGTGACGTGCGGGGTGAACGCGTGGTCGTCAGGCTCGAACCCGAGGGGGAGGAGTTCGGCCTGGATCGACTCGTGGAGGCGGTTCATCTCGCCCGTGCCCTGCCGGACGCCGGTCCAGACGACGCTGATGTAGTCGAGCGAGGGGAAGACGCCGAACCCCCCGACGGTCGCCTCGAACGGGCCGACGGCGGCGTCGCGCACGCCGGCTTCGACGGCTCCTTCGACCTCGGCGAGGCGGTCCTCCTCGACGTCTCCGAGGAACGCGAGCGTGACGTGCGCCTGGGTGGAGTCGGTGAGTCGGAGACCGGGCGCGTCGTCGAACCGCCGTTGGGCGTCGACGACCGAGGAGGCGAGTTCGTCCGGGAGGTCGACGGCGACGAAGAGGCGCATATCCCCCGCGACACGTCCGAGACCCAAAACCGTGACGTAACCCTTACCCACCGTGACCGCCAACCGCGAGGTATGACAGACGACGGCGACCCACCGAAGAGACACCGATTCTCGGAGGGACAGGGGGTCGACGCCGACTACGACCAGTTCACCCTCGACCCTCCCGAACTCAAGGTCGACCCGACGAAGGTCGACCCGGTCGACTCCCGCGTCCTCTCCGATATCCTCGACCGTCGAAACATCGACCGCGACGACGTCGAGGTCGGCGACCTCATCGAGGTCGGCCTCTCCTACATGGGGATCAACCGCTTCGAGGAGGCGACCGAGACGTTCGAACGGGCCGCCCGCTTCGCCGAGGAGGACTCGCTCGACGCCCAGGAAGCGTGGGTGAACAAGGGCGTCGCGCACGCCGAATTAGAGGAGTACGACGAGGCCATCGGCGCCTACCAGGAAGCCCTGCGGATCGACGACGACTCCGAGCACGCCGCCTCCGCCGAGACGAATCTGGCGTACGCGCTCTGGGAGTACGGCCACACGGAGCAGGCGCTCGAACACGCCGAGCGCGCGGTCGAAATCGACCCGCGCTTCCCGCAGGCGTGGTACAACCGCGGCTTCTTCCTCTCCGAGCGCGGCCTCTTCGAGGACGCCGTCAACGCATTCGACAACGCCATCCGCCTGGGAATGCGAAGCGCGGAGGTGCTGGAGGAGAAGGCGCTCGCCCTGGAAGAACTCGGCGAGAGCGAGGAGGCCGAACGGGTGCAAGAACGCGCCGACGAACTGCGTGAGAAGCGCGAGGAGCGCCTCGTCGAGGACAACAAGTGATGCTGCTCCGCGAGCGCGACACGCCCGAGGGTCTGTTGGTGTCGGTCTGTGACGCCGACTGCCTCGGCGAGACGTACGAGGAAGGCCCCGTCTCCATCGACGTCACGGAGGACTTCTACGGCGGTGACGAGGCCGAACGGGCGACCGAGGAGGCGGTCGTCGACAGTCTCATGCGAGCGACGACGGCCAACATCGTCGGTGAGAAATCGGTGAGAGTCGCCATCGACGCCGGTATCGTCGACGAGGAGCGCGTCCTCGAAATCGAGGGGACGCTCCACGCGCAACTGCTCTGGCTGCGGTGAGGGGTGGAGAGGTCACCGCGTCGGTCTGAGGACACGCCACGCGATTCTCGGGCGCAACAGCGATGTCGGGGGACGCTCCATCGTGAGGACGCGCACGAACGCGTCGGTCAGCCTGCCGTCGGTGTGAGCGTGGCGGAGCAGTCGACCCAGATACCAGTTGAAGAAGGCCGTCCCGCGCGGCTTCTGTCCCCGTGTCTCGGGAAACCCGAAGTCGGCTCCGACCGCCAGCGACCACGCGATGTCGACGACGCTCGCTGCCCGGTCGAAGAACCGACCCGGGAGGTTCGTCGAGTCGGACGCCAGCGCGTGGTGGAGCACCAGCGCTTCGAGCGCGGCGACCGACATGCCTTGTGCGTACACCGGATTGAAACTCGCCACCGCGTCGCCAACGACAAGCAGGCCCTCCGGGAACCGGTCGAGGGTCTCGTAGCGGTGGCGGCGGTTCGACGGGAACCGGTAGGAGTGGACCCCCTCGGTGGTCCACTCGTGTTCGTCGACGAGTCGGGCCAGTTCGGGCACCGGGAGGCGCGCCGCGTAGCCGGCGAACCCTTCGCGGTCCGTCGGCGGCGTCTCGCCGTGGACGCCCGAGAGGTTCACGATCCAGCGGTCCCCATCGACAGGGGCGGCCATGCCACCGCGGGTACGGGGGGCCGAGGGCGGGACGAGGTACGTCCGGGTGTCGCCGGCGGGCCGGTCGAGGAACGCCGTGCTGTAGGCCACGTCGATGGTCACCTCGTCGACCGAGGGCGGGGCGTAGCCGTGCGTCTCCAGCCAGGCCGGGGTCCGACTCGTCCGGCCGCTGGCGTCGACGACCAGGTCCGCCGGAAGCTCCTCGGACCCGGTGTTCGAACGAACCACGACGCCCTCGACGGTCGTCCCGGCGTCGTCGAGGCAGTACTCGGTACAGAGGCAGTTCGTCCGGAGGGAGACGCCGTCGTGGGCGGCGACGTGCCGTCGGACGACGTGTTCGAACAGCGGCCGAGTCGCCGAGACGGTCTCCATCGACACCGGTCCCTCGGCGAGGAAGTCGCCCTCGTTGTAGAAGTCGACGCCGCGCGTGAAGTCGGTCACCACGCCGCCGCCGGCGACCACGTCCTCGACACAGCCCGGCAGGAGGTCCGCCATCGTCGCCCGACCGGCCTCCAGCAGGGCGTGAGGGTGTGGCCCCTGCGGCACGCCTCGTCGCGCGGTTGGTTCGTCGGGCAGACTGTCGCGGTCGAGGACGGTGACCGACTCGAACGCGTCGGCGAGGACGCGCGCCGCGAACAGACCGGCCATGCCCGCGCCCACCACCACCGCGTGGTCGCCCCGCTCGGACACCCGGGTGCCGTCGTAGCCCGGAATCGTGCTCAGCGTCATGACGGACTGTCGTCGGCGAGACAGTATAGCCGTATTCAGCACGGGGTTACTGTAAGGAATGTATCAAGAGCTGCGAGAACTCAGTCGCACACGTCGACAACCGTTCCAGTGTCGTCGAGGAGAAAGCGGATCCGGTCCCCGTCGTGACGGACGGTGAGTCGGAGCGTCACCGGTTCGGTCGAGACGAGGTCCTCCGCCCAGTGGAGTCCGCGAGCGATGCCCGCCCAGGTGGCAGGAACGTGTTCGACCCCGTGGTCGTAGTAGAACGACACCAGGGCGGGGTGATGGCTGACCACCGCGTAACTGGGACAGCGCCAGGCGAACTTGCACGTGGTGCAGACGAACCGGACGACGCCGAGGAACGACGAGCCACACGCCTCGCAGACCCCGCCGTCCGGGTCGTGGTCCTCGCAGACGGCGAGCGCGGCGTCGACGGCACCGCCGCACTCGGGGCAGACGCCCCGGGTCATCGTCTCGAAGCGGTGGATGGAGTAGACGATGGTGGCGGCGAGGACTCCGTCGGGGTCGCGGTCGCGGAGGCCCGCGGGCGGGAGGCTGAAGCCGAAGAGTTCGCCCCCGCGCCGGGGCCAGTACCCCTCACAGGCGGTACACCGCACCCAGGTCGTCCCGTCCTCGTAGTCGATGGCCATCCGCGCGCCACACCGCTCACAGGCCGCGTCGACCGGGGTGGGTTCGAGCACCGGGTCGCCCGTGACGCCCCCGGCGACGACCGCCCGGGCGAGTTTGAGCCCCGGCGCGGTCAGTTCGTATCCCCCTTCGGTTCGTCGGACGAAGTGTTCGGTCAGCCTCCCCAGATGGTAGTTGAAGTTCCCGGTGTCGGCGACGTCGACCCGGTCGAAGAGTTCGGAGAAGGGAACCGCGTTGTCGGTCGCGTTCGGGTCGTACCGCTCCCACAGCGCCTGCAGGATGCCGAGTCGCGTCTCGTCGCCCAGAAGCCCGAAGACGCTGTCGGGCGACCGCGTCGCGGCCTCTCCCTCCTCCCTGAACGTCATGTGTTCACGTACCACGAACCGGACGATAAAGCTCCGGACACGCAGGCCCCCGTTCGACGGCGCTCGGCGCTCGGTGAGGGACCAGTACCACAGGCGACCGTACGAACTCATCTGGGTCGAGAACGTACGCGCGGTATGACACCCTCCAGCGCCCTCCTGTTCAGGCTCGACCTCGTCGTCGGCGCGCTCGTCCTCGTCGCGCTCGCGCTCGTGCTCCTCGCCGTCGCCGTGAACCCGGTCGTCGGGGTCGTTGGAGGGCTGATCCTGCTCGGCGTCGTCCTCGTGGGCGTCTACAGCTATCTGAACGGCGTTCGCGCGTACGCCGAAGCGACCACGGGGAACGCGTCACGGTAACTCGTTCGGACCCGACGCAACCACGTGTCGTTACATTTCGCGTGTCGGACCGAAGGTGTGTTGTTGTTCGAGTCTTTAGGTATCCCTAATGGAAACGCAGGAATCGTACCCCCTCGACGTCGAGGCCATCCGGGAGCAGTTCCCGATCCTCGGCCGGAAGGTCGGCGGCGACCCGGAGACGCCCGGGGAGGGACCCGACGACACCGTCCCCCTCGTCTACCTGGACAACGCCGCGACGAGTCACACGCCCGAGTCGGTGGTAGAGGCCATCTGCGACTACTACCGCGGCTACAACTCGAACGTCCACCGGGGCATCCATCACCTGAGCCAGGAGGCCTCGGTCGCGTACGAGCAGGCCCACGACCGCGTCGCCGAGTTCATCGGGGCCGACGGGAGAGAAGAGATCGTCTTCACGAAGAACACCACGGAGTCGATGAACCTCGTCGCCTACGCGTGGGGTCTGTCGGAACTCGGCCCGGGCGACTCGGTGGTGCTCACCGAGATGGAACACCACGCCTCGCTCGTGACGTGGCAACAGATCGCGAAGAAAACCGGCGCTGAGGTCCGGTACATCCGCGTCGACGAGGACGGCTACCTCGACATGGACCACGCGCGCGACCTCATCGACGACTCGACCGAGATGGTCTCCGTCGTGCACATCTCGAACACCCTCGGCACCGTCAACCCCGTCTCGGAACTGGCGGACGTAGCCCACGAGGTCGGCGCGTACGTCTTCGTCGACGGGGCGCAGTCGGTCCCCACGAGGCCCGTCGATGTCGAAGAGATCGACGCCGACTTCTTCGCCTTCTCGGGCCACAAGATGTGCGGTCCGACCGGTATCGGCGTCCTCTACGGGAAGGAACACCTCTTAGACGAGATGCAGCCGTATCTCTACGGCGGGAGCATGATCCGTTCTGTCACCTACGACGACTCGACGTGGGAGGACCTCCCGTGGAAGTTCGAGGCCGGTACGCCCCCCATCGCTCAGGGCGTCGCGCTCCACGCCGCCGTCGACTACCTCGACGACCTGGGGATGGACAAGGTCCAGGCCCACGAGGACCACCTCGTCGAGTACGCGTACGACCGACTGACCGAGTTCGACGACGTCACCATCTACGGCCCGCCGGGCGACGACAGGGGTGGGCTGGTGTCGTTCAACCTCGACTCGGTCCACGCCCACGACCTCTCTTCCATCCTGAACGACCACGGCGTGGCGATTCGCGCCGGCGACCACTGCACCCAGCCGCTGCACGACAAACTCGGGGCTGCGGCCTCCGCGCGCGCCTCCTTCTACATCTACAACACGCGCGAGGAAGTGGACGCGCTGGTCGACGCTGTCGACGAGGCTCGGCAGTTGTTCGCCTGAGACTCGTCGTCGGTGGTTTTCGAGTCGGCGAGTCGGCCAGTGGGTAGGACGCATCGTTTGTGACAGAAGCGGGAGGTAGCTCTCGTGTCGAGGCTGTCGGTGGTTGCGTGACAGGGTACGAACACCGTGTCTCTCGCACACCCAGCGAATTTTCACGGACTGGGAACACCCGGGAGAGTATATGCACCCGCCGGTCGGGACACGAGACCGGTTTTCAGCCGGTGGGAAGCTGGTCGGATTTATACCCCTCTTCACCCGCAACCCGCACATGTGAGGTGAGACCGATGGCGTACCAACCCGAGACGCGGCTGAAGAACGAGTTCGCGTTCGAAGCTGACGGCCCGCTCGCGGCCTACTGGATGGCGATGCTGCGCGTCCTGACCGGCTGGTGGTTCTTCCACGCCGGCGTGACGAAGCTCATCGAGGACGGCCTCGCGTTCACCGCCGGTCCGGCCTACCTGAAAGGGATGACCGGCACGGCGCTCGGTCCCATCCCCGTCTGGACGGGCACCCACCTCGCGTGGCTCATCGAACCCGGCGTCCCGCTGTTCGAGACGCTCATCGGGCTGGCGCTGATGGTCGGTGCCCTGACCCGATTGGCGGCCTTCGGCGGGGTCGTCTTCATGACCCTGTTCTGGGTCGGCAACGCCGAATTCGGCCACGGCCTGGTCAACAGCGACCTGATGGGCCTGCTGCTGTTCGTCACGATGATCGTGCTCGCGGCGGGGCGGTACTACGGGCTCGACGCGATCATCGAGAAGACCCGCCTGGTGAACGCACACCCGAAGCTCCGGTACCTGCTCGGCTGAGGAGGTGACCACAGATGCAACCACAAGACACCGTCGACAGACTCGCACTGGGACTGGCCGGCGCCACGATGCTCGTCGGCGTCGTCGTCCTCGGTATCGTCGAAATTCTCGCGGGACAGCCCTACGGGGCGGCCCCCGTGACGAACGAGGCGGGCGAAGTCGTCGCCACCCCGGCGGTCGACCCCGTGCTCCGGACCGGCCTCGTCGTCGCGGGCCTCGTGGTGCTGTTCCTCTGGGGCCTCTACAG
The DNA here is from genome assembly GCF_002906575.1 of Salinigranum rubrum. Taxonomy (NCBI): domain Archaea; kingdom Methanobacteriati; phylum Methanobacteriota; class Halobacteria; order Halobacteriales; family Haloferacaceae; genus Salinigranum; species Salinigranum rubrum. Next base: position 4,014,251 of record NZ_CP026309.1, read on the forward strand.
GATGACGCTGGCCGAGGGGACCGACAGAGAGGAGCGGGCGGGCGCGCCCGCGAACACGTGACGTGCGCGCGGAGTCCGTCCTGAACCGGCACTTCTCGCTCGCGTACCCGACGTGAGTCCGAGCGGCCGAACCGTTTTTGGAGTCCGGCCGTGGCATGAACCCATGCAGTCATCCGTCGGTTTTCTCGCAGAACTCGTCGAGGAGACGGTCATCGGTATCCAGCAGAGCCTCATCGATGCGGTCCCGAATCTCATCATGGCGCTGGTCTTCGTCACCGTCGCCTACGTCGGAATCAAGATCGTTCTCCGAGTGGTCCGCGGAACGCTCGACGCGATTTACCCCGACGAACAGGACCTCATCGTGAACCTCGCGACGACCGTCGTCGGGGTGTTCCTCTGGTTCACGGTGGCGCTCACCCTCCTGAACATACTCGGGATGGGCGACATCGCCGCGAGCCTCGGGACGGCCGCCGGCTTCATCGCGCTGGGGGTCTCCTACGCGCTGTCGAGCATGATCGCCGACACCGTCGCCGGCGTCTACCTGCTTCGAGACCCCGATTTCAACCCCGGTGACCGCGTCACGGCCGACGAGACCACCGGCAAAGTGACCGACATCGGTCTGCGCAAGAGCCGGTTCGAACTGGACGGCGGCGAAACCGTCGTGGTCGCCAACAGCGCCGTCGAGAAGAAGTGGACGCTGGAGGACGAGTCGCTCGCGACGGCGACGGCGGACGAGTCGAGCGGCTGAGAGCCACGGAGCCCCGACGACGCGCGGCCGACGCCGAAAGCGTATCGTCGCTCGCGTGGTACGTGAACACATGTCTATCAGACAGGCGACACGGGAAGACGTCGACGCCGTCCGAGCGGTCGCGGAGCGGTCCTGGCGAACCGACTACCGGCCCGCACTGACCCGAGAGACGGTCGAGACGGCCGTCAACGACTGGTACGCGCCCGAACGCATCGAGGCCGAACTCGGGGCGGAGCGGACGCTCGTGCTCGTCGCGGAAGCGGACGAAATCGTCGGGTTCTCCCACGCGACGTGGAGCGACGAGGACGCGACGGGGTACATCCTCCGCATTTACGTGGACCCCGACCACCGGCGCGAGCGGATCGGCCGCGCGTTGCTCGAACGAACGTGTGCCGACCTCGGGGCCGAGGGCGTCGAACGGATCAACGCGATGGTGCTCGCGGCGAACGAACCCGGGGCCGACTTCTACGAGCACTTCGGCTTCGAGTTCGCCGACGAGCGGACGACCACCATCGGCGAGGAGACTTACCCGGAGCGAAGGTACGTGCTCGAATCGGGGTCGGACGGGGGGTTCGTCTGATCCGGTCGAGCGCGTCGACGGGTCGCGGGTCGGTACGACCACAGAAATCGGTGGAGAGCGCGGGAGAGAGCGCTTCGGTCGGTCGAAGACGAACCGGATTCACCGGACGCGAGGAGGCGATATCGGTGGCTGTGGGCAGTGGCGGAACTGTTTTACAGCGCTCTTCCCTAGCGTGAAACACAATGGGCCTGGGCTCGGACATGTACCGGCAGCAGATCCTCGACCACTACAAGAACCCCCGGAACTACGGGGAACTCGAGGACCCGACGTTCACCCACACGGGCGAGAACCCCTCGTGTGGCGACACCATCCGCGTCGACATCCAACTCGAAGACGACGGCGAGACCATCGAGTACGCCTCGTTCAGTGGCGACGGCTGTGCCATCTCGCAGGCGTCGGCGTCGATGCTCACCTCGCGACTGCAGGGGATGACGCTCGACGAACTCGCCGACCTCGACACCGACGACGTCACGGAGATGCTCGGCGTCGACATCAGCCCGATGCGCATCAAGTGCGCCGTCCTCGCGCGACAGGTCGCCCAGGACGGCGCCCGCATCCACACGGGCGAACTCGAAATCGACCGGACGACGACCGAAGACTAGCTTCGCTGCCCGTACAGGTCGAGGTTCCGCGCGCCGAACCGGAGTTCTCCCGTGTCTCGCTGACGCTTCCGTGCAGTGAGCCACGCGTCCACCGTCTCGTCCGAGAGCCTCCCGCGGACCGCGTCGGCGACGGTGTCGACGAGGACGGCGAGAAAGTACGCCTCGTCCGCGGGGTACGACTTGCTCTCATCGCCCGCTCCTTCGCCCGCCCGGTCCGTGGGCTCGACGCACCAGTCCGAGTCGCCGACCGAGACGAGGTCGACGCCGAAGTCGGGGAGGAGCGTTCGGAGCCGTCGACCGGCGCGCGCGCCCAGTCGGTCACCCTCGCCGTCGCCGACCATCGTCGCGTGGTACGCGTCGAGAACGGCGTCGTCGGCCGGGTGCGGGGGCGAGAAGGCGGTGCCGCCGTCGAACGTGATGGGGAAGTAGACGGGACCGCCGGCGGCGACGCCGCTCACGAGTCGCTCGACGTCGGGAGGCGAGAGGAGGTCGACGAACGCCTGCGCGACGAGGACGTCCCACCCCCGGGAAGCGACCGCGAGCGCGTCGCCGGCGACGAGGTAGACGTCGATGCGGGCCGGGCCGGAGAGGCGGATGGCCGCGACGGTGGTGGCCCCGTCGACGTCGGGAACGGGCCCGGGTGCGAGCGAGGGGTCGGCGAGCGACGCGCTGAACCCTTCCTCGCGCGCGGCTTCGAGAACGCGCTCGCGGGCCGTCGCGAGGAGGTCGGGGTCGGTGTCGACGGCGACGTAGGTGCAGTCGGGGAGGTCCTCCCACGAGAGGAACCGTCGGCAGAACGCCGCGGTGCCCGCGCCGGCTTCGAGGATTCGCGGCTCGCGCTGTGTGAGGACGTCGTCGCGAAACCGCGCGAGGACCTCCCGGTTCAGCGCGCGGTCGTCGACCGTCGCCTTCGCGGAGAGGTACCGCTCGAAGTCGCCCTTCACGCTGCCTCCGGCGTGGGCGTGACTGACTCATCCGCCAACCGGGACAGGAACGACCGGACCCGCTCTGCCGTCTCCTCCCACGGCGGGTGTGCGTGGTACCGGTTGAGTGCGGCCCGGCCCATCCGGGCGAGGCGCGTTCTGTCCCCGGCGAGCGCCGACAGCGCCGCGGCGACGGCACCCACGCCCTCGGGCGGGACGAGAAAGCCCGTCTCGCCGTGGGTGACGAGGTCGGTCGCCCCGCCCGAGTGAGTCACCACCGCGGGGAGGCCGAACCCCATGCCTTCGAGCGCGGCGATGCCGAACCCCTCGTGTCGGGAAGGAAGCGCGAGGACGTGGCTCCGGCGGAGTACGTCCGCGAGGTCCGCCGTTTCGAGAGGCCCCGCGAGGGTGACGCGGTCGGCGACGCCGCGACGGCGACACCGGCTTCGAACCCGCGCGGCGTACCGCTCGTCCGGTTGCGGGCCGACGAGCGTGGCCTCCCACGGGTCGTCGAGCGCCGCGAGCGCGTCGACGAGCGCGAGCGGCCGCTTGCGCGGGACGACCGACCCGAGGAAGACGACCCGAAACGGCGTCTCGGTCGATCGGGCGTCGACGTCCTCCCCGGAGACGTCGGGGTCGAACTGGTCCGCCGTGGGGGGCGCAACGAGCGTCGGGAGCGGCGACGGAGAGAGCGTCTCGACCGCGCGTTCGGTCGCCGAACTCGTGCAGACGGCGGCGTCGACGCGGGCGAGAAAGCGGCGTTCGAGCGCGCGGGCGACGGGTGCTTCGGGACCGCCCTCGTCGCACCGGAGGTGGTGGACGAGGGCGACGACGGGCGTGTCGTCTCCGGGCGACCGACCACAGCGCGGGGCGAACGTCGGGTGGGCGAGTTCGTCGACGACGACCACGTCGGCCTGGTTCGAAAACCGTGATAGCGGGGTGGTGGGGGCGTCGGCGACGGCCAGCGGATAGCGCCGCCAGGGGACCGAGTGGACGGTCACGTCGTCCGTCTCTCGGAGCGAGGCGACGAGGCGGCGGTCGTACCGGAACCCGCCGGAGGTGGTGTCGAAGTCGCCGGGGACGACGAAGGCGACCCGCATCTACGAGGAGGGAGCGGCGGCGTAGGCGGCGTTGGCGACGTCGTCCTCCCACATGGTGACGGTGAGGCGGTCGACGCCCCCGGTGGAGACCTCCTCGGAGAGACGCTCGTGGACGACGCGGGCGAACCGCTCGACGCTCGGGTTGTACCCCTCGAACTCCGGGAGGTCGTTGAGCGTCTCGTCCGAGTACCGCGCTTCGATAGCGTCGAGGGCGGCCTCCACCTCGTCGATGTCGACGAGGTAGTCGTACTCGTTCAACTCCTCGCCGGCGAGTTCGACCTCGACGCGGAAGTGGTGCGAGTGGAGGTCGCCCTCGGGCCCGGGATTCGGGACGGTGAGGAAGTGCTGGGCGATGAGCGGGCGGACGACGGTGACGGTGTACATGCGCAGGGCGTTGGGGGAGCGGTTGTAAAGGTGCGTCTCGTGTGGTGTGCGGCCGCATCGTTCGGGACGGGGAGAGTTCGGTGGTGGTCGTGTGGGAGTGGATTCGTCGCCCAAGAGAGGAGTGACGACGCGAACACCGCACGACACGCGCGGAGGAGCCACGTCCTCCCGCACCGTTTCAGCGGTGGCGTGCGGCGAACGAACGGCGCGGAGACACCGAACTGGGGAGGAGCGAGGCAGACACCGCGCGACCATCGTCTTCGTGCGCTCTCCGTCGTCGCGAGCCCCGAACCCGCCGACTGCATCGTGAACGCCGACGCTATCGACTGCTATCGATTCGTTCACCCACACTCGTCCCGACCGGACCATCGCCGACGGCGCCTGCGATGCGGAGCGTCGACGACAGCGAGGATCAGTACTCGAAGAGCACCTGCAGCGCCTCGTCGGGCGACTCGTCGAGCAGTCGGTACGCGTCCGGCGCACTCTCGACGGGAAGCCGGTGCGTCACCAGCCGCGACGGTTCGAGGTCCGCGAGGAGGTCGAGCACGAGACCCATTCTCCGTTCTTTGTCCCACCGGCCCGCGTGCGCCGGGTCGATGCGCGAAACCTGGCTGGCCTGCAGGCGGATGTGGCTGCGGTGGAAGCGACCGCCGAGGCCGAGTTCGGTTGGCTTCGCGCCGTACCACGAGCCGATCACGACGCGGCCGTCGTCGCCGGTGGTATCGAGCGCCGCGTCGAGGGCGGCGGGGTTGCCGGACACCTCGAAGGAGATGTCGGCGCGGCCGTCACCGGTATCGAACGACTCGCCGGCGGCGTCGGGCGCGAGCGAGGCGTCGGCACCCAGCGACAGCGAGCGTTCCCGGCGGGCGGCGTAGTGGTCGAACGTCACGAGCTTCGAGAGCGGATGGCGCGCGAGCAGTGCCGTCGTGAGGAGGCCGACGACGCCCTGTCCGAACACCGCGGCGCGCTCGCCGATGCGGGGGCGGCCGTCCATGACGAGACTCACCGCCGTCTCGACCATCGCGAGGAGGGCGGCGTCCTCGTCGGTGACGCCCGCGGGCAGGCGGACGAGCGTGGACGGGTCGACGCAGAAGTGACTGGCATGGGGATGAAAGGCGAAGACGCGCCGGCCAACCCAGTCGTCGGTGACGTCGGCGCCGGCGGCCGTGACCCGTCCGACGGTGGCGTAGCCGTACGACAGCGGGTAGGTAGCGGTGTGTCCGAGTCCGTCGATGGTCTCGTCGAGCGGGAGGTCCGCCGGGACCTGGTCGCGGTAGACGAGCAGTTCCGTCCCCGGGCTGACCGCAGAGAGCGACGCTTCGACCCGGACCTCGTCGGAGGCGGGCGTCTCGACGGGCGTTCGGACCACTTCGACTCGGCGAGGGGCGACGAAGCGCACCCGTCGCGCCGCGCCGTCGCCGCCACCGCCGACGTCCGCTCCGCTCTCGGCGGTCATCGCGTGCCCCCGGACCACCGCGTCCTCCCGTGCATAGCCGGACCGTAGGAGTCGTCCGGTGTAAAGCTGTCGTGGACGCGGAGCGCTCGGTTCGGAGGTCGTACCGCCGGCTATCCGCTCGTGAAGAGGCCGCGGTGCCGACTCCCGTCACACGGCGACAGCCGACCGGGTCAGACGATGCGCTCGAAGTACGGCGGCAGCCGTTTTCGGACGAGCGTGTACGGGGCCGCGACGGCGACGGCGAGCGCACAGAGGAGTCGGACGGTCCCGAGAAGAACACCAGTCCGGGCAGCGCGCCGACGAGCGTCACCGCCAGGTCGTGCGGGGAGCCGTCGTACGGCACCCAGTACCGGGCGCGGAGCCACCTCCCGCGGGCGTGGAGGTAGACCGCGTCGGGGTTGGTTCGCTCCCAGGGCCGGAGTTCCTCGCCGGCACCGAACGCGTCCATCCCCGCGTGAACCGCACTCGCAACCGTGAACGCCGCGAGTCCGACGGCGACCGGCGTCCGAGTGACAGAAGCGACGACGAGGACGGGGAGGGCGACGGCCCAGCCGAGCAGTGGGAAGTGAAGCGTCTTCCGGTGGGTGCCGACGAGGAGGTCGAGGTCGGGGAGGACACCCCCCGCGAAGCCCGCGAGCGCGGCGACGGGCGCGAGTTCCGGGGCGACGAACAGCACCGGCGTCGTGAGCGCGACGCCGACGACGGCGTGGGAGGTGACCATCATGCGTCAGTCGCGCTGGAGGAGGAGCACGAGGACGACGATGAACCCGATCTGTGCGACCTTGTCGACGATGGCGATGGCGCCGAGTTCGTTGATCCCCTGGACCACCGTCCACGCGAAGATGACGACCTGTCCGGCGGTGAACGGGATACCGACGGCGTAGAACAGGCGTCGTCGATAGTTCAGAAGGATGGCGGCGATGCCGGCGGCGAAACCGACGGTCGCGACGAGGAACGAAATCCCGAACGCCCCCGGGAGGAAGCGGACGCCGAGGACGAGGTGGACGATTCCGGACACCGCCGCGAGAGCGACCCCGATCCAGTGGAGCGTCGTCATCGAGTCCGTGTCGAGAGTAACCATATCACATGTATAACCCACAGAACGGGATAAAAACTCGTGCGCGCCGTCAGCGCTGTCGACCCACCGCACGCGCGAGCGCGAGCAGGTAGCCGAGCCCCGACCGCACCGCCGGTTCGCGCGTCGCCTTCGCCAGGCCGACGGGGCCGACCGGTTCCGCTTCCGCCGCCTCGGCCTCACCCACCGCGCGGACGAGGCGGGTCAGCCCCCGCACGGACTCGGGCCGAGACGCCTCGTCGGCGACTTCGCCGAGACGCGACCCGGTCCGGGCGAGTTCGGCCACCATGTCGTCTTCCAGCGCCGCGGTGAGGAGCGACAGCGCGTCGACGAAGCCGACGAGTTCGTCGAGCGTCCCCGCCCGCTGGAGTTCGACGAGCGTTTCGAGGGAGGCAGCGAGGTCGTCGCCGCGCTCGCCGACGAGCGTGGCGAGTCGAACCGTCTCCTCGGTGGCGAGGCCGTCGCCCGCCTCGGCGAGCGTCGCGGCCGTCCCCGCGAGTTCGGCCACCATGTCGTCCTCCAGCGCGGAGGTGCCGAGCGCGACCACGTCGAGCAGTTCGTTCACCGCGTCGAGTCGGCGGACGAACGCGGCGACGGCCTCGGGGTTCTCGGCGACGACGGCTTCGAGGGAGTCGTACTCCGAGTCGGCGAGCGCGTCGGTGAATGATTCGCTCATCGAATCACCTCACAGAAGCCCCCTGGCGGTGAGCCAGTACGACTCGTTGTACGCTAGTTTCGCCCAGTGGACCGGGCGCGACTCGGGGCGCAACTGGGGTTCGTGCGTGTAGTCGAACGAAACGAACGTCGCCTCGTCCATCCCGGCTTCGAGGAAGCAGACGACCTTGCCGTCGTACGTCGCCGTCGGGACCTGTCCGTGGACGAGGCTCGTGAGTCGGTCGGCGACGACGCTCGCCTGGTAGTGAGCGGCGCTGCCGGCCTTCGGAGCGGGCACGTCGGCGGCATCGCCGAGCGCGAACACGTCGTCGGCGTGCGTGGCTTCGAGCGTGGTCCGGTCGACTGCGACCCAGCCGTCGTCGCCGAGGCCAGCCTCACGGATCATCGGCACGCCGTCGTGCGGCGGGATGGTGACGAGGAGGTCGTACGCGAGTTCCTCGCCCTCAAGCGACTTCAACACCCCCGCCTCGGCGTCGACCGTCTCGACGTTGAAGAACGTCTCGGCGCGGATGTCGCGCGCGTCCATCCGAGGAGCGGCCCACTCGGCGATGGTCGGCTTCCCGTGGACGCGCTGGATGGGGTAGGTGTACGTGATGTCCACCTGGTCGCGGATGCCGCGCTCACGGAGCCAGTCGTCCGCCATGAAGACGAACTCCAGCGGCGCGGCGGGACACATGTGCGGCGTCCCCACGACCGAGAGGACCAGATGTCCCTCGGTGAAGTCGGCGAGCGCGTCACGGAGCGCGATTGCTCCCTCCTCGCTGTAGAAGTCGTGGCCCGCCTCCTGCAGGCCGGGAACCTCGTCGGGGACGATTCGCGCCCCCGTCGCGAGGACGAGGTAGTCGTACGCGAGCGTGTCGCCGCCGTTCAGCGCCAGCCGTTTTTCCTCCGCGTCGATGGCCTCGACGCGCGAGAAGCGGAGCGAGACCCGCGGGTCGACGAGGTCGACCACCGGTCGGACGCCGTCTTCAGGGTCGCGCTTGCCGAAGGCGACGTACAGCCAGATGGGCTTGTAGACGTGCATCTCGCTCTCGTTGACGAGCGTTACCTCGACGTCGCCCGCGTCGATGTCGGGGGCGAGTCGGTCCGCGAGTCGGTTCGCCAGCACCGAGCCTCCAGTGCCAGCGCCGACGATGACGATTCGTTGTGTCATGGTTTCTTCACCCCGTCGTGCGGACGTAGATGCTCCAGTAGTCGTCGTGCTCGACGATTTCGAGGAGTTCGTGGCCCGCCTTGTCGAGCCACTCGGGCACGTCGTCCTTCGAGCCCGTGTCGGAGGTCTGTAGTTCGATGACGGTGCCCGGATCGGCCTTCTTGACCTTCCCGATGAGGTCCATCAGGGGACCGGGGCAGCCGGCACCGCGCGAGTCGACCGTGACGTCCGGAGTTAGTGTGCTCATTGTGATCGCCTCAGATGAACATGACCTGCTTGTCCATCGCGTGGTTCAGGAAGCCAGCGACGCCCAGTTCGTCGTCGAAGACGTCGACGTAGTCATCCAGGGAGCGGCCCATCAGCTCCATCGCCATGGTACAGGCGTAGATGGAGAGGGGGCCCAGCTCCTTGGCGTCGCGGAGCTGGTCGACGAACAGCGGTACCTGGACGTCTTCGCGCGTGAGCATCGCCTGCCCGACGGCGCCCGCCTCGAACGACCGGGTTTCGACGGTTTCGTGCTCGAACGCTCCCAGCGCGTTCATCGTCACGAACATCTCGACCGGGACGTCCGACGCGGCAGCGACGGACGCGATGGTGCTGGCGGCGGTCAACTCCTCTAGGTCCTCGGAGGCGAGGACGACGGCGAATCCGTTCATCGTGGACACCTACACGTAGAGGGACGCTCGACTCGGAGATAATATTGTATAGAGATTCCAAGATTGTGGGAACGAGCGAGTCGGGCACGTCACGGCTGACCGAGCACGCGAGCGTCTCGAACCCCCTACCCGTGGTGCTCGGGACAGGGTTTATACTCCCGTCCGACACTGTGTAGCGAGATGACCGATGGCTGGCAGCGGCTACGACTGCAAGACCACGAGACGCGAGCGGACAAGCCGGGACAGCGCTGGGAGTTGTCGCCACTTCTCGACATCGAGGCGTTCAATCTGAACGTCGCGGTGCTCGAACCCGGCGAGCGCCTCTCGCAGAACCACTTCCACTACCACGACGACCAGGAGGAACTGATCCACGTGTCGGACGGGCGGTGTCGGGTCGAAGTCGCCGACGACCGCTTCGTGGCCGAACCGGGCGACACCGTCCGGTTCGCCGCCGGTCCAGAGGGAGTTCACCTGGTCCACAACCCGTTCGACCGCCCGTGTCGACTCGTCGCCATCGGCTGGCCGCCGGAGGGGCGCCGGCCGGTCACGCAGGTTCGGACGAGCGAAGAACTACTCGCCGAACGGGAGTGACCGACGGAGACGCGTGTCGCTCGGGGAACGGTTCGCTGTGAGTGCCGAAAACAAGAGGCCGTCGGCCGCCGGTCGAGCCCCTACTCGGGCTTGAGGCCGCCGTCTTGGACGCGCATCACGGCCTCGCCGTCGGCGAGGTTCGGAGCGTCGACCAGTCGCACGATACGCTTGTCGCCCTTCGACTTGCGGAGGTACATTCTGAACGTCGAGGTGTGACCGAGGATGTTCCCGCCGATGGGCTGGGTGGGGTCGCCGAAGTACGAGTCGGGGTTGGAGGCGACCTGGTTCGTCACGAGGACGACGCTGTTGTAGAGATTCCCCACGCGCATCAGGTCGTGGAGGTGCTTGTTGAGCTTCTGCTGGCGGTCCGCCAGTTGGCCACGACCCACGTACTCGGCGCGGAAGTGAGCCGTGAGCGAGTCGACACAGAGCAGGCGGACGGGCCACTCGCTGTCCTCGTGTTCGGAGGCGATCTCCTTGGACTTCTGCGCGAGGAGGATCTGGTGGTTGGAGTTGAACGCCTTCGCGACGTGGATCTTGTCGAGGACGCTGTTGACGAGTTCCTCCATCGTCTCCTCGTCGCCGGGCGAGCCCTCGATTTCGCGGTCGTCGAGCGTCGCCTGGATGACGTCGTCGTCGAGGCCGCGGACCATGTCGTCGATGCGCTCGGGGCGGAACGTGTCCTCGGAGTCGATGAAGATACAGCTCCCGCGGAGGCCGCCGACTTCGGTGGGGAGTTGCACGTTGACCGCCATCTGGTGGGTGACCTGTGACTTTCCGGCACCGAACTCGCCGTACACCTCGGTGATGGACTGCGTTTCGAGGCCGCCGCCGAGGAGGTCGTCGACCTCGTCGATGTGCCACGAGAGTTTGCCGATCTGTTTCCGGCGTTCCAACACTGCGGACCCGGTCTCGAAGCCGCCGATGTCGGCCGTCTTCCGGGCGGCGTTGATGATGTCCGACGCGGTGGAGTCGCCGATGTCGGCCGTGTTCGACAGTTCGGCGGGGCTGGCGACCGCGATGGACTGGTAGCTCTCGAAACCGGCTTCTACGAGTTTGTCCGCTGTCGCTGGCCCCACACCGGGGAGGGACTCGAGGTCGTCGTCTGGCATGTATCTCTCCCTTCTGCCCGTTCACACATAAAGCCTCGTTAACAGCGTGGTGAAAGTGAAATCGGACGACGCCAGGGCCGTCGGTCAGAGCGTCGCGTGAGGGTTCAAATCCGATGCCGCGAGCGAGGGAGCGGCGTCAGTACTCCGAACCGGGCGGGGACGGCGTCACTCCCACGGATGCTGCCCGGCGCGGTCGGGCCACAGCGGGTACCAGTAGCCCTCGTCGTCCTCGACCGAGAGTTCGCCGTCGAGGACGGACTGGAGTTTGAATTCGAGTTTCGAGTCGCGCGAACTCGTCCCCGTGGGGACGAACGGGTAGTACGCGCCCCGGCGGAAGGAGTACACCCAGTAGACGTTCTTCGACTCGTCCTCGAAGGCAAAGAGGGCCGCGAGCAGTCGAGAGCCGTAGCCGCGCTCGACGAACTCGTCGGCGGCGAAGTGAACGGAGGTGACGAGGTCCTCGGGGTCCTCGTCGTGAAGAACGAACCAGTGGTAGCCGTAGTCGTCGCTGTGGCGCCAGTGGTCGGTGCCCGTCTCCTCCTTCCCGGCGTCGAGGATGGCCTCGACCTCCTCCACTGTGGAGGCGAAGTCCGTGGAGTCGACGTTCGAAAAGCACAGCGCCGCCTCGCCCGCCGAGGGGACGCCGAGATCGGCCTCCATCGTGAGATACGCCGTCGACATCCCGAAGAGGTCCTCGGGGTCGGCCGCGCGGGTCGCGTCCGCCTCGGCACTCATGCCGAGGACGGACTTGAGCGAGTCGAAGAGGCCCATCTATGCGGTTTCCATCTCCCGTTCGAGTTCGCGGAGCCGTTCGACCCTCCTGTCAGTGGAGGGGTGCGTCGAGAACACCCGGCCGATGAAGTCGCCCTTGATCGGAATCACGAAGAAAGCGTTCATCTCCGAGGTCTCGCGGAGGTCCTCTTTCGGCACGCGGTCCATCCGCCCCTCGATGGTGAGGAGGGCGGACGCGAGCGCGGAGGGCTTGCCCGTGATGACGGCCCCGCCCCGGTCGGCAGAGAACTCGCGGTATCGCGACAGTGCGCGGATGAGGAGGAACGAGACGATCCACACCACCAGCGAGACGAGGATGGCGACGATGACGGGCGCGCCGCCTCTCTCCCGATTGCCGCCGAGGAACCAGCCCCAGCGGACGATGAGGAACGCCAGCGTCGAGAGGAACGACGCGATGGTCATCACCATCACGTCGCGGTTCTTGATGTGGGCGAGTTCGTGCGCGAGGACGCCTTCGAGTTCGTCGTCGTCGAGCGTCCGGAGGATGCCGCGGGTGACACACACCGTGGAACTCTTCCGCGAGCGGCCGGCCGCGAACGCGTTCGGAATCGACATCTCGGCGACGGCGACCTTCGGCTTGGGGAGGTCCGCCTGCTGTGAGAGGCGGGAGACCATCCGGTGGACCTTCCGCATTTCGGCATCGGCCTCGTCCTCCTCGACGACGTGAGCGCCCATACTGTACAGGGCGAGTTTGTCGCTGAAGAAGAACTGCGCGAACAGGAAGATTCCCATGAACGCGACGACGGGGAGGAGTCGTCCGAAGTACAGACTCAACACGCCGATGAAGACGATGTAGAGGGCGAACAGCAGGAACATGGTGAGGACCATCCGACCGCGGAGCCCCCAATCTGGTTTCCACTGCATGGGAGTGTGTACTGGCCCGACGGCATAAACCCTGCCGGGTGATCGTGTCGTAGGCTGGCACCCCTCAGGAGTGGTATCCACAAACATACAAGATAACGTAACAAACGAGGTCGAACAGGGTGACGTTCGTGACGAATACCTAGTTATTCGTCGCTGTGTGACGTATCAGCATACAACCTACGAAAGATTATTATAGACGCGCGCTGGAATAGGTGATATGGCCGTTGGTCAGACACCCCAATCGGCGTATCACACGTGCAGTTGCGGGAAAGCCTTCGACACGACGGAGGAACTTCTCGCACACGCACGAGAGGTACACGGCTTCACCCCGTACTGAGTCGAAAAGGGTGCCGACGACGGCACGCGGTTCGTGCGTTCTTTCGCCGCCACACGTAGACGCGAGGAGCGACTTCGTTCGTCACCGGCGGCCGTGGTCGCCCTGGGAGATGACCCATCGAACCACCGGCGACGCCGTCGGAGTCGTCTTCGGTACGCGCATCTGAGTGGTGCGGCACGCTTCTGGAGGGGGGTGTACGCTCACCGGGGGGAGTTCCCCGACGAGAACGCGACACGGAACCGGGCGAGAGGTTTTGTCCACGCCGCGTGTAGCGGTCGTATGTTCGCTGACAGGAGCGACGCGGGCGAGCGCCTCGCCGACCGGCTCGTGGAGGAGGGTGTCGACGCCGACCTCGTACTGGCCATCCCCCGCGGCGGGCTGCCGGTCGGTCGGGTCGTCGCGGACCGACTCGGCGCCCCGCTCGACGTCGTCGTCGCGGTGAAACTGGGCGCGCCGGGTAACCCCGAACTCGCGCTCGGCGCGGTGGCGGGCGACGGGAGCGTCTGGACGAACGACGAGATAGTCTCGCGGCTCGGCGTCGACGACGCGTACCTGCAGGAAGAGCAGGCGCGGGCGCAGGCGGCGGCCTCCCAGAAGCTCCGCGAGTACCGCCGGGGCGAGTCGCTCGCTCGACTGGATGGGAAGCGCGTCGTCGTCGTCGACGACGGGCTCGCGACGGGCGCGACGGCGCTGGCGTGCGTTCGACAGGTGCAGGCGGCCGGAGCCGACGAGGTGGTGCTGGCGGTGCCGGTCGCGGCCCCGGACTCCACCGGACGCGTCCGCGACGAGGGCGCGCGAGTGGTCGCCGTCGAGACGCCCGACTCGTTCGGTGCCGTCGGGCAGTTCTACCGCGACTTCCGGCAGGTGCGCGACGCCGAGGCGCGGTCGTATCTCGGGGAGCGCGAGAACGAAGAGCGGGGCCGCGGGGACCGAGAGTAGTCCGACCGACGCGCGGTTCGCGGGGCTTAACCACGGCGACCCGGTAGAGGGGAGTATGACTGACGCGGCGTCGCGCGAGTTCTGCCCGCGGTGTGGCGACCCGGTTCCCGAGCGCGAGGAACCCCTGCCGGGTCGGCCGCGCGAGCAGGACGCGGTCCTTTGTAACGCCTGTTACTTCGCCGACTTCGACCTCGTGGACGCGCCCGACCGCATCGAGGTGCAGGTGTGTTCGGGCTGCGGCGCGGTCCACCGCGGGAACCGCTGGGTCGACGTGGGCGCGGAGGACTACACCGACGTCGCCATCGACGAAGTCGGCGGCGCGTTGGGCGTCCACCTCTCGGCCGAGGAGGTGCAGTGGGGCATCGAACCCGAGCAGGTCGATCAGAACACCATCCGGATGCACTGTCGGTTCTCCGGCGTCGTCCGCGGCACGTACGTCGAAGAGGAGGTGACGGTGCCCGTCCTCATCGCGCGGGGGACCTGTGACCGCTGTGGGCGCATCGCCGGCGGCTACTACGCGGCCGAGATACAGGTCCGCGCGGACGACCGGGCGCCGACGCGCGAGGAGACGACACGCGCGGTCGAAATCGCCGAGGCGTACATCGCCGAACGGGAGGCGACGGGTGACAGAAACGCGTTCATCTCCGAGGTGAAAGAGACCGACGACGGGGTCGACATCAAGATATCGACGAACCAGATGGGCGGCGGCATCGCCAAGCGCATCACGCGGGAACTCGGCGGGAGCGTCGAGGAGTACCCGACGCTCGTGACCGAGGACGGCGACGGCAACGAAGTCTATCGGGTCACGTTCGCGGTCCGCCTGCCACCGTACCCGCCCGGGACGGTCATCGACCCCGAGGACGGCGACGGACCGGTGCTCGTCCGGAGCGCGCGACAGCGCCTCAAGGGCGTCCGACTGACGACGGGTGCGAACTACGAGGCGGCGTACGAGGACGGAATCGCCCCGGACGCACGCCGCCTGGGGACCCGCGAGGACGCACAGGAGACGACGGTCGTGACCGTCGAGGACGACCACGCGGTGCAGGTGCTCGACCCCGAGACGTACGAGGCGAAGACGGTCTCACGTCCGGACTACTTCGACCCGGCCGCCGAGGCGGTCCCCGTGCTCAAGAGCCGAGCGGGGCTGCACGTCCTGCCCGAAGAGGGAGCGGAGACGGAAGACGAGTAGTCGAGCGGTGTGAGCGGACGCACGAAGGAGAGCGAGGGGACGGCGGGGAGAACGACGAAGGCGGGGAAAACGGCGGGCTCTGGACGGTTACCGCGAGCAGGGGTCAGTCGGCGCTCGCGGAGGGATTGTTCAGCGATGTGTGGGAGACGAACCGTTCCCGAACGGCGATTCCGTGCTTGCCGAGGGTCCGCACCATCTCGCGCTCCGAGCAGCCGGCCCGGTGGGCGGCCTGAGAGAGGGAGAGCGTTCTGCTGCGGTACAGGGTGAGCGCCGTGTTGAGGGCGTGTGGGTTCATCGTCGTACAACCACTCATACAGATGCCTAGTTGTTAAGTATACCGTGAGATACCGTCACAGACACTCGGTTATTGCCGCTCTAACGTCCTCAAAGAACAAATTTTTTCGCGCATTCAGTGGACATCCACCTAACGTAATTAACAACCGTGTTAGTTACGTCGAATCCGAGCGGGCAACGCCGGAGATTCGTTCCATTTCGGAGAACGTTCGGTACGGCGTAACGTGGATGTGCGTCACGAAATCACACGGTAGCGGCGGTGAGGACGCCGCGAATCACTCGCCCCAGACGTCCGAGAGCGGGTGGCGACTGTCGCGGTCGCGGTCGGACCCCGAAGCGGACCGGGTCGCAGAACGTGACCCGGACGAGGAGGAATCGGAGGGGGACGACGCGGACGTCGAACCGGACGAGTTCGAAGGGGAGGACGAAGAGGCCGACCGCGACGAGCGGTCGACGCGACTCGGGGAGGGCGTCGCGTCGATACCGGCGAGGGCGGCCGCCGGGTCGAAGTCGGGGAGCGTCGGCGCGTGCATGGCGTCGACCTGTTCGCGGAACCACGGCGGGAGGTCGCCCCGGGCGCGGTCGAACAGGTCGAGGAGGCTCGAATCCGCGAGGTAGGTCGCGCCGTGGTCGTCGGGCGCGCGGACGACACGCCCGCACGCCTGGATCACGGTCCGAAGCGCGGCGCGGTGGTACCACGCCCACTGGCCGTCCTCCAGTCGACGAGCGACCCGCGAGTCGCTCGTGTTGAGGTACGGTGCCTTACAGAGCACCTGCCAGCGACAGAGGTCGCCGTTCAGGTCCAGCGCCTCCTCCATCTTCACCGAGAGGAACAGCGTCGGCTCGGAACTCGCCTTCCACTCCTCTAACACCTCGTTTCGGTCGTCCCTCCCGTGAGCGCGGACGCGCGCGCCGACGCCCATGCCCGCGAGGCGCTCGTGGAGGCGTTCCTGAATGCTGTAGGAGTGACAGTGGACGAGTCCCTTCTCGTCGGGGTGTCTCGCGAGTAAACGGACGAGCAAGCGGGCGATCTTCGGGACGGTGTCGTCGCGGTGCTCGTACGTCATCTTCCCCTGCGTGACGTCGTACAGCGGGCGGTGCTCCAGGGGGAAGGTGTGGGGGACGTCGACCAGGGCGACCCTGTCGGGATTCAGCCCGACGCCGCGACAGAACGCCTCCTTGTTCAGAATCGTGGCGGAGAGCAGCGCGAATCTGTTCCCTCTGTCCCAGACGGTGTGCTTCAGGTAGCGCGCGGGGTCGAGCGGCTTGATCTGTATCTGTGAGCCCGCGCCGTCGGGCTGGTCGACGACCCACGTCGTCGGTGACTGGGGGTCTCGGGCGTCGTCGACGAACCACTTCAGTTCCGAGATGAGTTCCTGCAAGCGGTCCCGACGGGCGGCCTCGTCCGGCGAGAGTTCCTCTTTCGCCAGCAGGTCGTCTTTCGCCCGCGTACAGACGCCGACGAGGGCGTCGGCGAATCTGATCGTGCGTTCGAGCGGGTCCGACGCCTCCCCCACCGCGGGAACGCGCAGGTCCTCCCAGACGGGAACCGTCCTCGGATTCAGGTCGATGGTCGCGTACATCTCGGCCCACTCTGCGAGGCCGTGCGCCTCGTCGACGACGACGACGTCTCGTTTTCGAAAGACGTCGGAGCCCGCGGTCTGCATGAAGTACGCGAGCGTCATCGCCGCAATCGTTCGGTTGGAGGCGATAGCGCGCGCCGAGTAGTACGGACAGCGGTGTTTGACCGCGCAGTCGAAGCCGCGCTGGCGGGCACACGGCGCCTGGTTGACCGGCGTGTCCTCCTCGCCGTCGAGAATACAGTTGTAGTTGCGTTTCCCCCGGATGACCTGGAAGTCGTCGAGCAGCGGGTCGGAAGCGACGTCGTCGAGTTGGGAGACCTGCGGCGTGGTGTAGTACGCGTCGGTCGCGTCTCTGGGCCGGGACTCCTCGACGGTCGCCGCCGCGCCGCAGATGGCTCGCGCGAGGAGGGACTTCCCGCTCCCCGTCGGTGCGCGGACGAGCACGACGTCGTTGCCGGCGGCGAACGCGTCGCGGATGTCGTGAAGTGCCTGCTCCTGGGCACCTCTGAACGACGGCGCGGGGAACTCGTCGATAATCCGGGAGGGGTCCACACCGGAGCGTCGTGACTCCGGCGGGTAAATCTAGCGTTCGTTTTTCTCACCCAGGGCGACGACGTCGGCGCTCGTCACGTCGCGGTCGTCGGGGAGGCGCTCGATGCAGTCGAAACAGAGGAAGTGGTCGCTCCCGTCCGCGAGTTCGAGGTCGATACCGCCCGACGTCTCGCTCGAAAACGTCCAGAAGTCGCCGATGCCGCCGGCGATTCTGACCGTCGAGCCGCAGCCGTCACACCGTTGAGAGCCCATCGGCGGAGGTACGAAGAGGAGTCGGATAAGCGCGCTGGGAGCCGAGAATCTATATTATCTGACAACAATTCACGGTCATGGAGGTGAACTGCGCGGGCTGTGCGGGCTGTTGCCTGGACTGGCGTCCCCTCTCCGCGGAGCCGCTGGACCACGAACGTCGCGGGGGGCGCGTCCCGCTGGACGACGCGTACAACCTCGTGCCGCTCAGCCGCGACGAGGTCAGCGGGTTCGTCGACGCGGGGTACGGCGACGCGCTGACGCCGCGGCTGTTCGAACCGGGCGAGCGGGACGACCGGGTCCGACTCGGCGGGCACGACGTGGCCGCCATCGACGGAAGGCCGGTCTTCTTCGTCGGCCTGCGGAAGCCGCCGAAGCCGGTCGCACCGTTCGAGACCGACCGACGCTGGCTCCCTGCCTGCGTCTTCCTCGACCCCGAGACGCTGCAGTGTCGCATCCACGGCGACGACCGGTACCCCGGGGAGTGTGCGGACTACCCCGGTCACAACCTCGCGCTCGACCAGGAGACGGAGTGCGAGCGGGTCGAACGCGTCCACGGCGGGACGCGCCTCCGCGACCGGAGCGACCCCCCGACGGGGAACCTGGCGCTGGGTCCGCAGGCGGTCGGCACGAAGGTGTTCGTCCACCCCGCCCCCGAGCGACTCGACGGCGTCGTCGACCGACTCGTCCGGGGGGCGCTCCGAGCAGCGGACAGGGCGGAGTTCGTCGGGAGCGCCGTCGCGTCGTCTCCGGGCTCGACCGACGTCGACGAGTCGCGGCTCGCGGCGGTCCGCGAGCGAGTCGAGGACGCGTCGTCGTGGGTCGGCCGAGCCATCGAGGCGTGGGAAGCGACGGCCGGTGCGGTCGGCACGGACGCCACCGGCGCGGACACGGGCGTCGACGACCGCCTCGGCGCGCCGTCGACGCCCGGATGGGAGGCGAACGGCGACAAGGGTTAATTCGTTTCCGTCCTTCGGGGAGCGTATGAAGGTGTTCGTGACGGGTGCGAGCGGGTTCGTGGGGAGCCGGCTCGTCCCGGCCCTCCTCGACGCGGGTCACGAGGTCGTCGCCCTGACCCGTGACGCGACGCGGTACGAGGGCCCGTCGGCGGTGGAGGTCGTCGAGGGCGACCTGCTCGACCCGGGCTCGTTCCGCCTCGTCGACAGGGAGTCCCCGGGAGAGAACGCGAAGAAGCGGCGGTCGCTCGGGGACGTCCTCCGCGACCTGCGGGTCGACGCGGCGTACTATCTCGTCCACTCGATGGGCTCGGGCGGCGACTTCGAGACGAGAGACAGAACGGCGGCCCGGACGTTCGTCCGCGGTGTCTCCGAGGGAGGCGTCGCGCGCATCGTCTACCTCGGGGGGCTGGGCGGCGAGCGCGACCGACTGTCGCCACACCTCCGCTCCCGACGGGAGGTCGAGCGCATCCTCTCGGAGGGGGAGGCGGAACTGACGACGCTCCGGGCGGCGATCATCGTCGGGGAGGGGAGTACGAGCTTCGAGCTCATCCGTCAGCTCTCGTCCCGACTGCCGGTAATGCTGACGCCGCGGTGGGTCGAGACGCCCTGTCAACCGATCGCCATCGACGACGTCGTCGCCTACCTCGTGGGCGTTCTCGGGGTGGAGGAGACGGCGGGCGAGACGTACGAAATCGGGGGGTCGGAGGTGCTCACCTACGGGGAGATCATGCGACAGACCGGACGACAGCTGGGTCACGAGCCACGAATCGTTTCGGTGCCGGTGTTGACGCCGCGGCTCTCGGCGTACTGGCTCGACTTCGTGACCGACGTGCCCCGCTCGGTCGCCCGGCCGCTCATCGAGGGGCTGAAGAACCCCGTCGTCGTGACCGACACGCGCATCCGCGACCTGGTCGACGTCGACCTGACGCCGTTCGACGTGGCGGTCGCCCGGGCGCTCGGCCGCGACCCCGACACGCGAGAGCCGGTGACCGTCGAGGTGCGTGAGTTCGACCCGGAGCCGGCGGTCGGGACGGGGACGGAGCTACAGTGACGCCCCCCGTGAGGCGATGACGGTCGCAAACGAGGAGGGGCCGCAGTACGGCGAGACGTGGGTGTACGAGAGCATCGTCGGCGCGCTCCCGGGGGCGTCGCTGTCGGGGACGGCCGCCGTCGCCCTCCAGGTCGCCATCTTCCAGGTCAGCCTGTTCGTCCTCGCGTGGGTGTACGACCTCTGGGCGGTCGTCCCGGCGGGGACGGCCGCCATCGGCGTCGCGGCGGTCGGGAGCGTCCTCATGCTGCGGTTCAGCGCCGCCACCCGGAGATTAGACCTGCCGACCGCGTACCAGCGCTTCCTGTTCTCCTCCGGAATCGAGGTGGTGCTGGGCGTGCTGGCGTTCGTCGCGCTCGTCACCCACCTGTTCGTCTTCGCACCCCGGTCGGGGGAGCCGACGATTCTCACCGCCCTGTTCGGGCCGGAACCGCCGGTCGTCGTCGTCTACCTGATGCTGCTCGTCCTCTGGGACCTCTGCTACAGAATCGGGACGTCGTGGTGGGCGGCGGTGGTCGCCGCGTGGCGCTCGTACCGGTATACGTTCGACCCGGCGACCGCGGCGGCGCTCCGGCGGACCGACGCGACGAACGTCGCGTTCGGCCTGATCCAGGTGGTACTCTTGCCGTTCCTCACGACCGAACCCGTGCTCTTCGCGGCTGTCGCGGGGCACGTCGTCGCGGTGACCCTCGTCTCGACGGTGGCTCTGGTGACTGTCGAAGCCGAGTGAGAAGCGTCGCGTTACTGCTCTTTGATGCGCTTGAACTGGTCGAGGAGTGCCTCTGTGGAGTCCCCGGAGTCGTACTCGATGGTCCCCTGGTACACAACTCGCTCGTCGTCGAAGGCGGCGTCGACCCGCGAGGTCTTCTGTTCACGTCGCTCGTGCTCGTCCTCGTCATAGGCACCCATTGACATGGTACATATTATCTTGGAAAGTTGCCAATATATAGGTTCCGGTGACCATCCGGAACGACCATGATAGTACGCTGCCGGCGAACGGTTCGAGCCGGCACGCGGCACGGAACGCATAACCGTGCCGGTCGAGTAGACGCCGCCGTGGCACGACCGCTCCGCTTCAGACACGCCCCCGGTCGCTGGACGCTCGACCGGATACGGCGTGACATCTACGCCGACCTCGACGGGAACCTGGGAGCGTCCATGTCCCGGCCGTGGTACCGCCAGCCCGAGGGGTACGACGCCCGCCGGTTCGACATGGACAACGGCGACACGGCGCTCTTCGCCTGGGACGGCGACGACGCCTACTGGGTCGGCAACACCGAGACGCCCTCGGCGCTGTGGCGGACGGACAAGATCGCGCTGGAGGAGGCGCCCGCGGCGATCACCGAGTGGGTCGAGCGGGAACTCCTCGCCGAACTGCACGACGAGTCGCCGTGGCTGAAGCCCTACCCACACCTGTCGTGGTTCTTCCTCCCCGTGTTCTGCTCGAAGGACGGCCGTCAGACGACCAGGGCGTTCTTCTCTGAACACGCGGCGGGGTTCCCCGACGCCACCGCCGAGGAGGCGCTCTCGTACTACGAGGCGTTCCTGTCGACCGGGGTGTTGGACCCCTACCGGGAACTGATGGCGGGCAAACTGGGCACGTCGACGTCGCTCGACCTCGTGCGGATGAGCGCGGCGATGGGCGAGTTCAACGCCGCGAAACTCCTCCACGACGCCGGCTACAGCCTCGAACCCGAGGCGGAGGTGACGACGGGCCACTCGCTGGACTTCCGCGTCGAGAAGGGCGGGAGGGTGACGCTCGTCGAGGTGACGCGCCCGCTCCCGCCGAGTCGACGCGCGGCGAACAGCCCCGTCACCGCGGTTCGCGACACGGCCCAGACGAAGACCGACGGCCAACTGGAGCGACACGCCGGCGGTGCGGTGCTGTTCGTCGACTGTTCGTCGTTCCCGGACGACGACTGGAACGCGGTCCGGGGCGAGAGACCGGAGGTCAGACACCGGCCGGCCGTCGTCTTCCGCGTGCGGCCCGACGGGCGGGTCGACGGCTACACGAAGGGGAGCGTCCCGCTGGACCTGCCGTTCTAGGTATTCGTCAGCACCTCGGCCACGGCCAACCCGACGGGCCCGGGGAAGAGGACCACTGTCCGACGCGCGACCGACGAAAAACCCACGCGAGAGAGTGCAGTCGCTGGCGTGTCGGAAGCCGAACCGGGGTCTATCCCCGGCGTCCAGAAGAGTCGGTTCGAGGGCTGTCTCAGGTCGAGGACCGTGTTCGGGTCGACGAGCGCCTCAGAACGATTCGGGCGTCGGGCCGTCCTCGCCGAGGGTGTAGACGTCGCGGTCGCTGTAGAAGCGTCGACCGATACCCTTGTGCGAGACTGCGGAGTAGAGGGCTGTCGTGACGTCCTCGGCGGAGGCGTACGTCTCCGGCCCCAGGCGTCCGAGTACGTCGGCGACCGTCTCGGACCCGTTCGCGAGTTCGATGGTGTGGTCGCCGTGCTGTGAGATGAACTCCTCGCTGCTGAGGGGGTACTCGGCCGCGTCGATTGCCTCTTGGGTGCCGTTCAGGCGCATTACATTCAGTCGAAACCCGCCCTCAACTATAATGGTTGTCCATGTACGACCTTAGTCGCTTGCAAGCCCCTTTGAGTGTTAAAATGTCACGGTTTGTCATGACATAGTTTCTCTCGTGTCAGAGGAGTCGTGATTATACGCGGCGTGACACAAGCGCTTTGCGTCGGGCCACCCCACGACCGAGTATGACGGACAGCGACGGGTCGGAGCGGGTCGACGCCGACCTCCACGTCCACACGACGGCGTCGGACGGGACGTTGACCCTCGACGAGGTGCCGGAGGCGGCGCGCGCGGCGGGCGTCGACACCGTCGCCGTCACCGACCACGACCGGGTCCATCCGGGCCTCGACGCGCCCGTGACGGTCACGGAGGGCGTCCGACTCGTTCGGGGGTCGAACTCCGGGTCGACGCCGGCGACATCCGCGTCGACCTCCTGGGCTATGCGGTCCGCGACGACAGCGCGCTCCGGGCCGAACTCGACCGCCTCCAGCGGGACCGCATCGAGCGGGCCCGCGCCATCGTCGACTGCGTCGAGGACGAACTGGGGGTGGCGCTCGACATCGACCCTGGCGAGGGGGTCGGTCGGCCCCACATCGCGCGGGCGGTCGAGCGGAGCGACGCGCCGTACGACTATCAGGAGGCGTTCGACGACCTCATCGGGAGCGACTGTCCCTGTTACCGGGCCCGAGCGATTCCGACGTTCGAGGCGGGGGCCGCGCTCCTCCGCGACGCGTGTGCGGTCGTCTCGCTGGCGCACCCGTTCCGCTACCGAAACCTCGACCGCGCGCTCGAACTCGCCCGGGGGCTCGGGGCGGTCGAACGCTACTACGCGTACGGCCGGCCGGTGGACGAGAGACGGATCGAACGCACCGTCCGCGAGGCCGACCTGCTCCGCACGGGGGGAAGCGACGCGCACGACCGGACGCTCGGCCGGGCGGGACTCGTGGGACAGGAGGCGACGGCGTTTCTCGCGCGGGTCGACGGCAGGGCGTGACCGCGGTCCGCAGCGCGTGACTGCCGGTCGTCGACGGCGCGTGACTGCCGGTCGTCGACGGCACGTGATCGCCACTCGTCGACGACGGTAATCGCTCGGAGCGACGACGCGCGGAACCGCCAACCGTGCCGGAGAAGGCAGGCTTATCCCGCCGGGGTCCCGAGGGCTAGTATGCGCTGTCATTACTGCGAACGGGAGGCCGCGTACGCCGCCGAGAAGGACGGGGTGAAGGTCGGCCTCTGCGACACACACTTCCACGAGCGGCTCGAGACGCTCGCGGAGTCCGAGGAGCTCTCGGCCCTCCGAGAGCAACTCGACATCGACCGCACCGAGTAGCGGCTCGTTCTCCCGACCGAGAGTCCCGACGGAACGCTTATCACTCGGCCGATGGGTTACCGCGTCAATGGAGACCGGAGGTGACGGTCGCTGCCGGCTGGAAGGGACCGACGACGGACGGCCGCGGGACCGGCCCGAACGTGCTACGCGTCACCAGCCAGAGGTGTTGAGCGGCCCGTGGTGAGCGTCACCTTCTGGGCGCTGGTCGCGCTTGCGACCGCGACGGGACTGGCGACGGCGTGGGCGCTGGGTGCGAACAGCAACTCCCCGCCCTTCGCGCCCGCCATCGGCGCCAACGCCATCTCGACGATGCGCGCCGCGTTTCTGATAGGAATCCTCGCCGCGCTCGGTGCGCTCGCACAGGGCGGGAGCATCTCCGAGACCGTCGGAGCCGGGCTGATAAACGGCGTCTCGATCACGTCGCTCGCGGCCACTGCCGGACTGCTGACCGCGACGGCGTTCATGGCGTTCGGCGTCTACACGGGCTATCCCGTGCCCGCCGCGTTCGCCACGACGGGCGCGATGGTCGGTGTCGGCCTCTCGCTCGGCGGGACGCCCGCGTTCGACACCTACCGACGGATCGCGACGTTCTGGGTGCTCGTCCCGCCCGTCTCGGGCGGCCTGGCGTACCTCACCGCGACCGTGCTTCGAAGGGACGACATCCCAGAGACGGTCGGGGTTCCGCTCTTGGCCGCGGTCGTCGGAGGCATCGTCGCCAACGTCCGACTGAGCGTCATCCCCGACCCCGCCGGTGGCGACCAGGGGTCGCTCGCGGGCTTTCTCGGGAGCGTCGTCGAGACGCCCTCGGTCCTGGGTGTGGAACTCGGCGTCCTCCTCGTGACACTCGTCGCCGCGGCCGTGAGCTTCCGGTTCATCCAGCGCCGCACCGAGGAGTCGGTCGACCGCGGCGTCCGAACGTTTCTGGTGCTGCTCGGGAGCGTCGTCGCCTTTTCCAGCGGCGGGAGCCAAGTGGGGCTCGCGACCGGCCCCCTCGAAAACCTCTACCGCGCCGAACTCGGCCTCCCGGGTATCGCGCTGTTGGCCGTGGGTGCGACCGGCATCCTCGGCGGGGCCTGGATGGGCGCGCCGCGGCTCCTCCAGGCGACCTCCCGCGAGTACGCCCAGTTGGGAGTGCGCCGCTCCATCGCCGCGCTCGTCCCGGGCTTTATCATCGCTCAGGCCGCCATCGCGCTCGGCATCCCCATCTCGTTCAACAACATCATCATCTCGGGCGTCATCGGCGGCGGTCTCGCCGGGGGCTCGGCGGGGGTTTCGCGTCGAAAGATCGGCGTGACGCTCCTCTTCTGGGTGCTCACGCTGGTGGCGTCGGTCGCCGTCGGGTTCGGGCTCTACCGGGCGTTCGCGACCGCACTCGGCGGGTGAGACACGCGCCGAACGCGGGACGAGCGGTCAGCGGACGACCGTCACCGTCACGGGCGCCTCGCCGACGACGGCGGTCGCGACGGTACCGAGCAGTCGGCGCGCGAGGTCGTTCTTCGTCCCGCCGTGGCCGCCCATGACGACGTGGTCGACGTCCCGGGAGTCGACGGACGCGAGGATGGTCTCGGCGGGGTCGCCCGTCTCGACCGCCGTCTCGACTCGCCCGCCGAGGTCGGACGCTCGGCGTTCGGCGCGGTCGACGAGCGTCTCCGCGCGGTCACGCGCGGCCGCCAGTCGGTCGTCGCCGGGGTCGAGGACGCCCCCTTCGCTCATCCCCGAGTCGAGCGGCTGGACGACGTTGAGGACCGTCGTCCGGCAGTCGAACGTCTCGATGGCGTGGACCAGTGCCTGGTCGGCCAGGGGAGAGCCGTCGAGCGGGACGAGCACGTGCGAGGGCGGCATTGTGAGTCACATGTGCGCGGGCACGCGCAAGGAGCGTTTCGGTTCCCGTACTTTCGAGTCTCGTACTCTCGATTCCCGTACCCGGTCAGAACAGCCACGAGACGCCGACGAAGTAGAGCGTGGCCAGCACCGACTCGAAGACCAGGGTACCGACGGCGGAGTAGACGACGAACCGTCGGTCGTCCATCTCGGCGAAGCCGGCGGGGACGGTGAGCATGCCGCGGGTGAAAAGCAGCGCGTTGCTCACCGGCACCGCGACGGGTCCCCAGCGGTCGAACCAGCCGTCGAACTTGTCCAGGCGTTCGGGGGAGACGCGGAACCAGCGTTTCTCCTCCAGGTAGGCCCGACCGCCGTGTTTGGCGACCAGAAAGAGCGCGTACTGGCCGAGGGTCGCGCCGAGGACGGCGACGGCCAGCACCGGAATCAGCGCCTCGGGACCGAGGAGGACGATGGAACCGGGGACGATGAGTTCGCTCGGCATGAAGTACATCAGCATCGCCCCTTCGAGGACGAACACGCCGAAGAGGGCGACGAGCGCCCACTCCGAGTCGAGGAGGGCGCGGAGGGCGGGCGGCATCTCGCCGACGAACTGGGCGAACACCGGTGGCGAGACGGGTACCATCGTCCGATGTTCACAGCGTCGGCGGTCAAATCGGTTGTGGTCCGTACCGTGTCACAGCGGTGAGACGATGTCGGCGACGCTGTGAAGTTCCTCGGAGACGGAGGCGTGGAACTGCGGACGAACCGGGCAATCTAGCGGCCACGAGGGCGCTGAAGCCACGGACCTCCCCAGCCGATTCGAGCACTCCTTCACTCCGTTCAGTCGCGCTCTCATCCCTCGCGTGACGGGGCGACATGGCGTCGTCCCCGCCGCGCCACCGCCTCTATGCGACCGCTGTAGTGGTCGGCGCGCGGAACGGGAACGATGCGCCTTTGAGAGACACCGTCCAACCCTCGTCCATGAACCTCACCGACCGCCCGCGACGGCTCCGGACGGACGGCGTTCGGCCGCTCGTCTCCGAGACGAGCCTGAACGCGACGGACCTCATGGCACCGGTGTTCGTCGACGCCACCACCGACGAGCGCGTCCCCATCGAGTCGATGCCGGGACACGAGCGCGTCCCGGTCGACGAGGCGGTCGCGCGCGTCGAGGAGGTGCGCGAGACGGGCGTACGGGCGGTGATGCTGTTCGGCATCCCCGAGTCGAAAGACCCCGAGGGCACCCGGGCGTGGGCCGAAGACGGCGTCGTCCAGGAGGCCACGCGGCGCATCAGCCGCGAGACGGACGTTTACGTCGCCACGGACGTCTGCCTGTGCGAGTACACCGACCACGGCCACTGCGGCGTCCTCGAACCGGGTGCGCACGAGGACGCGCACCTGACGGTCGACAACGACGCGACGCTCGACCTCATCGCACGGACGGCGCGCTCGCACGCCGCGGCCGGCGCGGACATGGTCGCGCCGAGCGGGATGATGGACGGGATGGTCGGAGTCATCAGAGGGGAACTCGACGCCTCGAGCCACGAGGACGTCGCGATCATGTCGTACGCCGCGAAGTACGAATCCGCCTTCTACGGCCCGTTCCGCGACGCGGCCGACGGTGCCCCCGCGTTCGGCGACCGGCGACACTACCAGATGGACCCCGCGAACGCACGGGAAGCCGTGCGGGAGGTGCGTCTGGACGTCGAACAGGGCGCGGACGTGTTGATGGTCAAGCCCGCACTCGCGTATCTGGACGTCGTCCACCGGGTCCGCGAGGAGTTCGACCACCCCGTCGCGGCGTACAACGTCTCCGGCGAGTACGCGATGTTACACGCCGCCGCCGAGAAGGGGTGGCTCTCGCTGGAGGAGACGGCGCTGGAGTCGCTGCTCTCGATCAAACGCGCGGGGGCGGACCTCCTCTTGACGTACTTCGCCGAGGACGTCGCGGACCACCTCTGACGGGTCGGCACGTCGCACCCCGTCGGCAGGGCTCCGCCACGGCGCGCGCGACGGTCCAACCGGCCGAGGAACCGTGTCGATGAACGTCCAGATTCCGTGCAATATTCGCACGCGATCGCAACGAACGTGAACCTTATATACATATTATTGTACCCCATATTAGACGTTCGTATATTAGTTCTGTGGAAAAAGACACTTTGTCAACGCAACATTTTATATATGACCTGTTCTTGTCGTTGAACCGTGATTCACGATAACAATGCAACGCGATACGGTGTAGAAGTAGACGTTCGTCCGTCGCGGAGGGGGGCGAAATGACGCTCGGACTCGCGCTCCAGCTCGACGCCGGCGCCATCGCCAACGGCGTCAACAACGTCTGGATCCTCGTGGTCTGTTTCCTGATCTTCTTCATGCAGCCGGGCTTCGCGCTGCTCGAAGCGGGTCAGGTCCGCGCGAAGAACGTCGGGAACGTCCTGATGAAGAACATGACCGACTGGACGCTCGGTGTCCTCGTGTTCTTCGCCATCGGGGCCGCGGTCAGCTCCATCGTCGGGATGCTGACCGCGCCCGGGACGGCGCTCGACATCGGCAGCGCGTTCGCGTACATCAACGACCCGACGGCGTACATCGGCTGGTTCTTCGGCGCGGTGTTCGCGATGACCGCCGCGACCATCGTCTCCGGTGCCGTGGCGGGCCGGATGAACTTCACGGCGTACGTCTTCGTCGCGGCGGCGATGACGGCGTTCATCTATCCCGTAGTGACCGGGATGACGTGGGCGGGCGGCCTCCTCTCGGGGAGCGGCTACATCGGCCTCGCGCTCGGGGCGGGCTACCTCGACTTCGCCGGCGCAACCGTCGTCCACATGGTAGGCGGCCTCGCCGGTCTCGTGGGCGCGAAGATGGTCGGTCCGCGCCAGGGGCGGTTCGATTCGAGCGGCAACTCCCAGCCCATCCCCGGTCACTCGATGCTGCTCGCCGTGCTGGGGACGCTCTTCCTCGCGTTCGGCTGGTACGGCTTCAACGTCGGCACGCAGGCGACCGTCCTGGCAGCCAGCGACGGCGGCCTCACCTTCATGGGCGGCGCGCTCGGCCAGGTCGTGCTGAACACGACGCTCGGGATGGGCGCCGGCGGCGTCGCCGCGATGATCGTCTCGACGAGTTGGCAGGGCAAGCCCGACCCCCTCTGGATGGCGAACGGCCTGCTGGCCGGTCTCGTCGCGGTCACCGGCGCGGTCCCCCACGTCACGTGGTGGGGCGGCGTCATCCTCGGCGGCATCGCGGGCGCGCTCGTCCTGCCGACGTTCCGCTGGGTCGTCGATTCGCTGAAGATCGACGACGTCTGTGGCGTCTTCGTGGTTCACGGCAGCGCGGGCGCCATCGGGACCATCCTGATCCCGGTGTTCGGCGTCACCGCGGCGGGCGGCTACACGTTCCTCGGCGTGAACCAACTCGTCATGCAGGTCGTCGGCGTGCTCGTCATCGGCACCTGGACGGTGCTCGCGACCATGGTCGCGTTCAAAATCGCCGGCGCCCTCTTCGGCCTCCGCGTCTCGGAGCAGGAGGAGGAACTCGGTCTCGACGAGAGCGAACACGGCGTGTCCGTCTACCCCGAGTTCGTTCCCGACCGGTCGTCCGAGCGGCCGACCATGACCGCCGATGGCGGCGTGCGCACCGACGGAGGTGCTGACGAATGAGCGACTCGGATATCGAGATGGTCGTGGCGATCATCCGGCCCGACAAACTCGGCGACGTGAAGAAGTCGCTCGCGGAGGCGGGCGCGCCGTCGCTGACGGTCACGAACGTCTCGGGACGGGGGTCACAGCCCGCGAAGAAGGGCCAGTGGCGCGGCGAGGAGTACACCGTCGACCTCCACCAGAAGGTCAAAATCGAGTGCGTCGTCGCGGACATCCCCGCCGACGACGTGGTCGACGCCATCGCCGACGCGGCCCACACGGGCGAGAAAGGCGACGGGAAGGTCTTCGTCCTGCCCGTCTCCGACGCGCTCCAGATCCGCACCGGGACGGTCGGCGTAGACGCCGTCTGATCCGGTCGCCGGACACTCCCTATCCTCGTCCTCGCAGACTCTGTCGCTACCCCGTCTCACACGGACACTTCTGCGTCTGGTTTCTCTCGTTCACCGTGTCGCCGAGAGCGAGTCGCTCGAACGGGGCGAACGGACGAGACGGACGGACGACGAGTCGATGACGCGGACGGCGACGCCCGACTCGCCGCGCCGACCCGGTCCGGCGGGACTATCCTCGAACGCTCGGCGGGTGCCAGCGCGCACCACGCGTCAGCGGAGACACGCGGTTCGTGCCTCGGACGAGTACGGTAGACAAACGTCCACTCGACGGGCAATATTTGTGGTCGAAATGGTATGAGTATAACCTTATATACCATATATTTGATTCCAGATTAGACGGATGACCATTAAGGTCGACGTATTTTCGGATTTGTAAAGACCAACCATTATATACTCGTATGAATATACCTACTGTCGTAATCCACAATACAAATACGTGGAAATAAGCCAAAATCATGACCAACTGTCCAATCCCCTCGATCAACGCACCAACCACGGAGGGATCGTTCCCATGGACGTGAACGTCCTCATGCAGTCGGACCTCTCGGCCATCGTCGAGGCCGTGAACCTCGTCTGGGTCCTCACCGTCACGTTCCTCATCTTCTTCATGCACGCCGGCTTCGCCATGCTCGAAGCCGGGCAGGTACGCTCGAAGAACGTCGCGAACCAGCTGACGAAGAACCTGCTCACCTGGTCGGTGGGCGTCATCGTGTTCTTCCTCGTCGGCGCCGCCATCTCGACCATCGTCGGCGGGGTCACCGGCGGCGGGTCGTACTCGGTCGGCGGCGCGTTCATGGACATCTGGTACCCGGGTGAGTCGACCGCGTGGGTCGGCTGGCTCTTCGGTGCCGTCTTCGCCATGACCGCCGCGACCATCGTGTCGGGCGCCGTCGCAGGCCGCGCGAAGCTCCGCGCGTACGTCACGTACACCATCGTCCTCGCCGGGGTCATCTACCCGGTCGTGGTCGGGTTCACCTGGGCCGGCGGCTTCCTCTCGAACTTCCACGACTTCGCGGGCGGCATGATCGTCCACGGGATGGGCGGTATCGCCGGCCTCACCGCGGCGTGGATCATCGGCCCGCGGATGGACCGCTTCAACGCGGACGGCTCCGTGAACGTCATCCCCGGTCACTCGCTGACGTTCGCCGTCCTCGGAACGCTGGTGCTGGCGTTCGGCTGGTACGGCTTCAACGTCGGCACCGCCGCCGCGCCGCTCGCCATGGCCGACGACGGCAGCGTCACGCTCGGCTCCTTCAGCTACGTGGGCCGCGTCGCGCTCACGACGACGCTCGCGATGGGCGCGGGGGCCATCGGTGCGGCCGCGCTCTCGATGATGAAGACGGGGAAGGTCGACACGCTCTACGTCGCCAACGGTCTCCTCGCCGGGCTCGTCGGCATCACCTCGGTCACCGACGCCGTCGTCTGGCCCGGTGCGCTCGTCATCGGTCTGCTCGCCGGTGCCCAGCTCCCCATCGTCTTCGAGTTCGTCGAGAAGCGCCTCAACATCGACGACGTCTGTGCGGTCTTCCCCGTCCACGGCTCCGCCGGCGTGCTCGGCGCACTCCTGTTCCCGTTCTTCAGCGTCGACGGGTTCACCGTCGGTGCCTTGGTGAATCAGGTCGTCGGCGTGGCCGTCATCGCGCTGTGGACGTTCGCCGCGACCGCCGCGGTGTTCACGGTCCTGAAGTCGATCGGACAGGCCCGCGTCACCCCCGAACACGAACGGGCCGGGCTCGACACCTCCGAACACGGCGTCGACACCTACCCCGAGTTCGGCAAGCCCGACGTCGCCGCCGACGGTGGCATCACCTTTGAGTCCGAGGACGTCGTCCGCACGGACGGAGGTTCCGAAGAATGACAGAAATCGAGATGGTCGTCGCGATGATTCGACCGGAGAAACTCGGCGCGGTCAAGAAGTCGCTCGCCGAAATCGGCGCGCCGTCGCTGACGGTCACGAACGTGTCGGGACGGGGTTCACAGCCCGCGAAGAAGGGCCAGTGGCGCGGCGAGGAGTACACCGTCGACCTCCACCAGAAGGTCAAAATCGAGTGCGTCGTCGCGGACATCCCCGCCGACGACGTGGTCGACGCCATCAGCGAGGCCGCCAACACCGGCGAGAAGGGCGACGGGAAGATATTCATCCTTCCCGTCTCCGACGCGGTCCAGATTCGCACCGGAAAGCGCGGCCCCGAAGCGGTCTGACGGCCGACACCGACCACCTGTTTTCGATATCTTTCGACACGCCGACCCCCCAGCCGTGGCTCCCGGCGGCGGCAACGAACGGAGACGGCGGGGACAACTGAGCCTCGGCAGCGACGACCGCTCGACCTTCGACGGCGACGACCGCTCTAGCCACGACGGCGACGGCCGGATTCGCCCGACACTACCAAGTCAGGGCCAACCGAAGCGGGGCTATGAACGACGCTGACTCCGGCGGTGACAACGCGTGAACCACGACCGCTCCCGCGACCTGTACGACCGGGCGCTCTCCGTGATCCCCGGCGGCGTCAACTCCTCCGTCCGGGCGACCCGTCCGTACCCGTTCTTCATCGAGCGCGGCGACGGTGCCCACGTCGTCGACGCCGACGGCAACCGCTACATCGACTACGTGATGGGGTACGGACCCCTGCTGTACGGCCACGACATGCCCGACCCGGTCCGGGCGGCCGTCCAGTCGCACGCCTCCGAGGGGCCGATGTACGGTGCGCCCACGGAGATAGAGGTCGACCACGCGGAGTTCGTCGCCCGACACGTCCCTTCCGTCGAGATGATCCGCTTCGTCAACTCCGGCACCGAGGCGACCGTCTCGGCGGTTCGTCTCGCGCGCGGCTACACCGGCCGCGACAAGATCGTCGTCATGCAGGGCGGCTACCACGGCGCACAGGAGTCGACACTCGTCGAGGGGGGTCCCGACAACCCCCGGCCCTCGACCGCGGGCATCCCCGCGTCGTTCGCCGAGCACACGATTCCGGTGCCGTTCAACGACGAGGAGACGATCGAGCGAGTGTTCGAAGAGCACGGCCACGACATCGCCGGCGTCCTCGTCGAACCCGTCCTCGGGAACTACGGCATCGTCCAGCCGATTTCCGGCTACCACGAGACGCTGCGAGAACTCTGTGACGACTACGGTTCGCTCTTGGTGTTCGACGAGGTCATCACGGGCTTCCGGGTGGGCGGCCTCGGCTGTGCGCAGTCGAAACTCGGCGTCACGCCCGACGTCACGACGTTCGGAAAGATCATCGGCGGCGGCTTCCCCGTCGGCGCTATCGGCGGGAAGGCCGAGATCATCGAGTCGTTCACCCCCTCGGGCGACGTGTTCCAGTCAGGCACCTTCTCCGGCCACCCGGTGACGATGGCGGCGGGCCACGCCTACCTGACCTACGCCGCCGAACACGACGTGTACGAGCACGTCAATCGGCTGGGTGAGACGCTCCGAGCGGGTATCACCGACCTCTGCGAGGACCGCGCGCCCGAGTACACGGTCGTCGGGAGCGACTCGATGTTCAAGACCGTCTTCACCAGAGACGCCCCGAGCAGCCTCGGCGACCAGTGCGCCGACGGCTGTGAGCAGCGGACCGACTGCCCGCGGTACGACCACTGCCCGAAGACCGGCGGCGACGTCGCCGACGCCGAGACCGAGCGGTGGGAGCGCGTCTTCTGGCAGGAGATGAAAGAGCGGGGGGTCTTCCTCACGGCCAACCAGTTCGAGTCGCAGTTCGTCTCCTACGCCCACACCGAGGAGGACGTCGAGGAGACGCTCGAAGCGTACAAGGAGGCGCTCTAGCGCGCAAACGGTCGTCCGTCGCGCGTTCAGTCCACTGGGGTTCGCCCGCCCACATCAGCCGCGCTCTCCCGAGGCGACGACCGTCCACGACTACCGACGGGCGTTCTCGCTCTCGGAACGCTCGGCCATCAGCGCCGACGCCGTCTCGACCCAGCCGCCCCAGCGGAAGCCGACGGCGACGACGACGGCCCAGCACAGGTACGAGAGGGCGACCCCGACGTAGACGCCGGACAGTCCGTAGCCGAGCGTGATGCCGAGGAGGTACGACAGGCCGAGCAGGAACCCGAACGACCCGAGCAGTCGGGCGTAAAACGGCGTCCGGGTGTCGCCCGCGCCTCGTAGCGCGCCCGCCAACGGGAAGAACACCCCGAACCAGACCATCGAGACGCCGAAGACGCGGGTGAACGCGACCGCGTGGCCGGCCGTCGCCCGGTCGCGCGTGAACACGCTCACCAGCGGCTCGGCACCGACGAACAGCACGAGGCCGGCACAGCCGAGGAGAGCGACGCTGAGCGCGAGAATCGCACGCGTGGCGTACCGCGCCGCCTCGACGTCGCCTTCGCCCAGCGCCTGCCCGACGACGATGCTGGTGACGGTACTGAACGCCCGGTAGAACGGCCCCGTGAGCTGCTGGTAGAGCCGTCTTCCGATGTGGTACGCGGCGTTCACCTCGGTGCCGAAGAGCAGCAACAGCGCGTTGAACGGGAAGTTCGCGAGCGAGCTACTCATCCCCTCCGCGAAGCTCGGGAGGCTCACCGCGACGAGTTGTCGGGTGATCGTGAGGCTTCGCGGCCGCGACAGCGACAGCGGCGTGCGACCGCTCGCAATCGCGCCCGTGAGCGCGAGCGCCTCGAACGCTCGACTGACCGCCGTCGCGACCCCGACGCCGACGATGCCCAGCGACGGGGCGACCCAGAGCCCGAGACCCAGCGTAACCGTCAGGAGGATGTTGAGCAGGCTCGCGCTCCCGTTGACGAGCATGGGCGTCCGCGTGTCGCCGGTCCCCTGGAGCGAGCGAGCGCCGACGAGCCCGACGATTCGCATGGGTGCGGCGGCGAACACGATAGCCAGGTACGTGCCGCCCTGACGGACGACCGCCGACTCGGCGCCCAGGAGGCCGATCAGCGCGTGACCGAACAGCAGGCCGGCGGCGACGAGCGGGAGGCCCGAGAGCGCGCCGATGAGGAGTGCCTGCGTGACCGCGCGGTCGCGCGTGAGGTCGGCCCCCCGCCCCGTGTCCTGACTCGACAGCGCGATTGCGCCGGCACCGAAGCCCAGGCCGATCCGGAGCGGAATCTGCGCGTAGAGGTCGGCGAGACCGATGGCGGCGACGGCCGCCGGCGAGAAGAGGCCGGTGACGACGATGTCGACCGTCCGCATCAGCGTGTTGAGCGTCTGCTGGACGGCGATCGGCCAGCCGAGCGCGAGCGCTCGCTGCCAGACACCGAGCAGACGGTCGGGGACCGGAGACATCTCTCTCGTCGAACGGGGAGCAACGGCAAGGCGACGCGGGTAGGAGCAAGAGAGACAGGGGGAGCCACGGATACCGCGCGACCGATGCGGGCGGACCGTCGAACCGGCGTGACCGTGAGAGTTGAGTCCCGCCGCGTCCTCTCTCACCCCGTGAGCCCTCCATCCGACGACCACGATTCGGACGACGACGGCCAGGACGTGACGCCCGACTCGCTCGCCGAGTTCGACCCACCGACAGACGGCGACTCCGAGAGAGAGGCGGCGCCAGACGGGACAGAGCCACGGCACCGGTCTCACGAACCGGCGGAGACGACGTCCGAGAGCCTCCGGCGAACGCTCGACGAACTCCTCCCCGACGCCGACGTCGACTCGAACTGGTGGTACTGGATCGCCGCGGTTCCGGCGTACCTCGTCGTCACCCTCGCCGGGGGCGTGGTCGCGGCCGTCCTGTTCTTCTCCGCGGCGCTGCTCGACATCGTGGGGCTGGGCGGTCTCGCGAGCATCTCGACGTTCGTGCTCTTCGGCGGGTTCGCCGCGCTTCTCGGCCTCCTCGGCGTGGTTCTCGCGTTCATGTTCCCCGTCGCAGTGTACGTCGACGCGCGAGCGCTCGAACGAGAGGGAGGAGCGTGGACGCCGGACCCCGTCCTCTGGGGGCTGCTCGCCGTCGTCGCCGTCCTCGTGACGAACTTCATCGTCAGCGTCCCGCTCGCGCTGTACTACCTCTACAAGCGACACGAAGCGGTCGGAACGCCCTGAGCGACGTGGGGTAGCGACCGGGACGACGCTACGACCGCGGGCGGAGGAGCACCCGCTCACGGAACGCCCGCCAGAGGGTCGGGGAGGTCAACGCGACGCCGACACCGACCGAGAGGAGCCACCAGCACAGGGCGGCCACGCCGCCTCCGAGCCCTGACCGCGCGCCGAGCGGGAAGAAGACGAGTCCCGTCACCGAGAGCACGGGGACGGCGACGCCGACCAGCCAGGCGCGACCGACCAGTCGCCAGGAGACGCCGCCACGGAACCAGTAGAGGGCGGTCGCGGCGACGGCGGCACCGACGGGTCCGAGCCAGAAGTCGACGGGGCTGCCGGTCGCGACGGCGGCGACGGTCCGGAGCGGTGCGGTCGCGGGGGCGACGCCGGCCCACAGGAGGACGAATCGAAGGAACTCGCCCGCCTCGTGGACTGTCGCGTCGAGCCAGTCAGGGGTCATCGGGGCTCGCATCGAGACGGTGGACGAGGGGCTGGACGGGGGATACGACCGGACATCAGGACGGGAAGCCAAGAGCGTGACGGCGGAAGTGGTGGGCTTTTCACGGTCGGTCGCTCATCCCCGCGTATGACTACACGGACGCTCCGACTGGCGACGCGCGGGTCGGACCTCGCCCTCAGACAGGCGGCGAGCGTACGGGAGGCGCTCGAAGACCGCCGGTACGAGGTCGAAATCGTCGAGGTCGAGACGGAGGGGGATCGGGTCACGGACGAACTCATCCACCGACTGGGGAAGACCGGCGCGTTCGTCCGCGCGCTCGACGAGCGGGTGCTCAGTGGAGCGGTCGACGCCGCGGTCCACTCGCTGAAGGACATGCCGACGGAGCAGCCGGAGGAACTCGTCATCGCGGGCGTCCTCGAACGCGCGCCGGCGAACGACGTCCTCGTCACGCCCGAGGGGAAGACGCTCGACGAACTCCCCGAGGGGGCGACCGTCGGGACGTCGTCGCTGCGGCGGCGGGCGCAGTTACACAACGCCCGGCCGGACCTGACGGTCGAACCGCTCCGGGGGAACGTCGACACGCGGGTCGAGAAGGTGCTGGCGCCGTCGCTGCAGGCGGAACACGAGGCGCGTATCGAAGCCGACGAGGAACGGAAGGGGCACATCGGCGAGGACGACTACGAACCCGCGTACGACCAGCGTCCCGAGGAGTGGTTCGACTCCCTGAGCGAAATCGAGCGGAACGCCCTCGGCCGGGAGGAGAGCGTCGAGTACGACGCCATCGTCCTCGCGGAGGCGGGCCTGCGACGGAGCGGGCTGGACCACCACGTCCCCTTCGTCAGACTCCCGACGAAGAAGTTCGTCCCGGCACCGGGTCAGGGCGCCATCGCGGTGACGGCGACCGAGAACGTCGCAGACCTCAACGAGGTGCTTGACTTCCCGCGGACACGCGTCGAGACGACGGTCGAACGGACGCTGCTCGCCGAACTCGGCGGGGGCTGTATCGCGCCCATCGGCGTCTACGCCGTCCTGCAGGGGTCGTACGTCCACGCGACGGTCCAGGTGTTCGGTCCCGACGGCGACCTCGTCGAGGCGTCGCGCGACCTCCCGGCCGAACAGCACGGGACCGCCGCGGCCGACTTCGCCGCCGACCTCCGCGACCGCGGCGCGGCGGAACTCATCGAGCGAGCGACGGAGGGGGCCGAATGAGCGACACCGACGTCTCCGGAGACGTCGAGAGGGTCGGCCACGTCTCGCTCGTCGGGTCCGGGCCGGGCGACCCGGAACTGTTGACGGTGAAGGCCCGTCGCCTCCTCGACGACGCGGACGTCGTCCTCCACGACAAACTCCCCGGCCCCGACATCATCTCGCTCGTCCCGAAGAACGCCGCGAGGACGTCGGGAAGCGCGCCGGCGGGGAGTGGACGCCGCAGGAGTACACCAACCGCCGGCTGGTCGAACTCGCCCGCGAGGGCAAACACGTGGTGCGACTGAAAGGCGGCGACCCGTTCGTCTTCGGTCGCGGGGGCGAGGAGATGGAACACCTCGCGCGGGAGGGAGTCCCCTTCGAGGTGGTCCCCGGCATCACCTCGGCTATCGCCGGTCCGGCCGCGGCGGGCATCCCCGTCACACACCGCGAGTACGCCTCCTCGGTCTCGTTCGTCACGGGCCACGAGGACCCGACGAAGGAGGAGTCGGCCGTCGACTGGGAGGCGCTCGCGGCGACCGGCGGGACCATCGTCGTGCTGATGGGCGTCGGGAAACTCCCCGACTACACCGCCGAACTCCGGAGAGTGGGAACGGACCCCGAGACGCCCGTCGCGCTGGTCGAACGCGCGACGTGGCCGGGAATGTCAGTGGCGACGGGGACGCTCGACACCATCGTCGACGTTCGCGACGCGGAGGGAATCGAACCGCCGGCCATCACCGTCATCGGCGAAGTCGCGTCGACCCGCGACCGGGTCGTCGACTTCCTCCGGAGCGGGTACGAGGTCGACGGGACGGAGACGGGAGAGCCTGACGAGCGCGGGGGGCGGGGATGACCCGGGAGGTCCGCGTCGCCGTCTTCCGTCCCGACGACGTCCGACTCGCGCGGGCGGTCGAACTGCTCGACTCGCTGGGTGCGACGCCGGTGCCGGACCCGATGCTCGCCGTCGAGCCGACGGGAACCGTCCCCGACCCGGCACCGTACGTCGTGCTCACGAGCAAGACCGGGGCCGACCTCCTCGCCGAGTCGGGATGGTCGCCCGGGGACGCGACGCTCGTCTGTATCGGTCCGACGACCGCGGAGGCTGCGCGAGCGGCCGGATGGACGGTCGACCTGGTTCCCGAGGAGTACTCCTCGGCCGGACTGGTCGCCCTCCTCGACGGAGTAGTCGCGGGCGAAACGGTCGCAGTCGCCCGGTCGGACCACGGAAGCGACGTGCTCCTCGACGGCCTCCGGGAGGCGGGTGCGACGGTCGACGAGACGGTCCTCTACCGGTTGACGCTCCCCGAGGGCGCCGGGCGGTCGACGGAGATGGCCGCCCGGGGGAGCTGGGGGGCGTCTGTTTCACCTCGTCGCTCACCGTCGAGAACTTCCTCGAAGCGGCGGCCGACCGCGGCGTCCGCGAGGAGGCAGTCACCGGGCTGAACGACGCCGTCGTCGGCGTCATCGGCGACCCGACGCGAGAGACCGCCGTGGCACACGGGCTCGATGTCGACGTCGTCCCCGACCGGGCGGACTTCGAGGAACTGGCGTGTCGCGTCGTCGAGGCCGCAGCGCCGACGTACCACGAGTAGTCGCGGCCGTCGAATCGCCGGGAGTCGCAGAAAGAAGCGAAGTGCAGGAGGTTTACGGGCGTCAGTCGGAGACGGCGCGAAACCGCAGTTAGGCCGAGTCGTCGGTCGTCGTCTCGTTCGTCGTCGTTTCGTTCGTCGTCGTTTCGTTCGTCATCGTCTCGTTCTCCATCGAGTCCGTCTCGTTCGTCATCGTCTCGTTCTCCATCGAGTCCGTCTCGTTCATCGCCGTCTCGTTCTCCGTCGAGTCCGTCTCGTTCGTCATCTCCGTCTCCGTCTCGGATTCGGTCATCATCTCCGTCTCCGTCTCGGACTCGGTCATCATCTCCGTCTCCGTCTCGGTCATGGCCTGGTCTTCCTCGGCCGTGTCCGTTTCGCCTGCGGCTCCCTGACTTTCTGTCGTGCCATTCGTCGAGCCATTGTCACTGCCCGAACCCGAGCAGCCAGCGATTGCTGCGATGAGTGTGGTGGCTGCGCCAGCTACGAACGTTCGTCGAGAGCGGTTGTTTTCGGTCATGTCGCAGTCGACGGCGACGGGAGACGAGTCCAAAAACAGGGACGACTGTCTCGACCGTTCATTCGCGAAATAGAGATTGTTTCGACTGTTTCAGGCGAAAACTCACGCCGGACAGAGGATAAACGAAGTGTTAAAACGCCGCTGGTGGTATGTGCCACGAGACGAGGAATGAACGTGCGCTCTGCCGTCCCAAGCAGCGTGATCGCGGTTGCGGCCGTCCTCCTCGTGCTGAGTGGGGGGGTCGTCGCCACGGCGACCGTGCCGGTCGCCGTGAACGGCGTCGCGCTCTCGGGACCGGCCGTCGTCGCGGACGGCGACCGGCCATCGGTCGCGGCGTGGCGCAGCGTGAACGTCACCGCCACAGTGGCGACAGGGACCGACACGTACGACGTCTGCGCCGGCGTGGGCGACGCGGACGCCACGTGCCGCCGGATCAACGGGACGAACACGACCGAGAACGTCACGCTGTCGCTCGATAGCCTCCCGTCGAGCGCGACCGGGGACCAACAACTGACCGTCACCGTCCGGAGCGCGAGCGCGGGGAGCGCGAACACGACCAACGCGAGCGCAGAACCGCTCGCGAGCCGAGCGGTCGACGTCCGGGTGCTCGGGGCAGAGGGCGACGCCGACAACGACGGACTCGCCAACCGCCGGGAGTTCGAACTCGGGACGGCCTTCGACACGGCGGACACCGACGGCGACGGTCTCGCCGACGGCC
Source organism: Salinigranum rubrum (assembly GCF_002906575.1). Classification (NCBI taxonomy): domain Archaea; kingdom Methanobacteriati; phylum Methanobacteriota; class Halobacteria; order Halobacteriales; family Haloferacaceae; genus Salinigranum; species Salinigranum rubrum. Next base: position 4,054,322 of record NZ_CP026309.1, read on the forward strand.
CGGAGGTGAACACCCACGAGACCGACCCGACGAACACCGATACTGACGGCGACGGCCTCGCGGACGGCGTCGAGGTGAACAGACAGCAGACGAATCCGACGGAGTCGGACACCGACGGTGACGGCCTCGACGACGGTGTCGAGGTGACCACGCACGGGACCGATCCGACGGACACCGACACCGACGGTGACGGCCTCGACGACGGCGCCGAGGTGACCGAGTATCAGACCGATCCGACGGTAGCCGACACCGACGGCGACGGCCTCGACGACGGACCGGAGGTCAACGTCCACGAGACCAGTCCCACGAGTCCCGACACCGACGGTGACGGTCTCGACGACGCGGCGGAGGTCAACCGGTACGGTACCAACCCGACCGAGGCGGACACCGACGGCGACGGCCTCACGGACGGGCGCGAGGTGAACCAGCTCGGGACGGACCCGACACGGGCCGACACCGACGGCGACGGAGTCGACGATGCGGCCGAGGACCCCGTCGGCGGGGACGTAGCGACCGACGGACCGGGCGTGATCGGCTCGCTCTCGGCCGCACCGGGTGTCGCCGTCGGAGCCATGGCCGGCGTTTCGCTCGCTCTCGTTCTCGGTGCTGCGCTGCTCCACCGAAGACGCGGGTCGTTGTGGACCACCTCGTCCGGGGACGAACCGACCCAGACCGAGGCTCCGACCGCGAACGGTGGACACGGAACCGAACCCGCCGCACCGACCGGGACGAGCATCCCGAAGGCGATGACTGACGAGGAGCGGATCCACGCGGTCGTCGACGACCACGGCGGGCAGGTGAGACAGTCGGTCATCGTCAGCGAAACGGACTGGTCGAAGTCGAAGGTGAGCCGGGTACTCTCTCGGATGGCCGAGGACGGCACGATAGAGAAGATCCCCATCGGACGGGAGAACGTCGTCGCCCATCCCGACGAGGTTCCCGAGGGCGCGGGGTCGCCGTTCGACCCGCCCGACGAGGAGTGAGACAGGCACGGACGGCTCGGCGAGTGGTCCGAAGGTTCTTGCCGTCGAACGGCATGGACGGACTATGATTCGCGCAGAGACCCGCGGCGACGCGCGCTGGGTGACCATCGACCGGCCCGAGAAACGAAACGCCCTCCATCTGGACGGGTGGCGTCGACTCGGCGAGGAACTCGCGCGGGCGGAGTCGGAGTCACGGGTGGCAGTTCTCACGGGCGTGGATGACGTCTTCTGTGCGGGTGACGACATCGCGGTCATCGACGAAGCGGAGTCGGCCGCCGAAGTCGAGGCACTGGCCGATGCCCTGTACGAGACGTTCTGGGGCATCGAACGACTCTCGGTTCCCGTCGTCGCAGCGGTCAACGGTCTGGCGTACGGCGGAGGGTTCGAACTCGTCTGTGCCGCAGACCTCGCAGTGATCGTCGACGACGCGGCGCTCGCACTGCCCGAGACGACCATCGGCGCGTACCCGCCGTACGCCGTCGAACGCGTGGGGGAGATCTGCGGTCGGAAGCGCCTCATGGAGCTGGTGCTCACGGGCGAACCCATCGACGCACAGACGGCCCGCGAGTGGGGGCTCGTCAACCGCGTCGTCGCGGCCGAGGAACTCGAACCGGCCGTCGAGGAGTACGTCGAACGCGTCGGCGAGTCGCCGAAGCGGGCGACGGCGACCGCCAGACGACTGGCGCGGTCGACCGACGACGGCGCGCGTGACCGTATCCGTGGAGCGCTGTCACAGCTCCGACGCGACGAGGCGTGTCGAGCGGCGACCCGGGCGTTCACCGAGTGAACACGGACGAACACGAAGGGGAGCGAACGGACGGTGCCGTCGAAACCAGCAGACGACGCACCGTCACGTCGCGACTCGTCTGCCGGCGAACGTCAGATCACAGCCCACGGTGGCCCCGCCCTCGTATGTGAACCCTCGGCCGCGAGCGCGAGGACCGAGGTTTATACCGGAGAGAGCGCTAAGGGGAGTCTATGAGCGCGGACGTAGACACGGACGCCGTGGCGAGTGGACCGGTACCCGCACTCACAGCGCGCGCCGCGGCGTGTGCCGACCGCCTCCGTGCGGCTGACCGCGTCCTCCTCGCCTCCCACATCGACGCCGACGGCCTGACGAGCGCCGCCATCGCCTCCCGCGCGCTCGAACGGGCCGGGATTCGATTCGAGACGACCTTCGAGAAACAGCTCGACCGTGCGGCCATCGAACGCATCGCCCGGACCTCGTACGACACCGTCCTGTTCACCGACTTCGGCAGCGGGCAACTCGACGTCATCACCGAGTTCGAGCGCGAGTTTACGCCTGTCGTCGCCGACCACCACCAGCCGGCCGACGCGGAGACGGAGTACCACCTCAACCCCCTCCTAGAGGGCATCGACGGGGCCGCCGAGCTTTCGGGTGCGGGCGCGAGCTACGTCCTCGGCCGCGCGCTGGGAGGCGAGGCGAACCGCGACCTCGCGGGACTGGCCGTCGTCGGCGCCGTCGGCGACATGCAGGACGGCGACGGCGGGCTGTCGGGGGCGAACGAGGGAATCGTCCGCGAGGGCGTCGAGGCGGGCGTGCTCGCCGAGGAAACCGACCTCTTGCTCTACGGCCGACAGACGCGACCGCTCCCCAAACTCCTCGAGTACGCGAGCGAGGCGCGCATCCCGGGCATCTCGAACGACGAGGCGGGCGCCGTCTCGTTCCTCGCCGACCTGGACCTCGACCTCAAAGAGGAGGGAGAGTGGCGCCACTGGGTCGACCTCACGGGCGAGGAACGGCGGACGCTCGTCAACGCGCTCATGCGTCACGCCATCTCGCGCGGCGTCCCCGCCGACCGAATCAACGCGCTCGTCGGCACGACGTACGTCCTCACGGACGAGACGCCCGGCACCGAGTTGCGAGACGTGAGCGAGTTCTCGACGCTGTTGAACGCGACCGCCCGGTACGAGCGGGCGGACGTCGGGCTGGCGGTCTGTCTCGGCGACCGCGGGCCGGCGCTCGACCGGGCGCGCCGCCTCCTGCGGAACCACCGCCGAAACCTCTCGGAGGGGCTCCAGTGGGTCAAGACCGAGGGCGTCACCGTCGAGGAGAACGTTCAGTGGTTCGACGCCGGGTCGCGAATCCGCGAGACGATCGTCGGCATCGTCGCCGGGATGGCCGTCGGATCCGGCGGCGTCCGCCACGACCTCCCCATCATCGCGTTCGCCGACGCGGGCGACGGGGAGGTGAAGGTCTCCGCGCGCGGGTCACACGCCCTCGTGCGTCAGGGGTTGGACCTCTCGGTCGTGATGCGGGAGGCCTCGCAGGCAGTCGGTGGCGACGGCGGCGGCCACGACGTGGCCGCGGGTGCGACCATCCCGGCGAGCGAGCGAGAGGCGTTCGTCGACCACTCCGACCGAATCGTCGGCGAGCAGCTCTGACGCGTGGGACGCGCGCTCTGCTCGAAGAGACGTAACCAGTATCGGTTTATGAAAGCCTTTTTCTCAACCACGTGTGACTACCCCGCATGGAAGGGGCCCCGGTCAGTCGTCGACGTGCCCTGGCCGGGATGGCCGTCGCGCTCGGTGGTGCCGGCTACGTGGGCGCGTCGGGCGAGTCCGACACGTCGGAGACGGTGTCGATGCTCGCCGCCGGAAGCCTGAACGACGCCCTCGAGAACGGGCTTCGTCCGACCGTGGACGCGACGCTCGAAGTCGAGGCACACGGTTCGGCGCAGGTCGCTCGGCTCGTCGCCGAGGGTTCGAAGGCGCCCGACATCGTCTCGCTCGCCGACGTGGCGCTGTTCGACGCGTGGGTGAAACCGGCGTGGTACGCCGAGTTCGCCACGAACGCGGTCGTCATCGCGTACAACCCGGAGACGCCGGGTGGGAAACGGCTGGCCGCGGCGGGGTCCGACGAGTGGTACCGACCGCTCCTCGACGGAGCGGTCACGCTCGGCCGGACCGACCCGGACCTCGACCCGCTCGGCTACCGGACGCTGTTCGCGCTCGAACTGGCGACGGCGTACTACGACCTCGACGTCGACCTGCGCGAGGCGGTTCCGCGCCGCGAGCAGGTCTACCCCGAAACACAACTCATCAGCGGGTTCGAGACGGGAGGCATCGACGCCGCCGTCGCCTACCGCAACATGGCCGTCGAACGCGACTACGCCTACATCGAACTCCCGGTGGAGGTCGACCAGAGCAGCCCCCACCTCGCGGACCACTACGCCCGTGCGACGTACGAACTGCCGGACGGGACCGTCGTCAGCGGCAGACCGATCAGCTACGGGTCGACGATGCTGCGCGACTCGCCCGCGGTTCGCGACGTCTTCGAAGCACACGTCACCGGACCGTACCTCGACGCGTTCGGCTTCGGCGTCCCCGCCGACTACCCACGATACACGCCTCATGCCCCCGACGCACTCACGAACTGAGGGAGGCGTCGAACGACTCGACTGGCTCTCCGTCGCCTTCCTCCTGGGAGCGGTGCTGCTCTGTTACTACCTCGTCCCGCTCGTCTCGCTCGTCGTCGCGCAACCGCCGGGTGCCGTCCTCGACCGGTTGACGACGCCGGACGTCACGGCGGCGGTTCGGACGTCGGTCCTCACCGCGGCCGTGAGCACGGCGCTGGCGACGGTGTTCGGTCTGCCCCTCGCGTACTGGCTCGCACGGACCGAGGGTCGGCGTTCGGCGCTCGTCACCGCGCTCGTCGTCCTCCCGCTCGTCCTCCCGCCCATCGTCAGCGGAATGGTGTTGCTGACGGTCGTCGGGCCGAACACGCTTCTCGGAAGCGCGGCGACGGCGGTCGGGGTACCGTTGACGCGCTCCGTGGTCGGCGTCGTCCTCGCACAGACGTTCGTCGCCTCGCCGTTCGTCGTCGTCACCGCGAAGGCGGCCGTCGAGAGCGTCGACCGGAGTCTCGAGTACGCCTCGCGCTCGCTCGGCAAATCGCGCTGGACGACGTTCCGTCGCGTGACGCTTCCCATCGCGTGGCCGGGAATCCTGGCCGGCGTCACGCTCGGCTTCGCGCGCGCCATCGGCGAGTTCGGCGCGACCATCATGCTCGCGTACTACCCCCGGACGATGCCGGTGCAGATATGGGTCTCTTTCACCACCCGCGGACTGGACGAGGCGTTCCCCATCGCCGTCGTCCTCCTCGGGGTCGCCGTCGCGACGCTCGTCGTCATCAACGCGCTCGGCACGTCGCCCCTGGAGTGACCGATGCTCGAACTCACCGCCCTCACGAAGTCGTACCCCGGATTCGAGTTCGGCCCGGTCGACCTCTCCGTCGAGCGGGGGGTGCTCTCGGTGCTCGGCCCGTCGGGGAGCGGGAAGTCGACGCTGCTGTCGCTCGTCGCGGGCATCGTCAGTCCCGACGGCGGAGAGGTGACGCTCGACGGTCGCTCGCTCGTCGGCCGGCCGCTCGAAGCCCGACGGGTCGGCGTCGTGTTTCAAGAGGGCGCGCTGTTCCCACACATGACCGCCCGGGAGAACGTCGAGTACGCGGCCACGGGGCGTGACCGGGTCGACGAACTCGCCGGAATGCTCGAAATCGAAGGAGTGCTGGACCGCCGCCCCGCAGCGCTTTCGGGCGGCGAACGACAACGGGTCGCCCTCGCACGGACGCTGGCGGCTGACCCCGATACCCTGTTGCTCGACGAACCGCTCTCCAGTTTAGATACCCCCATCCGCCGCCGACTCCGCGACCAGTTACACGACCTCTTCGCCTCGCTCGACATCCCGGTCGTCTACGTGACGCACGACCAGCGGGCGGCGACCGTCCTCGGGGACCGACTCGCCGTGCTTCACGCGGGGCAGGTCGAACAGGTCGACACGCCGGACGCGGTGCTGAACCGACCGGAGAGCGCGTTCGTCGCCCGGTTCACCGGGAGCGAGAACGTGTTCGAGGCGGGCGTCGTCGAAGCACGCGGGGACGGGGCCGTCCTCCGTGTCGGCGACGTGACGCTCCAGACGACGGCACGCGTCGCGGTCGGCACCACCGTCACGGCGTGTGTCCGTCCCGCCCGCGTTCGCCTCGTCACACGCGACGCGGCTCCGACGGTACCGACGCTCACCGGAAGGGTTCGGCGCACCCTGAACGAAGGCGACGAGTACCGGATGACCGTCGCGTGCGGTGACTGGGAAGTGACGGCGCAGGTTCGCCCGGAAGCGGTCGATCGGCGGGACGTGCGACCGGGAACGACGGTACGGCTCGCGGTACCCGCAGACGCGGTTCACGTCATCGCGACACGTTGAGGGGGGAGGACGACACCCAGAGTTCGGCCCGGTAGTCGTTTTGATATCGCAGTATATGGTTTACCTCGGAGATACGTCCCGATTCGAGAAGAGCGCCGAGGCGGCCGACAGAGCCCCGACTCGGGGGACAGACCGTACCGGCTGACTTTTGTCTCTTCCCCGAAAACGCCGGGTATGACCGAGTTCGACCCCGAGAAGTTCGAGGACAAGTACGCGAACTACTTTACCGAGCTCCAGCGGGCGTACAAGAACGCGTTCGAGACGATGCGGGAGTCATACGACTCGGACCTCGTTCACGCCATCGACCAGTTCGTCCTCAACGAGTCGGAACCGTTCTACGAGGACGGGGAGTTCCGCATCGACCTCCCCGAGGACCCGGCGGCACGACTGGAGGGCAGCGGGGTTCCGGTGAGCGAGGAGACGCTCGAAGCCGCGCTCGACGACTACACGGAGGAGATCAGGGCCCAACTCAGGCGAATCTTCGGGCTCGACGGGGAGTAACGTCGTTCGCACACCGCTCTTCGGCGGTCGTCTCCCCTGAGAACCGTCCCCGGACGGAGTGCTCTGGTCCCGCTGAACCAAAGGCATAAGCACCGCCGTTTCCTACTCGAATACATGAGCACGGACGCCCAAGAGGCCGACGACGACCTGAAGGAGCGGGTGTCGAACTTCCTGCGCCGGAACTTCCCGCAGATTCAGATGCACGGCGGGAGTGCCGCGATTCAGAACCTCGACCGCGAGACGGGCGAGGTCACCATCATGCTCGGCGGCGCCTGTTCGGGCTGTGGCATCTCGCCGATGACCATCCAGGCCATCAAGTCCCGCATGGTCAAGGAGATCCCCGAGATCGAAGTGGTCCACGCGGACACCGGCATGGGCGGTGGCGGCCACGGCGGCGGCGGCGGCATGTCCCCTTCGTTCCCCGGGGACACGACCGACGATTCCGATTCCGACGAGGGGCCGCAGGCCCCGTTCTGAACCCGCCGAACCGCTCCGACTTCGTCGATTTCTTCGGACGCTGACCGCAGAGCGTACGCTCCGTGAGCGCGTTCGAATCCGAATTCTCACGTTCTCTAGAAAATGAGCTACTCAGCCCAGTACGAGCCCGATTTCGAGGAACGGACCGATAGCCACACAGTAACCGATAAACACCATACCGCGATATAAAACAGCCCTCGAGCGCCCGAATCAGGATAGAGGGGTTTATTCGGGTCAGCACGCAAGACGGGCGCATGGCAACCCAGCCCACGAACGTCCTCTTCGTGGTGATGGACACGGTCCGGAAGGACCACCTCACGCCGTACGGCTACGACCGTCCGACGACGCCGGGTCTGGAGGAGTTCGCGGCCGAGGCGACCGTCTTCGAGCAGGCAGTCGCGCCTGCGCCGTGGACGCTACCCGTCCACGCCTCGCTCTTCACGGGGATGTATCCGAGCCAGCACGGTGCCGACCAGGAGAACCCCTACCTCGACGGGGCGACCACGTTGGCCGAAACCCTGTCTCGGGAGGGGTACGACACGGCCTGTTACTCGTCGAACGCGTGGATCACTCCTTACACCCACCTCACCGACGGATTCGACGAACAGGATAACTTCTTCGAGGTGATGCCCGGCGAGTTCCTCTCGGGTCCCCTCGCGAAAGCGTGGCAGACGCTCAACGACAACGAGCGACTGCGCGCCATCGCCGACAAACTCGTCAGCCTCGGGAACACCGCCCACGAATACCTCGCGGGCGGGGAAGGTGCGGACTCGAAGACACCCTCCGTCATCGACCAGACCCAGACGTTCGTCTCCGACTCACAGTCGGAGTCGGGGTGGTTCGCGTTCATCAACCTGATGGACGCACACCTCCCGTACCACCCGCCGGAGGAGTTCAAACGGGAGTTCGCTCCCGGCGTCGACTCCGCCGATGTGTGTCAGAACTCGAAGGAGTACAACTCGGGCGCGCGCGACATCACAGAGGAGGAGTTCGAGGACATCCGCGGGCTGTACGACGCCGAAATCGCTCACATCGACGCCGAACTCACGCGGTTGTTCGACTTCCTCAAAGAGGAAGACGAGTGGGAAGACACGGCGGTCGTCGTCTGCGCCGACCACGGCGAACTCCACGGGGAACACGACCTCTACGGCCACGAGTTCTGCCTCTACGACCCGCTCGTCAACGTCCCACTGATGGTCAAGCATCCGGCGCTCGACGCAAACCGGAGGGCGGACCAGGTCGAACTGCTCGACATCTACCACACCGTCCTCGACGCGCTCGACGTCGAGGGCGGAGTACCCACCAGCGCGGGCGAGACAGCCATCGCACGCGACCGGACACGGTCGCTGCTCTCCGACTCGTACCGACAGTTCAGTCGGGCGTCGAACCCTGATGCCGGTCAGCGGGCCGCGCCCGAGGGCGAGTACGCGTTCGTCGAGTACTCCCGCCCCGTCGTCGAACTCAAACAGTTAGAGGAGAAGGCCAAGGGCGCCGGCATCACCCTCCCCACCGACTCGCGCTTTTACTCGCGGATGCGCGCGGCGCGGCGTCCCGACGCGAAGTACGTCCGAATCGACCGCATCCCCGACGAGGCGTACCGACTCGACCGCGACCCCGACGAACTGGAACCGCTCTCCACCGACGACGAGGCTATCGCCGCGACCGAGGCGGCGCTGAGCGCGTTCGAAGAGTACATCGGTGGGGCGTGGACCGACGCCCTCGACGACGAGGTGAGCGACGACACGGTCGAGGAGATGGACGACGAGGCACAGGAACGACTGCGTGACCTCGGCTACCTCGAGTAGCGAACTCACGAGACGGGGCTTCTTCTCCCTCGCGCGTCTCGGCTCCCGTATGCCACACCTGCGATTCGAGACGACGGCGACACCGGCGGACAGAACGGGGTTCGTCGAGTGGGTCACCGCCGAGTTCGCGGACGTGATGGAGACCGGGACGGGCCACGTCGGCGTCTCTATCCGCGTTTGCGACCGACGAGACCTCTCGATGGGACGCGCGGGTGACGACGAGGACGTCGTGCTCGTCAACGCCGACATCCGCGCGGGTCGGAGCGAGAAACAGCGCCGAACGCTCGCTGCTTCGATTATCGAATCGGTCTCGAAACGGTGGGGTGTTCCCGAACCGAACGTCTATCTCGTCTACACCGAACACGGCGGACGCGACTTCCACCTCGCCGAGGGAGCGCTCGCCTCGTGGGACGAGGTGGAAGCCGAAACCGGGGCTGGACGGCACACCGGATAGCAAGCTTCGAAAAAGGAACCGAATCGAATCAGTCTTCGGCCCAGTAGTACAACTCCTCGCGAGGTGCGTCACACGCCGGACAGGATTCGGGGAGTTCGTCATCGATCTGCCCCATCTCGCCGCACTCCCAACAGCGCCACATGACGTAGCCGACGCCGAACGCGTCGCGGGCCTCCTCGAACCCGACTCGACCGGTCCCCTCGGCGGACCGGACGTAGAAGCCGACGTCATCGAGACCACGGACGGTCCCGAGTTCGTTTCCGTCCGCGTCGTACACCGTCGTTCCGATGTCGACGTCGACGACCGATTCAGCAGCGTCCGTTGCGGATGCCTTCTCGGACATGCGCAGTTGTTGGATGGCTGACGGTAAAAATCGTGGTATTTTCTACCATAGAGAACGGTTTGGACACCCGGAGTTCACAACCGTACCGACCGCGAACGAGTCGCGCGCGACTCGCTCGCGGCGTTTTTTGGTCGAGCTTTTTTCCGAGCGGTTCGCGCTTTGTGCGAACCGCGAGGGCAAAAAAAGGTCGGCCTACATGAAGTCCGCAATCCCGGACTGCTTGTTCTGGTCGTTCTCGAACACTGATTCGAGCGACTTTTCGAGCACTTCGAGACGCTGTTTGGTGTAGGGTCGACAGTCGTACTCGTCGGCGACCCTGATGGCCGTCTCCATGTACTTGTTCACCGACCCGCGGTGGACGGTGAGGTTCACCCGACCGCCGCACTCGCGGCAGTCGCCCGTCAGTGGCACGCGCCGGTACTTCTCGCCGCAGTCGAGACAGCGCGTCTCCTGCCGCGAGAAGGCGCGGAGGTTCCCGATGAGGTCGGGGAGGAAGTGGTACTCGATGACGCGCTCGGCGACGTCCGTCTCGTCGACCGATCGAAGCTTCCGCGCGAGTTCGAGCTGGGCGTCCATCTTCTCCATCATCGAGCCGAGCGTCTTGTACGCGGAGAGGTCGGGTCCGAGGGCGATGTTCGAGGTGTCGTGGCTGTGTTCGAAGCCGTGGTACTCGTGGTCGGTGTCGAGCGTCTCCTCGGCGATTTTTATCTCCACGGACTCGGGGTCTGCCATCTCCAGGGTGGCCTCGTAGAACTCTCTGGGGTACTCGCGGACGATGTCGACGTTGTGTGCCTCGTCGTCGATCTCGGAGGGGTCGATGCGCGAGGACATCACCAGCGGGGCGTCCATCTGCCCGCCGCGCTTGTCGGGGAGGAACTCCTTCGAGAAGTTCAACAGGCCGTCCATGAGGAGCATGACGCAGTCCTCGTCCCCGTCGCACTGAGCGACGTAGAGGTCGTTCGCGACGAGCGAGTGCGTGTCGGAGACGGTCACGTTGTAGGTGAACGCGATGTCCGAGGCGACGGGTTCGACCGACGTCACCTCGTCGAGCCAGACGTCCGTGCTGCCGTCGCCGAAGAGCCGCTGCGGTCGGAGTTCGGTCGACGCCAGTGCGTTCGCGAGCGCGTCTCGTTTCCGGTCGAGGGCGAAGCCGACGGTCTCTGCGAAGCGGGCAGCGTTCTCCGAGGTGATCTTCAATACCCACGATTCGAACTCGGGCGTACCGTCGTAAAATTCGGCGATGACACCAGTGTCGTGCGTTCGCGTCTCCCGGTAGACCTTCGTTGCGATACCGAATCGCTTCAACGCCGCCATCAGGTCGTCTTTCAGTTCGTCACTGACGGTGTGGGCGCGGACCTCGACACGGTCACCGGAGGCGCTCCCGTCACCGCTGAAGTAGCCAGCGAGGAAGCCAGCGAGGGAGTCGGCCGGAGCCGACAGGACTGCGTCGGGGATTCGCTTCGAGGCCGCGTCGGAGCCGACGTCGAGGACGTCGGCGAACACGGCCGTGACGAGTCGGCTCGAGACGGTCACCTTCCACTGGTTCTCCTCGTAGGCGTCGGCCGAGAGCGAACGCTCGAAGATCTCGATAATCTGGTCCCGTACGGACCGGTCCGGGGTACAGATCGTCGTCTGGTAGCACTGGCCGGGTTCGCGGCGGGTGAACCCCTCCGCCGCGTAGTAGCCGAGCAGTTTCGAGAACCCCTCGTCGATTTCGAGGTAGCGGTCGACCTCGGCGGTGTCCCGCCTAGCCGCGAGCGTCACGTCGTCGGGGATCCGCCGGAGCAACTCCTCCTCGTCGAACAGTTCGAGCAGCACCGAGACGGGCACGCTGTCGCGACTGACCCAGTTGTAGACCGTCGACGTGCTGACTCCCAAGGCCGTCGCAATCGGCGTCAGGTACTCGTCGGCGTCGGTCGCACCATCGAAGAGCTCTTTCAGTCGCTCCGTCCCGATACCCCGAACGACGAGGTTTTCGGGTGGAATCGTTCCGGCGTCGAGCAGTTCTTCGAGCAGGTCGTATTCTGCGTGAGCACCCTCGAAGTCGACGCTGCGAGGAGTGGGAATCAGCTGTCCCGGTTCCAACTCTATCGCGGAGGTCCGCTCCAGTTTCTCGCCCGACCACCGCAACAGGTCGTGGTCGGGGGTCACGGTCAGTTCCCGGCCGCTCCGCGTCTCAACTCGAACGAGATGGTCGGTCGAGTGATGCTTCGAGACGGCCTCAACGGGTTTCATCACGGTGTACCCGTTGGCATCGACCGACGGGACCCGGATGTCGCAGTCGAGTTCTTCCACCAGCGTCCCGAAATCGTCGGTACGGGGGTTTTCGAGCCGTTCTTCCACGACCGTCTCGATACGCTCGTGGTGGCAGTCACCGGACTCGTCCTCGTACCAGATTTTCGTATCCGGGTGGAAGCAGTTCCGTCGCTTCGCCGCGTGGAAGTACGGATGGGCGTACCCGACCGCCGCCGAGGTGAACCCCACGACTCTGCCGACGACGGCCGCCGACGTGTGCGGGGCCATCCCGAACACCAGTTCGCCGACGAGGTCCTCTCGTGACTCGACCTCGTAGAAGGGCGGGAGGTCGTAGAAGCGCCGCAGGAGGTCGTCGACGAAATCGGCGGTCTTGAGCATGTGCTCCGCCGCACCATCGGAAAGAACGATGTCCTGTACCTTCAGTTCGACCAGTTGGTCGTCGAAGCGGAGCGGTTCGCCGTCGACGTCGGTGTCGTAGCCGAGGTCACGGAAGTCGTCGGCGGTGACGTCGAGTTCCGCGGGGCGAACGGAAGTAACGGGGAGGTCCGTCATGTCGTAGCGGACGGTGCCGTCCTTGAACGAGGTCACCCCGTGTTTCGCTCGCAGTATCCCCTTCTGGAGGGGTTCGGGCGTCTTGTTCGACGAGGTGAGCCCCTTGACGCCCTTCAGAATGTCGAACGAGGCCTCGCGTTCGGCGACGTCCTGGAGGGCGTCTCGAAGTTCGGTGTTGAGGTCGATCGACTGCCACGCGGCCGAGGAGATGTCGCGGTCGCACCGCCCGCAGTGGACGCGACCCCCTTCGTCGGGTTCGATCACCTGCCCGCAGTCGTCACACTCGTAGTGTGGGTCGGTGTGGGCCGCACACTCGGGACAGCGCGTCTTGTACGTGTCCGTCCCGCACTCTGAGCAGCGCCGTCGGCCGATCTGTACGTCGAACTGTCCGCGTCTTCCGTTCTCCCCGCGTGCGCGTGCCGCGGCGCTCACGTCGCGCTGGCTGCCGCCGGCCTCGCTGATGGGAAAGAGGGTGTGGACGGCGGGCGAGAGGTCGCGGCTCTCGGACTTCTCGGGCCGGCCCATGCGCGCTCCGACGCGGGTGGGCGCACGCTCGCGGATCCGGAACGGGGCGACGTCGTTGACCGCCTCGACGGCGTTTTCGCCGTCGTCCCACGTGCGGGCGTGCTCGGACAACCGGTCCCACGTCCGTTCCAGCCCGGGTGTGAAACCCAGCGAGCGGACGAGCGGTTCCCACGTCGCGATTCGAACGTCGTCGTCGGTCTGTCGGTGTTCGACGAGGAGCGTCTCCAGCGCCCGCGTCGTCTCCTCGGTGCGGGGAAGCACGAGCGTCCCCGTCCGGCGTTCGGACGTCGGGTCGAGCGCGACCCCACCGTCGGCGGTCGCCTCGGTGACGTGCCCGGCCTCGACAGTGTCAGCCAGCGCCTCGAACGCTTCGACCGAGAGGTCGTGCCACAGGTACGTGTACGCCGGGTGGAGCGGGCAGTCGTGCTCCGTGGCCCACGCGAGCGCCTCGGCGACGGTGGGGTTCGAGAGGTCGACGTGCGGGTCGTCTTCGAGCGCCTGGAGGTCGCCGCCCGCGTGTTCGAAGTCCTGTCGCCACCACTCCACGGTGTAAGAAGAGGGCGCGAGCGGGTGGTTGTTCTCGATGAACTCGCCGTAGTTGACGAGGTACTCCCCGAGGTCGAGGATGGCCTCGACGCCGTTTCTGAGTTCCAGCGCCTCCCGGGGGTCGTCGATGCGGCGGACGTCGCCGTTCGCCAGCCTGACCGTCGGTCCCTCGATGGAGTCGACCGGCACGACGCCGGCGGCCTTGCCGGGCCGTTCGGTTTTTATCTGGGTCCCCGTCGCGAGGAAGTCGTCGACGAGGTGCATCGTCGCGGGGTGGACGCCGGCGGTGGCGAACCCGTGGTTGCGTGCGCGGCCGTATCTCAGTCGAAAACCGCCGGGCATCGACGGGTGGCCGAACACGGGGCGGCCGGCGATGAGGTCGCGGAGGAACTTCGTCGCCGGTTCGACGCGGGGAGGTCCGACGGGTTCGTCGGCAGGTGCCGTCTCACCGTCGTCGTCGGCCTCGCGTTCCGAGTCCTCGCCGGACTCGGCGTCGTCCGTCTCGGCCTGTCCGTCTTCGTCGTCCGTGCCGATGGTCCCGTCGATGAGGTCCTGGAGCCAGGGCCACTCGACCTCGTCGAGTTTCCGGGTGTAGCGCTGGATCTTCGGCGCCTTCAGCGCGATTCCCTCCGCGAGAACGAGACACATCCCGCCGCGGGGGTTGTTGGTGTCGACGCGTTCGAGGTCTCTGTACCCGGAGACCTCCTCGTCTCCCGTCGCCTCGCCGTCGAGCATGATGGGCATGTTCCGGGCGATGAAGCGGGTCTCCTTGTCCTTCGGCGAGTACTGCAGTCCGGTGTCCTTGTCGTAGAGGTTGACCTCCTCGACGTAGCGTTCGACCTCCTCCGTTCGGGGTTTGTACTCGTCGATGTCGAGGAGCGTCCGGGCGTAGTCCGCGACGAGCACGGAGAGGGCCTGTGCCGTCCCGCCCGCCGACCGGATGGGCCCGGCGTAGTAGACGTTGACGAACTGGGTGCCGTCGTCGTTGTCGAGTATCTCGACGCGGTCGATGCCCTCGATGGGCGCGGCGACGACGCCCTCGGTGAGGAGCGCGACGGCCGTCCGGACCGCGCCCTCGATCTTCCCCGCCTTCGACTCGTAGTCGCCCACGCTCCCCTCGACGAAGTCCGTGACGAGTTCGAGCGCGGCCTCCTCCCGGGACATCTGGCCTTCGAGTTCGCGGACGCGCTCGGCGACGCCCGGAATTTCGAGGATGTTCTCGACGCGGTCGGCCATGTCCTTCGCGACGGGTATCTCGACCTCGCAGGTGGGGTCCCACCCCTGCGCCTTGGCCGCTTCGGCGGTCTCGAACGCCTCGTCGAGGCGGGACTCGATGCGCTCGAAGTAGCGTTCGTCCTCCCGTCTCATCCCTGTTGCTCGCTCACAGCCAGAGATCCAGGTCGGTCACGTCGTCGTGTTCGCGCTCTAAGGGCTCCTCGAACGCGCGGAGGTAGACCTCGCCGGCGAACACGGTCCCCGAATTGAGGTGGCCCGCGAGCGACTGCCCCGAGCGCCGCGAGAGCACGGCGTGGGTGTGCGCGAACGGTTCGCCGTCGAGGAGCGCGACGTTGCCGACGCACGCCGCGACCTCCAGCGGTTCGTCGAACTGCACCGAGAGGTACTCCTTGTCCTCCTGGTCGTAGAACCAGACCTCGGCGTCCTGCACGGCACCCATGGCGTTGAACCACGCCGACTCGATTCCCTCGCGCGCGGCGAACTCTTCGATCTCCTCGCGCCAGTCCGTCCCGTGTTCGAGCGAGCAGAGGAACTCCCGTGTCGGCGTGACTTCCCGATAGTTCATAGCCAGGCTATCGGGAGTGGTCGACAAAAAAGTTCAGTCACGCGTCGGGCGATGCGTCTCCCGAGGTGCGAGTGCGACTGCCGAAAAGCGAGGGCGTACCGACGCGGCTAGCGCCACTCCGGAAGTGTCGACGCCTCTTCGAGTCGCACTGCCATCCAGGCGTCGTCGCAGGTCACGTCTGCGATGATAAACTGCGACCGACCGGGGGCAGAGTCCACCGAGGCCATGACCTCAGTGTTCGAGGCATCGACGGGAGTGGTCGCATCCGTCATGTTTGGTACAACGTACCACCCTCTTATAAATTCGTCGATGTGTCGAAGACGAATCGGCCAAACAGTCCGATAGTTTCGGACGTTTTTCTGTATTCGATGGGCCTAACGCGCAGCACGTCAATAAATATAACGAACTAGTGAGCTGTCTTTCAATTACATGGGAATCAGTGCGGGAACCGTCCCGAGTCGGCGCACGCAGTAACGCTCTGCGAACGCGAGGGACGGACGAAAATCACCGCACGACGGGACGTGCGTCCGTGATATCCGCTTCGCAGAGTACAAGAGGAGGGGGCCTGTAAGCGGGGGTATGAACGTAGCCGACGCGATGACGCCACGAGCGGAGGTGGTCACGGTCGAACTCCCCGGCACCCGTGACGACGTCCTGACCTACCTCCAAGAGCGCGGCTTCTCCTCCGTCCCCGTCGTCAAGCAGACCGACGACGGCGAGGAGTACCGCGGCCTCGTCTCCCGAGAGGACCTCATCGAACAGCCCGACGAGGACCAGCTCGCACTCCTCCTGCGGGAGGTTCCGACGACATCGCCCGACGCGACTGTCGAGGAGGTCGCGGAGCTGATGGTCGACACCGGGGCGCGTCGGGTACCGGTGGTCGACGACGGACTCGTCGGCATCATCACCGTGACGGACGTGGTTCACGCCATCGCCAGCGGCGACGCCGACGGTGACGCCGGGGTCGGTGACCTCGCCGCGAAGGACGTGAACACGACCTACGTCGGGACGCCACTGACGGTGGCCGAGCGCGAAATCTACTACGCCAACGTCCCCTACGCGGTGGCCCTCGACGACGACGGTCGGATGTGCGGTATCCTCACCGAGGTCGACATCATCGAGGTCGCCCGCGTCGTCGAGGGCGAGGACGACACCGGTGACTCCATCGCCAACCAGGACAACGACTGGATGTGGGAGGGCATCAAGGCCGTCGGCAACCGCTACATCCCGACGCGGAACGTCGAGATTCCCGCCGAGGCCGTCGAGACGTTCATGACGACCGACCTCGTGACCGTCTCCCGAACCCGGACGGCGAAAGAGGCCGCGCAGATGATGATCTCGAACGACATCGAGCAGATCCCGCTCGTGTCCGGCGACGAACTCATCGGCGTGGTCCGCGACATCAACCTGCTGGAGGCGCTCTGACGATGCCGGCGGAGGGCGCGAGCGAGAGCGAGGCCATCGCCGAACTCGCGAAGCGCCGCGGCTTCTTCTTCGGCGCCGCGGGCGCCTACGGCGGCGTGGGCGGTTTTTACACCTACGGCCCCCAGGGCGCGTCCCTGAAGCGCAACGTCGAGGACGCCTGGCGCGAACGCTTCGCCGTGCAGGAGGGCAACCTCGAAATCGACGGCCCCACCGTGATGCCCGAACCCGTCTTCGAGGCGTCGGGACACCTCGACGGCTTCGACGACATGCTCGTCGAGTGTCCCGAGTGCGGCGAATCACATCGCGCCGACCACCTCATCGAGGATTCGACAGGAATCGAGGAGGCCGAATCCCTCCCCATCCCCGAAGTCGAGGAACTCATCGCCGAACACGACCTCGCGTGTCCGAACTGCGGTGCCCCCCTCGCCGGCGAACCGGTCGAGGAGTTCAACCTCATGTTCGACACCACCATCGGCCCGGGGTCGTCGACGCCCGGCTACCTCCGGCCCGAGACGGCACAGGGCATCTTCGTCGAGTTTCCTCGATTGAAAGAGTACGCGCGCAACCGCCTCCCCTTCGGCGTCACCCAGATCGGTCGCGCCTACCGGAACGAAATCTCGCCCAGAAAGAGCCTCGTCCGCACCCGTGAGTTCACCCAGGCGGAGTTGGAGCAGTTCATCGACCCCGAACGGGACGAACCGGACCTCTCGACGGTCGCCGACCGCGAAGTCGAACTGTACCCCGCGAGCGAACAGGTCGACGACGACGGGAAGATACTCCAGACCACCATCGGCGAGGCGGTCGAGGCGGGTGTCATCGGCAGCGCGTGGGTCGGCTACTTCCTCGGCGTCGCCGACGAGTGGTACGAATCCGTGGGAGTGGACATGGACCGGTTCCGCTTCCGCCAGCACCTCTCGGGCGAGCGCGCCCACTACGCCGCCGACTGCTGGGACGCCGAGGCGGAGGTCGACGGCGACTGGATCGAGATCGCCGGCTTCGCGTACAGAGGAGACTACGACCTCTCGAAGCACGCAGAGCACGCCAACGACGACTTCACCGTCTTCCAGCAGTACGACGAGCCGAAGGTCGTCGAACGGGCGGTCGTCGACCCGGACATGAGCGTCCTGGGTCCGGAGTTCGGCGGGGCCGCCGCGGGCGTCGCGGACGCGTTGCAGGAACTGGCCGAGCGCGACCCCGAGGCGTTCGACGGCGAGGAGGTGACCGTCGAGGTGGGCGACAGCGAGTACTCGGTCCCGACGGCGGTCGCGGACTTCCGTATCGAAGAGCAGACCGAGTCCGGCAAGCACGTCACGCCGCACGTCGTCGAACCGTCGTTCGGCGTGGACAGAACGGTGTACACCCTCGTCGCCCACGCGATGCGCGAGGACGAGGTCGACGGCGAGACGCGGACCTATCTCGACCTCTCACCCACGGTGGCACCGACCGACGTCGGCGTGTTCCCGCTCGTCTCGAACGTCGACGACCTCACCGACCGGGCGCGCGAACTGGCGAGTCAGCTTCGGAACGCCGGCTTCACCGTCGTCTACGACGACTCGGGCAGCATCGGCCGGCGCTACCGCCGGCAGGACGAGGTCGGGACGCCGTTCTGCGTGACGGTCGACCGCGACGGCCTCGAAGGCGACGGCCCCGAGAGCGTCACGGTGCGCGAGCGCGACTCGGCCGCGCAGGCCCGGGTGCCGGTCGACGCCCTCGTCGCCGTCCTCGTCGACCTCCGTGCTGGAACCCGGGCGTTCGACGACGTGCTCGACGAGTACGACCGCGTCGCGACCGAGGCGTAAGGCGTGAGCGAACTCCAGCGACGTCTCGTCCACGCGAGCGGGAGCCTCGTACCGCTGGGGTATCTCGCCGGACTCGTCCCGTGGTCGCTCGTGCGAGGCCTCGTCGTCGTGAGCGCCCTCGTCGCGACGGTGTTGGAGGTGCTCCGCCTCGGCGTGGGACTCGACTGGGCCATCTACGACCGACTCACCCGCGACTACGAGCAGGACAACCCCGCGGGCTACGCGCTGTACACCTACAGCATGGCCGGCGTGGCGCTCGTCTTCTCACCGCCCGTCGCCGTGGCGGGGATGCTCATGCTCGCCATCGGCGACCCCATTTCGGGTCTCATGGGCTCGCGCGACGTCGGCGAGACGAAACGGGCCACGACGCTCCTCGTCATGTTCGGCGTCTGCCTCCTCCTGGCGGTCGGAACGTTCGCCGCCGAGGGCCTCGGGGTAGATGCGTCGGCGCTCCTCGCAGGTGCCGTCGGTGCCGCCGGGGCGACCCTCGCCGACGGTATCAAGCCCGTGGTGGCGGGCTACGTCGTCGACGACAACCTCTCGATTCCGCCGACGGCGTGCGTGGGGATGTGGCTCGTCCTCTCGGTCCTGCGGTGAGGGTGGTTCCCCCGAAGGCGCCCCGCCCGGAGACGAACGTCCACGGCCTCCGAAGGGCGGACCGGGCGTCGGACGCTCCCACCCGAGAACGAAACGCCGCCGCGTAGCGTTTTTGTCGTGACATGCCGTGAGTCGATAGTATGGACCTGAGTCAGAACATGTCGACGGCCGACCGCGTCGTTCGCGGCGTCGTCGGTATCTGGTTGCTCGCGATGGCGGTCGGTGCGGCGCTCGACCGACGGAACGTCGTGGCTGCCATCGCCGGTATCGCGGGAGCAGGCCTGCTGTCGAATTCGCTGACCGGACACTGTGGCGGTAACGCCTTGCTCGGAATCGACACCTCGGGCAGCGAGCCGTGATACTGGTTCGAGAGGGTGAGGTGGACGCGGGGGCCGTGAGAATTTATTAGCGGGTCGGCCCAAGGCGGTGTGTGACCGTCTACGAGAGCGACCTCCCCGGCGTCGGCAAGAAACACGAGATAGAGCTCGGTGACGGCTCACGGCTCGTCGTCGTAACGCACAACACGGGGAAACGGGAGGTGTTCCGTCGAGCGGACGACGACGCCGACTCGGAGAAGCTCTTCGAGCTCCCCGACCAGCTCGCTCGCCAGGTGGGGACCATTCTGGAGGGGGCGTACTTCCAGCCGGTGCGCTCACAGAGCATCGAGACGCTCCTGGGTGGGGACACGCTCATCGAGTGGGTCGAAATCCCCGAAGGGTCGGACCTCGACGGCAAGACGCTCGGCGAGGCCGACCTCCGGCAGGAGACGGGCGCGAACGTCATCGTCGTCCAGCGGGGCGACATGACCATCACCAACCCCGGTGGCGACACGGAACTCCGGGCCGGCGATACCCTCCTCGCCGTCGGCCCGCGGGAGGCCTGCCGGACGTTCCAGTCCATCGTCACGGGCGAGTGAGATGGTCGAGTTCTCCCTGTTAGAACTCGGTGAACTGTTCGTCGTCGTCGCCGTCGCCGGAGCCGTCGGAGCACGGTTCGGCCTCTCCGTCATCCCGCTGTACGTGGTCGGTGGGATGGTCGCCAGCCCGTTCGTCGCCGGGCGATTCGGCCTCCCGTACGTCCTCCAGTCGGAGACGCTGACGCTCCTCGCCGAGGTCGGAATCGTCCTTCTGCTGTTCTTTCTCGGGCTGGAGTTCAGCCTCGACCGGCTGCTGGCGGCGAAGACGAACATCTCTCGGGCGGGCCTCATCGACATCGTGGTCAACCTCCCCGTCGGGGTGGTCATCGGCCTCGCGCTCGGCTGGCCGCTCGTCGAGGCCCTCCTGTTAGGAGGCATCGTCTACATCTCTTCGAGCGCCATCATCACGAAGTCGCTCATCGACCTCGGGTGGATCGCCAACGCGGAGTCCGAACCCATCCTCGGGACGCTCGTCTTCGAGGACCTCGTCATCGCCGTCTACCTCGCGCTCGTCACCTCGCTCGTGCTGGGCGGGGACGGCGCGGGAAGCGTCGTCCGGAGCCTCGCCATCGCCTTCGGTTTTCTCGGCGTACTCCTCGTCGCCGTCCAGTACGGCACCCGGCTCTTCTCGGCGGTACTCGACGTGGAGAACCCCGAGCCGTTCGTCCTGCGGACGCTCGGCGTCCTGATACCGATCGCCGGCTTCGCGCTCTCTATCGGCGTGAGCGAGGCCGTCGCCGCCTTCTTCGTCGGCATGGGCTTTTCGACCACGGAGCACCGCGAACGCATCGAGCGCCGCCTCGTCGGCATCCGCGACGTGTTCGCCGCCGTCTTCTTCTTCTGGATCGGCGTCAACACCGACCCGCGGCTCGTCCTCGCCGCGGCCGTCCCGCTGGCAATCGCCGTCGTCGTCACCACCCCCACCAAAATCGTCTCGGGCTACTACGGGGGCCGCGTCTACGACCTCACGCCGAAGCGGTCGCTCCGCGTCGGCGTCGGGATGGTCTCACGCGGGGAGTTCTCGCTCGTCATCGCGGCGCTCGCCGCACAGGGCACGGGAACCATCATGACCGAACTCATCCCCGCGTTCGCCGTCGGCTACGTCCTCGTGATGAGCACGCTCGGGACGGTGCTGATGAGCGAGTCCGACCGCCTCGAAGCGCTGGTGTTCCGCGAGTCACAGGAGTCGACGGCGACGGCCGATTGAGGCCGGGAGACACGCGAGGGGAGAAGCGGTGCGGTGGCGCGTGACGACAACGGCCTCCGTACCGCGTCCCGCGAGTGCAACGAGCGGGAAGCGGCGAGACCGCAGGTCTCGCCAGCCCTCACGCGCGAGGGATGAGTTCCTGAACGAGCGGAGCGAGTGAAGGGACGAATCGGCCGGGGAGGCCCGTGGCGTCAGCGCCCTGGCGACCGCACGTCTTCACGCGGTTCTACACAGACCGCTCTCCCCGACACCCCGTGCAATCGCTGAACCACTCGTCGGGACCACGCTCAAACCGCAAACAACAGAAAGCGCACGCTGACGAACACGAAGTACGCGATGACGAGCCACGCGCCCTCGCGTCGGCGGATGACCCAGCCCTCCCGGCTCGCAATGCCGACGAGCGCGAGGCCGACGAGGAACTTGAACGGGAGGTCCCAGCGAATCACCGAGGGGGGAACCGTGTAGGTCGACACCACGCCGCCGAGGCCGAACCCGACGAGCGGGTTGACGACGTTCGAGCCGACGAGCGTCCCGAGCGCGAGGTCGGGCGTCTTTCGTCTGAGGGACTCGACCACCGTCGAGAGTTCGGGGAGCGCGGCGGCCAGCCCGATGGTGACGACGCCGACCATCGACCCGTTCAGCCCGAGCGTGACGACGAGGTCGTCGACCACGCGGAGCACGACGAAGGCGCTCCCGAGGACGAGCAGGAACCCGACGAACGCGGCGACGGCGTCCCGTCGGGGGTCCGCGCTCGCCGTCTCGGGGAGGCTCTCCACTCTGCCGTGGGTGGTGACCGTCCAGTAGGCGTAGGCGACGAACGCAACGAGGAGCGCGAGGCCGTCGAGCCGCGAGACGTGGCCGTCGACCACGACGATGAACGTGAGCGCGAAGGCCGCG
This sequence comes from Salinigranum rubrum, assembly GCF_002906575.1. NCBI lineage: Archaea > Methanobacteriati > Methanobacteriota > Halobacteria > Halobacteriales > Haloferacaceae > Salinigranum > Salinigranum rubrum. The sequence continues at coordinate 4,076,629 of NZ_CP026309.1, forward strand.
AGCATCGGGTAGTACGTCGACCGACGGAACGCGTGCGAGAGGGTGACGCGGCCGAAGCCGACGAGGAAGAGCCCGACGAGCAGCGTCTGCTGAACCGTCGACGACCCCATGTTGCCGCCCATCACCGTCGCGCTGGCGACGGCGGGGTCCAGCGTGCCGGAGACGATGCCGAGCGAGGCGACGAGGTGCGAGCCGAGTTCCGGGAGGCTGGTCCCGAGCGCGACGAGCGTCGAGGCGACGACGGCGTCGGGGACGTCGTACGCACGGGCCAGCGCGACGAGGCTGTCGACGGTCACGCCGGCCGCCTTGACGAGGACGGCGAGCGCGACGGCGGCGAGAACGAGCGAGCCGACGAGGTCGGGTGTGAGCGGGACCGGTGCCATCTCAGTCGCGTCCCCAGCCTGTCATCGTTTTCGACTCACACCGGGTGGGGTGAAAAGTGCGCGTGTTCCGGGGCGCGTCACACGTCGGCGTCAGCGGGGTCGGAGACGAGTCCGAGCTGTCGAAGCATCCCGAGCGCGTCGAAACTGGCCCAACGCTCGGCGATCTTCCCGTCCTCGATGCGGGCGATGATGATGCCCTCGCCCTCGAACGTCTCACCGGTCGGCTCGATGCCCATGAACGGCCCGCGGTGGGTGCCGCGCATCCGCGCACGGAAGGCGACTCGGTCTCCCTCGGCCAGTACGTCCTCGATGGTGTACTCCAGGTCGGGAAAGGCGTCGAGATACCGCTGGTTGTACGTCCTGAACGCCTCCGGGCCGCGGACGTCGTCGGAGGGGTCGTGGAGCACCGAGTCGGGGGTGAAAAGCTCGTCCATCGCGCTCACGTCGCCCCGCTGCCAAACGGTCTCGACGAACCGCCGGACGACCGCCTTGTTCGCGTCGAGGTCGTGTGTCCTTTCGGTTGACATGACGGCGTCAGATGGACCGCCACGAGCAAAGCGCTACCGGCACCGCTGGACGTCCGTACCAGAGACAGTGAGCGGCGGCTCAGACGGAGCCGGTCACGTCGAACGAGGTGACGATGGCGTCCAGCGCCTCGGCGTCGCGCGGCGCGACGAGTTGGACGACGACGAGTACCGTGTACGAACCGTCCGGCGGCACCGCCGCGATGACCACGATGGCGGTGTCGCGCCCGTCGCACGACTCGTAGCGCGACACGCGACCGGTGAACTTCCCGTCGCTGTAGTTCCCGCGGCCGCTCGCGGTACACGCCGGGAAGCTGAACTCGTCGAGTACGACGTCGGGGTCCCGGGAGAGGTCACGGGAGGCCAGGATGGAGACGCCGGGCGTCGAGTAGCCGCTGTTGTACGCGTCGACGTCGGGGGCCGCGACGAGGCCCGGGCCGATTTCGAACGCGCGCCCGTCCACGTCGGACCACTCGGCCGGGACGTCGACGACGATGGAGCCGCTGTTGTCGGAGACCCGCCGGTAGTTGGCGTAGCCGGCGGCGGAACCGGACGAGTCGCCGCTGTTCGAGGAACCGCCATCGCCACCGCCGCCACCACCGGCAGGGAGCACCGACTGGAGCGGGGCGCCGTTCACCTCGCCCGAGAGGATTTCACCGGTGGTGAAGCGGAGGACCTGCACGGAGAGCACGTCGTCGGCGTTCCGCGACCGGAGGATGTCGCAGTAGTCCTTCATCGACCCGTCGCGACCGAGGGTGAGCCCCTCCATGCGGACGATGATGTCTGCCGGTTCGATGCCCGCGCGGGAGGCGGGAGAGCCGGATTCGACCGACGAGACCCACACGCCCGAGATGGAGCCGTCGTCGCTCCGGACGGCGCGGCCGTTGATGCCGATGGTGTTGACGTTTCTGCCCTGCCGGAGGTCCTCGACGATGCCGCGGGCCAGCGGCGCGGAGATAGCGAGGTTGATGTCGAACTTGTCGTCCCCGGCGTAGTTGACGCCGACGACGCGCCCGCGCTCGTCGACGAGCGGGCCGCCCGAGTTCCCGGGCCGGATGCGCGCGTCGTGTTCGAGGACGCCGTCGACCGACGCCCACACCGTGTGGACGGTCGAGGCCTGCTTCGAGATGATCCCTCTCGTGACGGTGTAGTTCGGGTCGCCCAGGGGGAAGCCGAGCGCCCACACTTCGAGGTTGGTCTGGATGGGGCCGTCGTACCACTGGAGGGCCTGGAACTCACCGCCTGTAATCTCGATGACAGCGAGGTCGGAGCACTCGGAGACCCCGAGCACCTTCGCGTTGTACGACCGGCCGTTCGCGAACACTTCGAGCGTCGCCGCGCCGGTCACGACGTGGTTGTTGGTGACCGCGATGCCCGAGGGGTCGATGATGAACCCGGTCCCGCTGCCGGCGGAGTTCGCCTGATAGCCCACCTGCGGGTCGACGAACGACCCCTGTGCGACGATGCGGACGACGGAGGCCCGAGCGTCCTCGACGCTCGTCACGCCGGAGACGCCCGAGGCGAACTCGGTGCCGCCGCCGGTACACCCGGCGAGGCCCGCGAGACCGACCGCACCGAGGCCCGCGAGGAACGCTCGTCTATCGAGCGTCGGACGCGTTCCCTCGGAGGACAGCCCGTCGACGGCCGCAGTCGCGGTGTCCGGTTCCGGGCGTGTGAGTCTCTGTCTGTCGTCTCCGCGTTCGGTTGCTGCGTAGCTCATGATTGAATACCCGTGTGAGAGTGTACCGTACGCTGTCATGAACGATAAATACATACAGTCAACTGTCAATTCTTTCTGACCGACACGAAATCCTGAGAATCGAGGCGGACGAGCGCGCCGACGAGTCGGACTACCCCGAAAAGAGCGAGGTGTGGACGGGCGCGTACTCGCGCTCGTCGGCCGAGTCCTCCTCCGCGGTGTCGTGGATGGCGCTGCCCTCGATACCCTCGGCGAGGAAGTCCTTCAGCGGCGGGCCGACCTTCTCGGGTTCGACGAGGAACGCGTCGTGGCCGTGGTCGCTCTCGACGACGTGGTGCGCCACGGGGATGTCCGAGTCCCGAAAGGCCGCGGCGACTGCCTCGCTCTGGGCGACGGTGAAGTGCCAGTCGCCGGTAAAGGAGAGCAAGAGCGCCTCCCCCTCGAACGCGGCGAGTGCGGCGGCGTCCGATTCGTACCCTTCCGAGAGGTCGTAGTCGTCCATCGCGCGCGTGAGATAGAGGTAGGAGTTGGCGTCGAACCGCTTGGTGAACTTCTCGGCCTGGTAGTCGAGGTACGACTCCACGTCGCGGTAGGGGAAGAAGGAGGCCGCGGGGTCCACCGGAAAGGTGTCGCGAATGGCGTCTCTCCCGGCGGAGCGGCGGCCGAACTTCTGTTCCATCGACGCCTTCGAGAGGTACATCACGTGGCCGATCTGTCGCGCCAGCGCGAGGCCGTCCCTCGGTTCCTCGCTTCCGTAGTAGTCGCCGCCGTTCCAGTTCGGATCGGTGGTGATGGCGCGGCGGGCGATGGCGTCGAGCGCGAGACACTGCGGGTCGAGGCGGGCGGCCGCCGCGACCGGGGCGATGCGGTCGACGTCGTCGGGGAAGGCGACGGCCCAGTCGAGGACGTTCATGCCTCCCACGCTCCCGCCGACGACAGCGTGGAGGCGGCCGACGCCGAGTTCGTCCAGCAGGGCGCGCTGGGCGTTCGTCCAGTCTCTCACGGTCACGGGCGGGAAATCCGTTCCCCACGGTTCGCCCTCGGGGTCGTCGCTCGGGGACCGTCCGTCCCGTAGCAGGAACCGGGGACGTTCGCACAGACCACGTAGTACTGCTTCGTGTCGACGGCCTTGCCGGGGCCGACGATGTCGTCCCACCACGCGCGGGCCTGGCCGGCCGTCCCCTTCGTCTGCCGACCGGAGACGTGTTGGCTGCCCGTGAGCGCGTGACAGACGAGGACGGCGTTCGACCCGGTGAACTCCCCGTACGTCTCGTAGGCGACGGTGAACTCCTCGATGACGTCGCCGCACTGGAACTCGAACCGGCCGATGGAGGTGCGGTCGCGGGTCGTCACGCCCCGCTCACCGCCCGCTCGATGCCCTGGTCGAGGTCCGCGACGATGTCGTCGGCGTCTTCGATGCCGACCGAGAGACGGAGCATGTCGGGAGCGACCCCCGCCGCGCGCTGTTCCTCGGCGCTCAACTGGGCGTGCGTCGTCGACGCCGGGTGGATTATCAACGTTTTGGCGTCGCCGATGTTGGCGAGGAACGACGCGAGTTCGACCGACTCACACAGCGTCTTGCTCGCCTCGAACCCGCCTTCCAGTCCGAAGGTCACCATCCCGCCGTAACCGCCGTCCAGATACCGAGAGGCGAGGTCGTGGGTCTCGTGGCTCTCCAGTCCCGGGTACGAGACCCACGCCACGCCGGGATGGTCGTCGAGGAACGCGGCGACCTGCGCCGCGTTATCGGAGTGTTTCTCCATTCTCAACGGGAGGGTTTCGAGACCCTGCAGCGTCACCCAGGCGTCGAACGGCGACTGCTGGTTCCCGAGCGAGCGGACGGCGCGCTGGCGGGCACAGGCGGCGAAGGCACGGTCACCGAACCGAGTCGAAAAGTCGATGCCGAACGCGGGGTTCTCCCCGGCGAGTTCGGGGTACTTGTCGGTCGCCTCCCAGGGGAAGGTGCCGCCGTCGACGAGGATGCCGCCGACCGTCGTACCGGAGCCGTGGAGCCACTTGGTGGTCGACTCCCAGACGACGTCGGCGCCGTGTTCGAGCGGGCGACACAGGTACGGCGTCGCGAAGGTGTTGTCGACGACGAGCGGCGTCTCGTGGGCGTGGGCGACGTCGGCGATGGCCTCGAAGTCGGGGGTGCGAAGCGAGGGGTTGGCGACCGTCTCGACGTGGACGTACGCGGTGTCGTCGTCTATTTCGGCCTCGTACGCGGAGACGTCGAGCGTGTCGACGACGCGCGTCTCGATGCCTCTTCTGGACGCCATCTTCGAGAGGTACGTCGCGGTGCCGCCGTACATGTCGGCTGAGGCGACGACGTTGTCGCCGCTCTCGGCGAGGATGCTCGTCGCGGAGTCGAGTGCGGCCATGCCGGCCGCCGTCGCAACCGCGTCGGTGCCGCCCTCCAGGGCGGCCATCCGCTCTTCGAGGACGCGCGTCGTCGGGTTCGAGATGCGCGAGTAGACGTACCCGTCCGCTTCGAGGGCGTAGAGGTCCGCCGCGTAGTCGGCGTCGTCGAAGACGTAGGAACTGGTCTGGTAGATGGGTGGTGCGCGGGCACCCGTCGCCGGGTCCGGGCGCTGTCCGGCGTGGAGGCTCCGGGTGTGGAAGCCACGGGTCATGTGTAGTACGCATATTTCTCGAATATCTTATAACCCGTAGTTACGGCAAGGCCTGCGGTTGTTCGCAGGGTCGTCGGGGAGAACGGCTCGGTCGCTCGATATCGGGAGTGCGTGCGGCGTGTGGACGAAGCGCGTGAGAGGGGCGGCGGTGGCGTCGGCGGGTCAGTGGCGTCGTCGTCGGACCGCGCTGACGACGCCCGCGAGGAGCGAGAGCACGCCGAGGCCGGCGACGACTGGGCCGCCGACCCGTACCGCGCGCCGCTGGAACGTGTCCGTCCGGTGGTTGACGCTCTCGGTCACGAGCGCGCGGTACTCGTCGCGCTCGGCGTCGTAGAGGGCGTAACAGCCCGTCCCGCGGGCGACGTGGTCGCTCGGGAAGACGAACGGACCGTCGGCCTCCCCGGACCGTTCGACGGTGTACGAGCCGTTCGCCTCTGCACGGCGGACGTCCGCCCGTGCCGCCGCCGAGAGGTTCGAGCGGTCGACGACGAACCGCTCGGGTTCGACCGAGTCGTTCGCCTCTCCAAGGGAGAGTTCGGCGACGGCGTCCGCACAGAAGCCGTCGGTCGGCGTGCGGTATCGGAAGTCGCGGTCCCAGTCGGCGGTGAAGAAGTCGACGAACGGGAGCGCGAGGGCCGTCGCGAGGAGGACGAGTCCGAGGAGAGCGAGGCGGGTGGACCGGCGCATCGTCGGGGAGTCGACGGTGACGGGCAAAGGTCTTCTGGGGACAGCGGCGGGTGCCAAAATCGGTCGAGAGGGCGGGAGCAGAGCAGGTGGGCGTGGCGTATCGACTCGCTTCACCAGAGTCCACGGGGGCAGAACCGCGCGGCGCACGAACGCGATGGAGCCACAGCCTCCCCAGCCGATTCGCTCGTCGCACGCCAGTGCCGAAAGCCGCGAAAGACACATCCCGGAGCATTTACTCCCGTCCCGCCAATCCCCCACCGATGACAGAGGGCGAACTCGAGTCGGACGCCGACAATCCCTACCTGAGAGACCCGCCGACGGAGTTCACGCCGGTCGACGAACTCACCTACGAGGAAGCCGAGACGCAGGCCGAACGCCTCCGCGAGGCCATCCACGAACACGACCGGCGGTACTACGTCGAGGCCGACCCCCTCGTCGCCGACCGGACGTACGACGTGCTGTTCGGTCGGCTCCGGACGCTGGAGGAGGCGTTCGACCTCGTCACCACCGACTCGCCGACCCAGCGCGTCGGGGGCGAACCGGTCGACGAACTCGCGACAGTGAGACACGTCGCGCCGATGCTCTCCATCGACCAGTCCGTCGAGGAGGAGGACGTCCGCGCGTTCGACCGCCGCGTCCGCGACGCGGTGAGCGAGGTCACGTACGTCTGCGAGCCGAAGTTCGACGGCCTCTCCGTCGAAGTCGTCTACGAGGGCGGCCGCTTCGAGCGAGCCGCAACGAGAGGCGACGGACAGGAGGGCGACGACGTGACGGCGCAGGTGCGGACCATCCGGTCGGTGCCGCTTCGGCTCCGCGGCGACCCGCCGGAGACGCTGGCGGTCCGCGGCGAGGTGTACATGCCCCGCGACGCCTTCACGCGGCACAACCGTGAGCGGGTCGAATCGGGCGAGGAGCCGTTCGCCAACCCACGCAACGCCGCCGCGGGGACGCTCCGCCAACTCGACCCCTCCGTGGTGGCGGACCGCCCGCTCGCGTGTTTCTTCTACGACGTGATGGACGCCTCGGACGAGGATAAACCGGGGACGCAGACCGAGGCGCTGGAGCGGTTCGCGGCGTGGGGGCTGCCCGTCGTCGACCGGGTCGACCACGTCGAGGACATCGACGCGGCCATCGAGTATCGCAACGACCTGATGGCCGACCGCGACGACCTGAACTACGAGGTCGACGGCACGGTCATAAAGGTCGACAGCCGGGACGCGCGGGAGGAACTGGGCGCGACGGCCCGCGCCGTCCGGTGGGCGTTCGCCTACAAGTTCCCCGCGCGGCGCGAGGCCACGACCGTCGAGGACATCGTCGTCCAGGTAGGCAGAACGGGACGGCTGACGCCGGTCGCCCTCCTCGACCCGGTCGACGTCGGCGGCGTCACGGTGTCGCGGGCGACGCTGCACAACCCCGACGAAATCGAGACGCTCGGCGTCGACATCGGCGACCGCGTCCGGATCAAGCGCGCGGGGACGTCATCCCACACGTCGACGAGGTGGTCGAGAAGCGCTCGGAGGGGGTGTTCGCGTTCCCCGACAGCTGTCCCGTCTGCGGCAGTCCGGTCGAGCGCGACGGGCCGCTCGCGTTCTGCTCGGGGGGACTGGCCTGCGAAGCACAACTGGAGCGCGCCGTCGAACACTACGGCTCGCGGAAGGGCCTCGACATCGAGGGGCTGGGAGGCGAGCGCGTCGCCCAACTCGTCGACGAGGGGCTCGTCGACGGGTTGGCGGACCTCTACCGGCTCTCAGTCGACGACCTCGCCGAACTTGAGGGGTGGGGCGAGCGCAGCGCCGAGAAGCTCCTCGCCGAGATAGACGACGCGCGCGAACCCCCCCTCGACGCGTTCCTCGCGGCGCTCGGCATCCCCGAGGTCGGCGAGTCGACGGCGCGGAACGTCGCCCGGGAGTTCGGCTCGGTCGACGCCCTGCCGCTCGACGGCGACGCCGACTTCGACGCGTTCGAGGAGCGACTCCAGACCGTGCCGGACGTGGGGCCCACGGTCGCACATCGGGTGAGAGAGTTCTTCGAGAGCCGGGAGAACCGCGTCGCCCTCGACGACCTCCTGGACGAGGTCGACCCCCAGGACGTCGAACGCGAGGAGGGCGACGCGCCGCTGGCGGGGCTGACGTTCGTCTTCACCGGGTCGCTCTCGATTCCCCGTTCGGACGCGAGCGACCTCGTCGAGCGACACGGCGGTCGGGCGACCTCGTCGGTGAGTTCCAACACCTCCTACCTCGTCGTCGGCGACTCGCCGGGACAGAACAAGCGCGACGACGCCGAGGCGAACGACGTGCCCGAACTCTCGGAGGGGGAGTTCGAGACCGTTCTCGGGGAGTACGACGTCGAGTACCCGCCCGGGTGACCCTCGAACGGTCGCCCGCGACCGTCGCGCGGGGCGTTCGTGGTTAAGGCACCTAATATAATCTATCGGATATTGCACAAAGCCTTATATTCACTGCCGACCCGGAGTGAATCGATGGCAACGAAACAGCAGCCGACGTCCGACGCGTACCGCTGTCCGGTCTGCAGCGGTACCCTCGCGTGCGTCAGTGGCTCGTGGGGCTGTACCGACTGTCGGTACGTCCCAACTCACGGCGCGGACTGACCCTCCAGTCGACGAGACGGCGGAAGAGACAGAGAACCGACCCCGATCAGAGGTCCTGATCGCGGAAGCTCCAGTAGCCGAGCACGGGCGGGACGACGATCCACGCCAGGAGCACGGCGAAGATGAACGGTCCCGTGAGGTAGACGGGGAGCGACTCCTGCAGGACGGGCGCGGCCTGCGCCTGCGTGAAAAAGCCCTCCTTGACCAACCGAGCCTGCACCGGGTCGCCGAAGTACACCTCCGCGACCAGCGTCTCGTACGCTCGGAGCGGGTTGAGGTACTTGACGAGGAGACGAAGCTTCACCGTGAGCGCCGTCGAGAGCGGGTCCGCTCCCGGCACCCGCTTGGCGATTTCGGTGAGCAACTGGGGGAAGCCGCGGGCGACGAACGACCACAGGAGCGCGAAGAGGAAGTACATCCCGAGCGTTCCGAGAGTCGCTTGTCGACCCGAGTCCGCGGAGGCGGAGACGCCGACGCCGATAGAGACGAACGCGACGGCCAAGAGCGCGGTGAGCGCGACCTGCGGGAAGAAGTGCCCGGGGATGATTCTGGTCCCCGTCGCCAAGAGCGCGACGAGCGCGATGAGGAAGCCGACGAGCGCCGGGATGACGACGACAGCGCTCCGACCGGCTATCTTCCCGGCGATGACGTCGCGGCGGGCGTGCGGGAGCGACAGGAGGAGCTTCAGTGTGCCCGACTCGCGCTCGTCGATGATCGCGCCGTAGGAGGTGATGAGCGCGATGAACGCGAGCGCGAAGGCGAGAAAGCCCGTGTACGAGAAGGAGAGAAAGCCCGAGGCGAACAGCCCGAACAGCGAGTCGGAGGTGGCCTCGGGACCGCCGAGGTACGCGTAGAAGAGGCTCGTCGTCCCGCCGAAGAAGAGCAGGAAGAACGCGGAGAGCCCCCAGAGCCACCGCGAGCGGACGGCGTCCTCGAAGTCCTTCTGGGCGACGGCCTGCCAACTCATGTGCGCACCCCCGTGTCGGCGTCCGTCTCTTCGGCCCGAGGTTCGACTCGGTCCTCGTCAGAGACGGCCGATCCGTCGGTGTAGCTGAGGAAGAGGTCTTCGAGCGAGGCCTCCTCGGTCTTGAAGTCCTCGACCGTCACCCCGGCGGATTCGAGCGCGCTGATGACGCGGGTCTTCGCGTCGCTCGAACAGGAGACGGTGAGCGTCTCGCCCGAGAGTTCGGCGCTGTCGACCCCGTCGAGGTCGCGGACGGTCCCGACCGCGCCGTCGACTGCTCCCCCGACAGTGACGACGAGGCGGGTGTCGCCGCCGCGCGCGTCGCGCAGTCCCTCGATGCTGTCCTGTGCGACGAGTTCGCCGCCGCGGAGGATGCCGACGCGGTCACAGACGGCTTCGACCTGCCCGAGGACGTGCGACGAGAAGAAGACGGTCGTCCCTCGGTCGGCCTCGTCGCGGACGATGTCGCGCATCTCCTTCGCGCCCGCGGGGTCCAGCCCCGAGGACGGTTCGTCGAGGATGAGCAGGTCGGGGTTACCCACCAGCGCCATCCCGAGGACGAGTCGCTGGCGCATCCCCTTCGAGTACTCGTCGGCGCGACGGTCGGCGGCGTCGGCGATGCCGACCCGGTCGAGGACGGAGTCGACGTCGACCTCGACGCCCTTCGAGCGGGCGGCGAACTCGACGTGTTTCCGCCCGGTGAGCCGGGTGTACACGTCGTAGCCTTCGGGGAGGACGCCGGTCCGTCGGCGGACGGCGACGCTGTCTTCTTGGGCGTCCATCCCCAGGACCCGAACGCGTCCGGAGGAGGGCCTGACGAAGTCCAAGAGCATGTTGATCGTCGTCGACTTCCCCGCGCCGTTGGGGCCGAGGAAACCGTACACCTCGCCCTCTTCGACCTGGAGGGAGAGGTCGCGGACGGCGGTGACGTCGCCGAACCGCTTCGTCACCCCGTCGAGTTCGATGGCGGCCATGGGAGGGCCTTGTCCCACCACGGAATAAAGGGTTTAGGTCCCGCTATCAGCGCTGACCCTGGGTCGGGTGCCCGCGCGTCACCGGTCAGACCTCCTCGTCGGGGTCGTACCGGTCGCGCATCCGGGCGGCCTCGGTCGCGTAGCGTTCTCTCTCCTCGCCGTCGACGGGAGCGAGTTGCGTCGGATCGGCGTCGATGGCGGCGGTGATGCGCGTCCCGCGCTGGTGCATCACGGTCGCCGCGATCTCCTTGCGGAGCGCCCGCTCGCCGTCGGGAGTCGCGTAGACGAGCGTGATGAGATTGCGGTCGTCGTACGAGCGCTCGACAAGCCACGCGCGGACGGTGTCCGCGTCGGCCGCGTCGGAAGCGGAGGAGTCGCCGTCGGTCATACCGGCCGTTCGGGACGCGGGGTTTTACAGGCTGTCATGTTCGGTGTGGACGCCGGGGCCGAAGCGGCCGACCGCTGTGACAGGGTCGGTCACTAGTGCTCGTGTCAGCGGCTGCGATTTACCGACACACTTTGGCTGGCACTTAATATCTTGGCCGTACATCGGTAGCACTGATGGGGGAGAATGCCGACAGTGGGGGACCCACAGGAGTACTGACGAACAGAAGGCGCCAGCTAGTGCTCAGCCAGTTACAGGAACACGAGTCGATGGCACTCCGCGACCTCGCAGAGCAGATCGCGGTCAGCGACCTCCAGACCGACATCGAGTCGCTCAGCGAGGAGGCCATCGACGAGGTGGAAATCGCGCTCCACCACGTCCACACGCCCAAACTGGCCGATGCGGGCTACGTCGAGTACGACTCGCACAACCAGGTCATCTCGTTGACCGACGCCGGGCGCCGCAAGTCCATCGAGAACGAGTGCGACCACGTCGGACCGCAGTCGTCTAGCCGTATCTCGGTCAACCTCCGCCCGGAGACGGTCGACTTGCTCCACGGAATCATCCGCCGAGACGACCGGTTCGACGCACGGATGGACTACGACGACGTCATCTCCGTGGTCCTCTCGGACGCCCGCATCGAGCGGGAGAGCGAGGAAGAAGCACAGTAACGTAACCGGACTGCACCGTTTTTCGCCGACTCGACCGGGAGCGGAGCGTAACGCCGCCCAGAGAGCGGACACACCGGAACATGCCGGACACGCCGGACACGCCGGACGCGCTCCGACAGCGAGTCGACGCGAAACCTCAAAGCCCGTCCGTCGACTAGCGGGCGGCGTGGAACCGAACGAGGTTCGAGCGCGTGCGGACGACCTGCCGCGGAGTCCCGGAGTGTACCAGTTCCTCTCGGGTGACACCACGCTGTACGTCGGGAAGGCGGTCGACCTCAGGGACCGAGTGCGGTCGTACGCCGACCCGCGGGGCGAGCGCATCCGGCGGATGGTCGCCGCGGCGGAGACGGTCGACGTCGCCGTCACGGACACCGAGACGCAGGCGCTCTTACTCGAAGCGAACCTCATCAAGCGCCATCAGCCGCGGTACAACGTCCGGCTGAAGGACGACAAGTCCTACCCGCTCGTCCAACTCACGGACCACTCCGTCCCACGCATCGAGGTGACGCGCGACCCCGAACCGGGCGCGACGGTGTTCGGTCCCTACACCGACAAGGGTCGGGTCGAGACCGTCGTAAAGGCCATCCGCGAGACGTACGGCCTCCGGGGCTGTTCCGACCACAAGTACAGCGGCCGCGACCGCCCGTGTCTCGATTACGAGATGGGACTCTGTTCGGCACCGTGTACCGGTGAGATCAGCGAGGAGCGGTATCGAGAGGACGTCGAGTCGGCGGTGCGGTTCTTCGAGGGCGAGACCGGCGTGCTCGCCGACCCCCTCTCCCGGGAGATGGAGGCCGCGGCGCAGGGCCAGGAGTTCGAGCGGGCGGCGCACCTCCGCGACCGACTGTCGGTGGTCGAGTCGTTCCACGGCGGCGGCGAGGAGGCCGTCAGTAGCCGCCGTGACGAGCGGACCGTCGACGTCCTCGGCGCGAGCGTCGAAGGCGACCGGGCGGTCGTCGCCCGCCTCCACGCGGAGCGCGGCCAACTCGTCGACCGGTCTCGACATCGACTCGACGCGCCCGAGGGGAGCGACGCGGCCGCCGCGGCGCTGTTCAGCGCGTTCCTCCCGCAGTACTACGCCGAGCGCGACCTGCCCGACGTCGTTCTCCTCTCCGAGCGGCCGGACGACGAGGACGTGATCGCCTGGCTCGAAACCGAGGGCGTCTCCGTTCGCGTCCCGGGGAGCGGCCGGGAGGCGAAACTGGTCGAACTCGCGCTGAAGAACGCCCGTCGGACCGACGGCGAACCGGACAGCGTCGGCGAACTCGCCGCGGCGCTCTCTCTCTCGCGCCCGGAGCGCATCGAGGGGTTCGACGTGAGCCACGCGCAGGGCCGGGCCGTCGTCGGCAGCGACGTCTGCTTCGTCGGCGGCGACTCCGACACCAGTTCGTACCGGCGAAAGAAGCTCTCGGAGGGCAACGACGACTACCTCCACATGCGCGAACTCGTCGAGTGGCGCGCTCGCCGCGCCGTCGAGGGACGGGACGACCGACCCGACCCCGACCTGCTCCTCGTCGACGGCGGGCGCGGACAACTGGACGCCGCCCGCGCCGCGCTCGACGAGGTGGGATGGGACGTTCCGGTGGTCGCGCTCGCGAAGGAGGAGGAGGTGGTCGTGACCACCGAGCGGACGTACGACTGGCCGCCCGACCACCCCGGACTCCACCTCCTCCAGCGCGTCCGCGACGAGGCGCACCGCTTCGCGGTCCAGTACCACCAGACCCTCCGCGACGACGTCTCGACCGTCCTCGACGACATCGACGGCGTCGGACCGGCCACGCGCCGAAAGCTCCTCCGGCGGTTCGGCAGCGTCGACGCCGTCCGAGCGGCCTCGGTGGAGGACCTCACCGACGTGCCCGGCGTGGGTGAGAAGACGGCGCGGACGCTCAAAGAGCGGCTCTAGCCGGTCGGGGGCGACAGTCGGTCGTGATCGAGAAGTAACCACGCCGCGAGCAGCGCCCACGGCACCACGACGAGCAGTCCCGTCACCGTCGGGCCGAGGAGGAGCGAGTCGGTGGAGCGCGAGAAGAGCAGGCCGACCCCGCCGACGGCGTTGATGGCCCCGTGACCGAGCGCGGCGGGCCAGACGCTCTCGGACCAGAGCGTCACCCACGCGAGGAACGTCCCCGTCGCCGTCGTCATCGCGACCATCGCGAGCATCCCCGTCCAGGGCGCGCCGGGGTAGCCGAACCCGTAGTTGTAGCCCATCGCGATGATCGGCCAGTGCCAGACCCCCCAGACGACACCCACGAGGACGACGGCGGGACGCGTCCCGAACGGGAGCAGTTTCGGGAGGAGGTAGCCGCGCCAACCGAACTCCTCGCCGACCGCGAAGACGGTGTTGATGGCCGGGCCGACGGTGAGTGCCGCGACGAGTTGAATCCCGACGACGAGTTCGGGCGACAGCGGCGCGTCGGGGGGAGCACCGACCGAAGAGTCGAAAAGGTCGGGTCGACCCGCGAGGGGAAGACGAGGAAGTAACAGCCGACGCCGACGAGCGTGAGCGCGGCGGGGGCGAACCACGCGAGGAGGTACGGTCGGAGGGCGGCCGGGAGGTTCGGCCGGAGTACCGCCCTGGCCCCGGCGAACCCCTCACCCGTCAGGAGGCGCGTCAGACCGTGAGCGACCGCGGGGGCGAACATGTAGCCCGTCGCGAGGAGGACCGTCGCGAGCGAGAAACCGGCGACGAGCGGTGGACTGTCGCGGAGACCACCGGAGAGAGCGATGACGCCGCTCACCGCCCAGGCGATGCCGAACGCCAGGAGCGAGAAGAGCAGGACGCGACGGCGCTCGAACCGAGCGGAGGGGGCGAACGGCGTGTTGGTGTCGAGCGAGGACGGGGAGGACATGGACACGATGAGACGCGTCTGCAGCGGTGAAAAACGTGGGTGTGGTGAGGAGTCGTCGCGGCGTGGCGGCGCTCAGAGGTCGGCCGTGGTCTTCTCGTACTGCGTCGAGAGCTTCTCGGAGGCCTCCTCTAAGAGACCGACCTCGTAATCGTCGAGGTCCCACTCGACGACTTCCTCGACGCCGTTCGAGCCGAGTTTGAGGGGAACGCCGAACGCGGTGTCCGACTGTCCGAACTCGCCGTCGAGTTTGATCGAACCGGGGAGGACGGCCCCCGTGTCCCGGAGGACGGCCTCGGTCATGTGGGCGACGCCCGTCGCCGGACCCCACTCCGTGGCCCCTTTCCGGGAGATGACGTCCATCGCCGACTCCTGGAGGTCCGAGAGGATTTCCTCCTTCTCGTCGTCCGAAAAGGAGGGGTCCGCGCCGTCGACGCGGACCTTCGAGAAGACGGGGACCTGCGCGTCGCCGTGTTCGCCCAGGATGGTTGCCTCGACGTTCTGGACGGGCACGTCGAAGCGCTCGGAGAGGACGTAGCGGAAGCGTGCGGAGTCGAGCCGTCCGCCGAATCCGATTACCTTCTCGGGGGCGCGGTCGCCGACCTCGTAGAGGTGCCGATTCAGGAGGTCGACGGGGTTCGACGTCGTGATGGAGACGAAGTCGTCGTTGTGTTCGGCGAGCGAGTCGTGGATGTCCTGCATGATGGGCGCGTTGTCACCCGCGAGGTCGATGCGGGTCTGACCCTCTTTGCGGGGGATGCCCGCCGTGATGACGACGACGTCGGAGCCTGCGGTGGCCTCGTAGCCGCCCTGGACGACGCGCGTGTTCGAGTCGTAGGCGATGCCGTGGTTCGTGTCGGCGGCCTGGCCGACAGTTTTGTCCTCCATCTTCGGGATGTCGACGAGAACGAGTTCGTCGCAGATGTCCCGAAGCGCGATGTTGTACCCGGCCGCCGCGCCGACGGTCCCGGCGGCGCCAACCACGCTAACTTTCGTCATACCGTTTCGAAACCGTGCGGGATTCCGATTAAACGCTTCGGAACGCCCGAACGGGCCGGACGAGCGAGGACGACCGGTCGCTGCCCAGCGCGTCCGCCTCCGCGTCCCCGGTGGGTTTTTCGACGCGAGTCGCATGGGTTGACCTATGAGCGACTTCGACAAGGAGGCGGAGCGACAGAAACTCCGCGAGAAGTTCGACCGAGACAAGCAAAAGCGCAAGGAGACCGAACGGATGAGCCAACTCCTCCTGCAGGGGGCGACGATGACGAACCGCCACTGCGACACGTGTGGCGACCCGCTCTTCCGCTACCAGGGACAGGAGTTCTGTGCGACCTGTGAGGGGAGGGCACAGGAGGCCGACGAACAGGCACAGGCACAGGCGCAGACGGAGTCCGACGCGAAGCCCGCGACGACGGACGAGACGGCCGCCGCGGCGGAGGCCGCCGAGGGGACCGGAGCGGCCGACCCCACGACGAACGAGCGTGCGCTCGACGCGGACGCCGCGGGACATCCCACAGGACAGGGAGGCGGTGGGTACGGAGACGACGCCGAATCGATGGTGGAAACCGCCGCGGGCACGAGCGGGCACGCGGGCACAGGCGCGGACAGGGATACGACGAACACGGGTGCAAGGACGGCGGAAACGAGGACGGGAACGGGACGCACGACGTCGACCGGTTCGGCGTCGGTGGGCGGCGACGCGCTCGCCGACGCGCGCGCGTCGCTGGTTCGGACGCTGACCCACCACGCACAGCAGGCCGAGGCGGCCGACGGCCCGCGGCGGGCGACGGACCACCTGAGCGCGGCGCGTGAGGCCGCCGAGGCGCTCGCCGCGCTCGAACGGGGGCGGTGATGGACGTCCTCGTCCCCGTCGACGGAAGCGACCCGAGTTTCCGCGCGCTCGACTTCGGGCTCGACTTCGCGGGGCGGTTCGACGCCTCCCTCCACGTCGTCCACTTCTCCAACCAGGAGACCGAAGCCACGGAGACGATTCTGGAGCGTGCGCGAGCGCGCGTCGGGGCGTCGGAACTCACCGACGTTCCGACGGTGGAACTCGTCGACCTCGACATCTGGACCGACGCGGGCGTGGGGAAGGCCATCGTGGACTACACGCGCGACGAGGGGTACGACCACGTCGTGATGGGTCATCACGGCTCCGGTGCGGTCAAACGCGTTATCCTCGGGAGCGCCGCCGAGGCCGTGGTCCGGGCCAACGAACTCCCGGTGACGGTCGTCCCCTAGTCCGTGCCGCTCTCGGCCGACGGGTCGTTCTCGTCGTCCCCGTCGGCTCCGTCCTCGTCCCCGCTCTCGTCGTACGCGTAGTCGCTCCCGATAACCTCGCGTATCCGCTCGGCGGTCTTTGCACCGACGCCGCGAACCTCCTGTAACTCCTCTTCGCTCGCCGTCATCACGGCCTCGACGCTCCCGAAGTGTGCGAGCAGCGACTGGGCCGTGACGGGGCCGACGTCCGCGATGGCGCCGACGACGTACTCCTGCTGCTCGTCGAGCGTCTTCGCCGCCTTCTCGCCGTGGACGCTCACGGTCCGGTCGCGCTCGGTCTGTTCGCGGGAGGCGAGGGTGGCGAGCAGTTCCGTCGTGTCCGTCTCGTCTCTGGTGTGCAGGACGCTCACGCCGAAGTCCACCGCGAGCGAGGCGATGGCCCCCCGAATGGCGCTCGGGTGGATGTTCCGCTCCTCGTACAGTCCGTCGCCCTCGATGATCACCACCGGACGGGCGTAGTGTCGGGACATGTCCCGCGCCTGCCCGAACAGCGAGCGGTCCTTCCCAGTGAGCGTGTCGAGGAAGTCCGAGACGGTCTTGCGCTCGACGACGACGCGGTCCGAGCAGACGTAGTCGCCGACGGCGAGCGTCTCCAGCCGCGTTCGAATCCCCTCGCGCGTGGAGAGGTCGCGGGCGATGGTCGAGTCGAGTTCGCGCTGGTCGACGACGAGTTCGACGACGTCCTCGCCCTCGGAGTCGGCGGTTGCGACGGTGCCCTCCTGAGCGTCATCGGCGGCGGAGTCGTCGCCCGTGGCGCCCGGACCCGCGTCAGCGTCCGTCTCTCCGGCACCGTCGTGCTCCCCGGCCGACGACGCGAAGTCGGTGAGCGACGAGTCGCGGGCGCTCCCGCCGTTGGCGGCCGGCGTCGACTGCTCGGCCGACGCCTGTGTGGCGGTCGGCGTCGCGTCGGCGTCTCCGTCGTCCTCGGCGTTCCCGTCGCCGTCCGCATCGCCGTGTCCGTGTCCGCCTCCGCTGCTCTGGCCCTCCCCTTCGAACGCTTCGAGCGTCGTCTCCGCCAGTTCGCGTTCGAGTTCGTCGGCGACGCCCTTCAGGTCGCGGAGTTCGTCTTCCATCTCCCGCTCTCGTCGCCGAGAGATCCAGAAGAACGCCTCGTCGCGCGTGTCCTCGGCGAGGAGGACGACGACGCGCCCTTCGGCCTGCCGTCCGGTCCGGCCCTTGCGCTGGATGGAGCGGATGGCCGTCGGGACGGGTTCGAAAAAGAGCACGAGGTCGACTTCGGGCACGTCGAGGCCCTCCTCCGCGACCGAGGTGGAGACGAGCACCTCGAACTCGCCGGCGCGAAAGTCGTCGAGCGTCTCCTGCTGTTCTTTCTGACTCATCCCCTCCGAGCCGTCCGTGTCCGATTGGCCGACGAACTTCCGCACGTGGAACGACTCGGCGAGGAAGTCGACGAGCGCCTCGGCCGTGTCGCGCGATTCGGTGAAGACGATGACGCGCTCGCCGCCGCCGATTCCCAGCGTCTCCGCGAGGAGGATGCGCGTTTGGGAGAACTTCGGGTGGATGCCGTCGTACGACTCCGCCTCGCGCATCGCCTTTCGCACCTTCGGCTCGGAGACGAGTCGCTGGCTCGCCTTCGACGCGCCGGAGGAGCGGGCGGCGTTGCGCTGGCGCTCGAAGTATCTCCGTACCGATTCCACGGACTGGGTCTCGACGAGTTCGACCGCTCGGCGGAGCTTCATCACCTCCGCGTGGATGGACATCCCCTGGTAGCCCTCGGACTTCCCGGCGTTGATGAGCTTCTGCAACTCGGCGCGCATCCCGTTGAGTTCCTTCTGGGAGAGGTCCGGCGACGTCTTCCTCGTCACGCCCAGTTCCTTCAGTTTCTCCAGGCGGTCGGAGATGACGTCGTTGAGCAGGTCGCGGATTTCGAGCACCTGATCGGGGAGTTCGATCCGTTTCCACTCCACCTCGGTGTCGTGGGTGTAGTCGGCGACGTCCGCGTCCTCGTCGGTCATCACCTCGACGTTCGAGAGGCCGAGGTTCTCACACACCTGGAGGATGGCCTCCTTGTCGCCGCCTGGAGACGCGGACATCCCCGTCACCAGGGGGTGGGAGGCGTCCGCGAGGTAGCGCTCGGCGATGTAGACATACGAGTAGTCGCCGGTCGCGCGGTGGCACTCGTCGAAGGTGAGATGTGTCACCCCGTCGAGCGAGATGCGGTTGCCGATGAGGTCGTTCTCGACCACCTGTGGGGTGGCGATGACGATTCGGGCGTCCTCCCAGAGGGCGGCGCGGTCGTCGGGGCGGACCTCGCCGGTGAAGACGACGATGTCGTCGTCGGGAATCGAGAGCGCCTCGCGGTAGAAGTCGGCGTGCTGTTGGACGAGCGGCTTCGTCGGCGCGAGCATCAGCGACCTCCCGCCGAGTTCGTGGAGGCGTTCGGCCGTCACCAGGAGCGAGACGGTCGTCTTGCCCAGTCCGGTGGGGAGACAGACGAGCGTGTGCTCGTCCATCGCGGCGCTCGCGAGGCTGAGCTGGTACCGGCGCTGTTCGATGAACGACGGGGAGAGCAGCGGGTGGTCGACGTACGCGTCCTCGGACGTGGCCGCCATCGCTCTCAGTTGCGCGCCTCGTCGGTTAAGCGTTGGCGAACCGCGGTGAAAGTGAAACGGCGGGCGGGCGAACTCACTGGCCGTTCGACGACCCGTCGGCGTCGGCCCAGCGACCGGCGGCGTCTCCGGTCTGCCCCGCGGCGAGCGAGGCGGAGTCGGAACCATCGCCGTCGCGGACCACGTCCGGAACGGAGTCACCGACGAGTTCGGCCCACTCGGCGACGTGGGACGGACGTGTCTGGGGAGTCATGGTGGCTTCAGGAGAGGGATTCTCGAACCGAGCATATAACCGTTGTGTCCACTCTCACCGACCGGGAAGAAAGTGTTCGAACCCTCACCAGACGCCCTGCACGCGGTCCATCCAGGTGACGACGACGACGTGCGGGAGCGTGAGCGCGGCGATGCCGACGAGGTACAGCGCGAGCAACGCGTCGGCCTCGGCCAGCCCCGTCGGCGAGGACGGCACCGCGAGCGCCAGGCCGACGAAGAGGAGGAGCGAAACGGCCGTCAGCGGGGCGGCGTCGCGGGCGAAGCGCCAGAACGCGGAACCGGCGTCACCGCTCGCGAGCGCACGCTGTGCGCCGGGGTCGACGACGAGGAGGCGGGCGATGTGTCGGAGCGCGTGCCAGAGGGTGAAGTAGAGGCCGACGGCGAGGACGGGAGGGAGGAGCGCGAAGAAGACCCAGAGGAGGACGAGTTCGCCGCCGTCGGCAAGCCAGGGGCGGGTCGCCGCGCCCCGGCGGACGCGCCACGCGCCGAGCGCGACAACGAGCAGCGAACACGCGAGGAGGCCGCCGCCGGCGACGAGGCGTGCCGTCGGCGTGAAGAACGGGGACAGGGAACCGGTCGGCCCGTCGAAGAGCGCGACGAACGCGGCCACGACACGGCGGTACGCGGTCGGGTGGAAAGCGAGCGGGGCGAGCATCGGCAGGCCGCCGCGAACGAGCAGTGAGAGCGCACGCTCGACGCGAGTGGGGAGGTGCTCGGCGTCGAGGAGCGCGAGCAAGGCGTAGACGTCGCCCTGGCCCCAGTGGAACCAGGTGAGGAGGACGAAGAAGACGGCCGCCGAGACGGGCGCGACGAACCACCACGCGAGGTACGCACCGCCGGCGACGAGGTACAGGAGGCCGACGACGACCATCGAGCGGACCGCGTCGCCACCGGCGGTACGAGCGGGTGCGAGGTGGTCGACCGCGCCGTGCGGGAGGCCGAAGACGAGGACGCTGACGACGAACGGGAGGTAGCGAACCGCGGGAGGGAGCACCCCCAAAACCGGGACGAGGAGGACGGCCGCGCCCAGCGCGAGCCACGAGGGACGGAGCACGGCCGACGAGAGCGTCCGGCGAATCGGCGGGGAGAGCGACTCGAGAGCGGTTCGGCTCGGTCGCGGGGAACTCATCGACTTCGGTCGGGGGACGCGTCCTGTCGGGTCGGTTCCTGCGGCGAGACGCGGGTCGGGGCGGGGTCCCTCTCGGCCTCGTCGACCGGGTCGCGGTCGAGCGTCTCCGTGTCGCCCTCGTCGTCCAGGGTGAGCCGTCCCCAGCGGTGCATCACCCACTCGAAGAGCACCAGCCCCTGGACGACGAGGAGGTTCGTCACGAGGAAGAACGCGGCCTCCTCGAACGGGAGCCCGAGGATATCGATACCGAGCGTCTGGGTGTCCGAGATGGTCCACACGCCGAGACCGATAGCGACCCGGTCAGCGAACCAGAGGTAGAGCGTGGGAACGGCGACGGCGACCGGCCACTCGTGGCGCCGGCGGACGAGGTAGCCGCCGCCGACGGCCCACTGGAGCGCCAGGAGGGGACAGGCCCACACCAGAATGGCCCCGAGGTAGTAGCCCGACGTGGTGGTGAGGAGCACACCGCCGAGCGCGCTCAGCGCGAGGAACCCGACGCCGCCGGCCAGGCGAGGCGGGAGCCGGGTGTCGCTCGGTTCGAACGCGGGCGAGAAGCCCATCGTGTAGAGGAACAGCCCCGAAAGCACCGGCTGGAGGACGAAGAAGAGGTACTCTTCGAGCGGAGCGGAGCCGATGTAGGCGACGACCGTCCCCTCGCCGTACCACCAGACGCCCTGGTCGATGAGGAAGTTGTCCCAGGGAGTGGTGTAGACGAGCGCGAGGAGCGTGATGCCGACGAGGCCGGTGAGCGCCACGCGGCGACGTCCCGACGGGAGCGACGGCGCGGCGCGGAGGAGCAACAAGAGGGGAGGGAGGATGAACACCAGGTGGAAGCCGAGGTAGGTGAGCCTCATTCGCCACGGGGGGAAGGCGCCGGGCGGGTGGTCGCCGGACGGGTGGTCGTCATCGCTCGACGAGAGGGTAGGACCCGACGGGGATGAAGCTCACGGCCGCCGCCGTGTCGGGGGTGGTATTTCAACGTTCTGGCCGGTAGAGGCGCTCTCGGGCGCCGATATTCGCATTTTTCTCTCGATCCGCCATCAAATATAAGTCGAGTTCATCCTTAGCCGCGTTCGGGTATGGCACAACCAGGCGCAGGCCTCGAATCGATAGCGCTGTGGATCGGCACGATCGGGATGACACTCGGCACCCTGTACTTCGTCGCACAGGGATGGTCCGTGCGTGACCCCGACCAGCAAGAGTACTACATCATCACCATCTTCATCCCCGCCATCGCGGCGGCGTCGTACTTCTCGATGGCCACGGGGTTCGGCCTCATCGAGGTGTCGGTCGACGGGCTCGGAACGCTCGACATCTACTGGGCCCGGTACGCCGACTGGCTGTTCACGACGCCGCTGTTGTTGCTCGACCTCGCGCTGTTGGCGGGCGCGGACAGGAACACGATATACACCCTCATCGGGCTGGACGTGTTCATGATCGGAACGGGTCTCGCGGGCGCGCTGGCCACCGAAGGACAACTGTTCCGCATCCTCTGGTGGGCGATCAGTACGGGCGCGCTGCTCGTACTCTTGTACTTCCTGCTCGGCACGCTGTCGGAGCAGGCCAGCCAGCAGTCCGGCGACGTCGGTGCGCTGTTCAGCCGGCTCAGAAACCTGATACTGGTCCTCTGGTCGGCGTATCCGGTCGTCTGGATACTCGGCACGGAGGGTGGTTTCGCCATCGTCCCGCTGGGCATCGAAACGGCGGCGTTCATGGTGCTCGACCTGGCGGCGAAGGTCGGCTTCGGGTTCATCCTGTTGCAGAGCCGTGACGTCCTCAGCGCGGCGAAGCCGACGGGCGCGTCGGCGACGGCGGACTGACTCGAACCGAACGGAGACCACGGACGGTCGCGGCCCGGTTTTTTCGACGCCGTCGCCCCGAGAGCAGCAGCGACGGGGCGCCCGGTTCGGCTTCGGACGGCCGGCAGCGACAACGGCCCTCGTCAGACGATCTGTTCGCCGTCGTCGTCGAACAGTTTGATGGCGTCGACGGGGCAGACGCGGGCGGCGTACTCGGCGTCGAACTCGGCGTCGTCGGGTACCTCGCGGACGAAGACGCCGTCGTCTCGCTCCTCGCTCCCTTCCAGGTCCGCTTTCCCGTCGTCGAGGTTCTTCTGGAACGCCTCCCACTCGTCGACGCACTGGAACATCCCGATGCAGGTGTCGCGGTCGTACTCGATGTGCATGGCTCGGGGTAGACTGGCGGGGGGTTTAGACGTGGCGCCCGACGGGGCTGCGGTTCACCGCGCCGTGTCTCACGTGGTTTCCCTCGTCTCGACGCGGCTGAAACGACGCCGTTCGTGACCACTGACACCCGAACTCGTGACGCTCACTCCACGGTCGGGACGTTCGCCTCCGCTCACGTCGTCCGGAACGCGCGGTCGCCGGCGTCCCCCAACCCGGGGACGATGTAGCCGTCGTCGTCGAGGTAGTCGTCGATGGCGACGGTGAGCAGGTCGGCGTTCGGGTACTCCTCGTCGACGCGGAGCAGGCCGTCCGGTGCGGACACCGCCGAGAGGACGAACAGGTCCGTCGGCTGTTCGACGGCGTTCGCGAGGACGTGGTCGAGGACGGCACACATCGTGCTCCCGGTTGCGAGCATCGGGTCGGCGACGATGACGGTGTCCTTCGCGCGAATCTCGGGGAGTTTGACGTAGTCGATGGTGATGGGGAACTCGCCCGCGTCGTTCATGCCTGCCTCCTCGTCGCGGCCGGCGGAGATGACGCCCTGCTTCGCCCGGGGGAACGCCTTCAACAGCCCCTCGACGAACGGCGTCGCCGCGCGCAACACGTTGATGATGACGACGTCGTCGAGTCCCTTCACCCGCTCGCCCGTGGTCTCTTGCAGCGGCGTCTCGATGGAGACGTACTCGGTCTCCATCGCCCCGTCGATGATCTCGTAGCCGCAGATGCGGCCGAGTTTCACCAGCCCCTTCCTGAAGGCGACCTGCTCGGTCTCGATGTCCCGCAGGCGAGAGAGGGTGTCCTTCGCCAGCGCGTGCGTGATGAGGTACGCGTTGTCGCGGTCTTCGATAGGCATCGGTCTGTGTGAGGTGCGGTCGGGCACCGATATAAAACGGGGGCATCCCCCCGTACCGGCACCCTGACGGCTCAGAGCACCCGTATCACGATACCCGTCAGCGCCATGAGGACGAGGGCCGCGACGGCGGCGTTCGTGGGCGAAAACGTCGCGAGTCCGACGAAGTCGAGCCCCCAGAGGATGGCCGTCCCGAAGACGGCCGAGAGGACGAGGTTCATCACGAACAGGACGCGCGGGTCTCCCTCCGAGGCCATACGCCTCCCATCCGAGGTCGGACTTATCTTCTTTGCGTTCGCGTCCCACCTGTGAGGTGTGCTTCGGAACCGCGACGGCACGCCGGTCGACCCCGTCCCTTTCCTGGTGGTGGCGAGCCTGGGGTTCCTGGTCGCGTTCTCGTTCGGCCCGATTTACGCCGGCGCGGTCGGACTGTCGCTCCCCGTCGGCCTGTCGCTCTCGGCCGGACTGTTCGTCGCCGTCACCGTCGGGGCGTACGTCCGTCTCGTCTGGCACGCCCGCCCCGCGCTCCGCGCGGAGATTCCGCCGGCGACCCGCCTCGCTCGCCTCGTCTACGGCGCACTCTGTCTCGCGCTCCTTATGCTCCTGCTCGCGCTCCCGCTGCTGTGACGCTCACGTCACCCACCCGACGCTCGCCCCGGGTCCGAGCGTTTAACCCTCACCCCCGAAACGTACCCCCATGCGCGAAGTCAGGGTGTCGCGGTTCGTCCGGGCGACGCCGCGCGAACTCCGCCGACACCTGTCGCCGACAACCGTCGTCGAGGCCGAGGACAGCTTCAGCGTCCGGGCGGTCGACGACGTCGACGGGGCGACGCTCGTCACGGCCGGCGGCGGGGGGCTCCAGCTCTCGCTCCGGTTCGAGTCCCGTGAGGACGGCCTCTACTACACGCAGGAGGGACAGGACGGCCCGTTCGAGGCGATGGAGACGTGGGTCACGCTCGCCCGCGAGAACGAGGGGACCCGCCTGACGGCGCGCTCGCGCGTGAGCCTCGGCCTCCCGCTCGCCGCCGTCACCGACCGCGTCGCCGCGTGGAAGCGACGCGGGGAACTGAACCGCGCGCTCGACAACCTCGCCGCCGCCGTCGAGTGACGGACGGCTCGCGACCGAGGAGAACCACAGTCGGTCGCTCCCGGTCGAGACAGACGCTCGTGCGCCCGTGCCACCAGACCACGGGCTGTTTTTCCGACTCGGTTCTGACCGTCGCGTATGGGACTGTTCAGCACCCTCTCCGAGACGCTCAGGGCGTCGACGTCGTCGACCGACCGCGGCGGGAGCGGGGAGCAGTCGAAGGGCGCGTACTGGTGTCACGACTGCTCGGAACGCCTGCTGGACCTCGACGTCGAGGGCGACGAGCCGCCGACGTGCCCCGATTGCGGCGCGGAAATGACGTTCGAGCGGTCGCCCGGGTCGACCGGGTGCGCCTGCTGACCATCGGGGATCACGCCGCCGCTGTCACTCACGCCGCCGCTGTCGCTCACGCCGCGTCGGGCGCAGCCAGCACGACACGCTCGCCCTGCTCGGTCGGGAAGGGGTTCTCCCCCTCCCAGGTGCCGGGGTCGAACGACGCGAACGCCTCGTCGTCGAGGAGGCAGTCGTCGAGTCGAGCACGTAACGACTCCTCGTCGAAGCCCGTCCCGATGAACACCAGTTCGATCCGGCGGTCACCCCAGTCGTCGTCCCACTCCAGGTTCCGGCGATTACGTCGATAGGCGTCCTGCTCGAACTCGGGGCGCGTCGCGACCCACGGCCCCGCGGCTTCGACGTGAACGGAGGGGCCGGCCTGCCCGAGCGCGAGGTTGAGTTCGCGCCCGGCGACCCACAGCGTCCCCTTCGAGCGGACCACGTTCGGGGGCAGGTCCGCGAGCAGGTCCGCGAGACGCCCGGGGTGGAACGGTCGTCGCCGCCGGTAGACGAACGAGGTGACGCCGTACGCCTCCTCCGGGTGGCTGTGGCCCCCGTGGTCGTGGTCGTGACTGTGGTCATCGCCGTGGTCGTGGTCGTGAGCGTGCCCCTCGTGGTCGTGGTCGTCGTGTTCGTCCTCGTCAGCCTCGTGGTCGCCGTCGCCCGCGTCCGCGAGCGCCTGCCGCCACCCTGCCGCCTCCGCCGCGCGCGCCGGGTCGTACAGCCGCCGCCCGAGGAGGCGGTCGGGGTCGACCGTCGAGTACTCCGTCCGGATGATCTCGGCGTCGGGCCGGAGGCCGTGGACGAGTTCCTCGACCGTCGCGAGTTCCTCGTCGGAGACCAGATCGGTCTTGTTCAGGAGGACGACGTTCGCGAGTTCGACCTGCTCGACGAGGAGGTCAGAGAGGGGTCGGGTGTCGTCGTCGGCCGCCCCGCGGCGCGTCGCCTCGCCGGCACCGCCGAAGGCGTCGTAGAACTGGCGGGCGTCGACGACCGTCACCAGCGCGTCGACGACGTACCGCGCCGAGGCGTTACCCCTGGTGAACAGCTTCGCGACGGGACCCGGCTCGGAGATGCCGGACGCCTCCACGACGAGGTGGTCGAAGTCGCGCTCGCGGGCGAGTCGCATCACGGCCCGGTCGAGGTCGCCGCGGAGTTCACAGCAGATACAGCCGTTCGACAGTTCGGTCACCGACCCCGCGGCGTTCGCCGAACGCCCGCTCACGAGTTCCGCGTCGACGTTGATCTCGCCCATGTCGTTGACGAGGACGGCGATGTCGCGGTCGCCGGCGGTGTCGAGGAGGCGGTTCAGGAGCGTCGTCTTCCCCGCACCGAGACTCCCGGAGAGGATGGTCACCGGGATGTCGTCGCTTGCCATACCCCCTGTGCCGTGTCGACGGTCTTGAAACGGACGGTCGCCGCCGGGAGCGGCCGGTCGAAGTTACAACTCGGGCGCGACGCTCCGCTCGAACGCCCGGGCGCCCCGCAGAGCCGTCGCGTCGTCGAACCGCTCCCCCACGAGCATCAGTCCGACCGGGAGGCCGTCGCTGGTGCCGCAGGGGACGGACGTGGCGGGGTGGCCCGTCACGTCGAACGGGGCCGTGTTGGGCAGCATGTTCAGCGCCCGGTCGATGGCTTCCAGTCGCGACATCTCGGGGGCGAGTTCGTGCGCCGTCTGCGGCGTCGTCGGCATCGCCAGGACGTCGACGTCGGCGAGCAGGTCGTCGTACGTGCTCGCCAGTTTTCGACTCAGGTTCTGCGCCTTCGCGTAGTAGTGGCCGCGGTACTCGTCGGCGAGGTACTGGCCGACCACCAGCGTCAGTTTGAGCGTGGTGACGTAGTCGTCCGCCTGCGCGCGTCGGGCGCGGCCGAACGCGTCGGCGAACTGGGTGTCGTAGAATCCCTTGCCGTAGTGGCCGATTCCCTCGCTCCCGACCGTGGCGGCCGTCGCCTCCATGGCGATGGCGTTCCAGATGGGGAGGCCGTCGAGGTGCATCGGCAGCGACACCTCGGTCACCGTCGCGCCGGCGGACTCGAACTCGTCGAGCGCCTCGTGGACCGTCTCGTCGACGCCGTCCTCGCTCTCGTCGTGGCCGAAGCCCTCCGCGAGCACGCCGACGGTGACACCGCTGGGGTCGTCGTCGAGTGCGTCGACGTAGTCGTCGGTCGGCACGACCCCCTGCCGCGGGTCGAGGTCGTCCTTTCCGGCGAGAACGTCGAGGACGCGCGCGCAGTCTTCGACCGACGAGGCCATCGGTCCCGCGTGGTCGAACGACCGGCCGAGGCCGACGATACCGGTGTAGGGAACGAGGCTGTGCGTCGGCTTGTGGCCGACGATGCCGCTCCAGGCGGCGGGAATGCGGATCGACCCGCCCTGGTCGCCGCCGATGGCGACGTCGACCGCACCGGACGCGACCGCGGCCGCGCTCCCGCTCGACGACCCGCCCGCGATGTGGTTCTCGTCGCGGGGGTTCAGAACCGGCCCCGTCGCGGACAGTTCGCCGCTGCCCGAAAAGGCCATGTCCTCCATGTTGAGCTTCCCGGTGATGGTCGCGCCCGCGTCGAGCAGTCGGGTGACGATGGTCGCGTCGGTCGACGGGACGTACCCCTCGAACAGTTTCGA
Source organism: Salinigranum rubrum (assembly GCF_002906575.1). Lineage (NCBI taxonomy): Archaea > Methanobacteriati > Methanobacteriota > Halobacteria > Halobacteriales > Haloferacaceae > Salinigranum > Salinigranum rubrum. The sequence continues at coordinate 4,104,334 of NZ_CP026309.1, forward strand.
CCCGAGCGTCATCTCTACGCCGGCGACCGCGACGTTGTCCTTGACGCCCACCTCGTACCCCGCCAGCGGTCCGCCGTCGGCGCCGCTGACTCGACACTTCGTGACGAACGCGTTGAGCGGGTCCTCCTCGGGGCCGGGTTTGTACCCGGGGTCGCGGTCGGTGTGCTCGATGCGCGGTCTCGGGTCGACGAGTTCGTCGAGCCGTTCGTAGCCGGCGAGGACGCCGGGGACGATGGCCGCGAAGTCCGCGACTTCCTCGTCGGTGAGGTCGATGTGGTGTGCGGCGGCCTTCTCGCGGATTTCCGCCTCTGTCGGCGGCTGGACGTTCGGTGGCTGCTCTGACATGGTACCACACGACATATCAATGTAGCCACACATAAGCACTGCCGTCGGCCGCCCGGTCGTCGGCCCGCGTCCGGTCGCGCGTCGAGAACGGGCGAGGCGACGAGCGACACGTTTTTGCCCGGTCTTTGATGACTGTCGGCGTATGACGCTCGCCGAGCGCATCGACGCCTTCCTCGCCTGGGCCGAACAGTGGGCCCGCGGCCTCTATCACGGGATGGTCGCGCATCCGGCCTACGAGAAGATAGAGAAGGAGGCCGAGGACATCGAGGACACGTTCATGCTGGCGTGTTTTCCCGACGCGTTCGGGATCCCTTCGCCCGTGTCGTACTACACCGCCGAACTCCTCCCGTACCTCGAAGACGAGTTCGAGGCGTGGGAGCGGCGGATGTGGGACCGCGGGAGCCTCCTCGAACGGAAGGGTCAGCAGTATCACTTCTGACCATGCGCGAGTTCGTCTTCTTCGGCGGCAAGGGCGGCGTCGGCAAGACCACCGTGTCGAGCGCCTACGCGCTCAAGTGCGCCCGGGCGGGCGTCGACACGCTCGTCGTCTCGACCGATCCCGCCCACTCGACCTCGGACGTGTTCGACCAGCAGTTCTCCGACGACCCCTCTCCGGTCGAGGGCGTCGACGACCTCCACGCCATGGAGATCGACCCCGAGGAAGAGGTCGAGCGACACCTCATGGAGACCAGGCGAGCGATGGGCGACCAGGTGAGCCCCGCGATGGTCAACGAGATCGACCGACAGATCGAGATGGCACACCAGACGCCCGGCGCCTACGAGTCGGCGCTGTTCGACCGATTCATCGGCGTGATGCGCGAAAACGACTACGAGCGCGTCGTCTTCGACACCTCGCCGACGGGCGGGACGCTCAGACTGCTGTCGCTGCCGGACCTCCTCGAGGGGTGGATCGACCGCCTGATGCACAAGCGAAAGCAGTCGGTGAAGCTGTTCGAGCGCGCCGCCATCGGTAACAACGAGCCCCGGCGGATGATGGAGGGCGACCCCATCATCGCGCGCCTCCAAGAGCGAAAGGAACTGTTCGAGTTCGCGGGCGACGCCCTGCGAAACAGAGCCACCTTCTACCTCGTCGTCAACCCCGACGAACTCTCCATCCGGGAGACGTCGCGCGCCGTCGAGAACCTCCTCGACGCCGGCCTCTCCGTGGAGGGACTCGCCGTGAACAAACTCACCCCCGAACCGGACCCCGACGAGCAGGGGCGCGGGGCGCGATTCCTCCGCGACCGCGTCGAGACCGAGCGCGAGCGCCTCGACACCCTCCGGACCGAGTTCGACCAGCCGCTCGTCGCGGAGATAGAGACGCGGGTCGCCGAGGTGAAGGGGAACCTGCTCGCCGACGTGGCCGACGAACTGTCTATCGACGTCGCCGCCGACCCGGCCGCGTGAGAACGGTGACGGTCTCTCTGTGACCTGCGAACGCGAACGGGGCCGAGCGAGACCGAACCGGCTCCCGTCTCCGTGTTCGACAGTTCGTACCTGGTCGTGTGTGTCAGAAACAAATCCGAAGCTTTAAGTGAGGGATTTATCATGTTCAAAAATGGGGCTCACACATGGTACAAGCTATCACGCTGGTGGTACTGGTGCTGGTCACGTTCAGTATCGGGTATCTGGGCTACTCGAGATATCTCTCGCAGTTCGTCGAACTCGACGACTCCCGGGAAACGCCGGCACACAAGTACGAGGACGGGCAGGAGTACGTTCCATCGAAGAAGCCGGTCCTCTTAGGGCATCACTATTCGAGCATCGCGGGCGGCGCACCCATCGTCGGTCCGATCACCGCGACGGTCGTCTGGGGCTGGGTCCCGGCGTTTCTCTGGGTCGCCATCGGTAACCCGCTGTTCGGCGCCGTTCACGACTTCATGTCGCTCTCGGCGAGTATGCGCCACGAGGGCAAGTCCATCGGGTACATCATCGGCGAGTACGTCGGCGAGCGCGGCAAGAACATGATCCTCTGGTTCGCGTTCCTCACGATCATCCTCGTCGCCGCCGTCTTCGCGCTCGTCATCGCCGTCGTGTTCAACGCGTATCCACAGGCCGCGACGGCGTCGCTCGTCTACATCCTCCTCGCGCTGGTGTTCGGGGTCTACCTCTACCAGCTGAACCTGCCGTTCCTGCCGGGGACGGTCGCGTTCGTCGTGATGGTCTTCGCGGGCGTGTGGGTCGGAACGCTGTTCCCCATCGCGCTGGTGCCCGGCGACTACCCCGCCGGCACGATGGTGCTCTTCTCGCAGGGGTTCCTCCCGCCGGTGCTCGGGAGCGCCAACATCGCGATGTGGATCCCCGTGGTGCTCATCTACGGCTTCGTCGCGAGCGTGCTCCCGGTGTGGGTGCTGCTCCAGCCGCGTGACTTCCTCACGTCGAGCCTGCTGTACGCCGGCGTCGGCGGGACGCTCCTGGCCGTCGTCGTCGGCACGGCCACCGGCGCGGGCCAGCAGCTCACGGTCAGCGTCCCGGCCTACGCGGGCTTCTGGGGCGGCGCGCTCGTCGACACGAGACTCCCGCTGTTCCCCATCCTCTTCGTCACCATCGCGTGTGGGACCATCAGCGGGTTCCACTCGCTCGTCTCCTCGGGGACGACGGCGAAGCAGCTCAACAAGGAGACCGACGCCCGGACCATCGGCTACGGTGGCATGCTCGGCGAGGGGCTCCTCGCGACGGTCGCCATCGTGACGGTCGCCGTCTACGCGGAGGTTCCGACCGGCGGCGGCATCGGCCTCGCCCTGCCGAACTTCGCCTCGGGCGGCGGGCTCATCCTCAACATCGGCTTCGGCATCCCCGAGGCCATCGCCGCGCCGTTCATGGGGCTGGTGCTCGTGAGCTTCCTGCTCACGTCGACCGACACGGCGATCCGTCTCGGTCGGTACATGCTCGAAGAGATCGTCGGCACGCCGGAGACGTCGCTTCAGGAGACCGCGACGAACCGCTACGTCAACGCGGGCCTGCAGGTCGCACCGGCGTACGTCCTCGTCGCCTCCGGCCGGTGGGCCGACCTCTGGCCGCTGTTCGGCGGCGCGAACCAGACGCTCGCGGCGCTCGCGCTGCTCGTCGCGACCATCTGGCTCGCCAACTGGGACGACTCCAAGCAGCTCATCAGCACCGGCGCGCCGATGGCGCTGATGCTCGCCGTCACCACGACCGCGCTGCTGTATCTGGCGTTCTACCAGAACCTCTATCAGAAGTTCCTCAACGACGCGTGGATGGCCGAGGCGACGACCATCGCCATCGCGTCGACGGTCGTCCAGATCGTCATCGCGCTCGTCCTCGTCGGGTTGGCGCTCTCGTTGGCCTACATGGGCATCAACAACGTCCGCAAGGCCCGGTCGACCGGCCCGGCAATCGCCGACGGCGGCGACGCCCGGAGCGACGACTGACGCGTCCGAAGCGACGTTCGGACCGCTCCACGCTCACGCTCGCTGTTCGGCTTCGGTACGTTCGGAGCCGCCCGTCCCTCGCGTTCCCGCCCTACCCGTCGAAGGCGTCGCTCCGACGCGACTCACCCGAACAGGCGTTGTTTGAGTCGCGACACGAACCCCGCGTCCGACTCGATGGGCTCCCAGGTCCGGATGGCGTCGACCACGTCGGCGTTCCGGCTGACGACGAGGTCCTCGTCCTCCGGAGCGACGACGGCCAGGTGTATCTCGTAGTGACCGTTGTAGCCGTATCTGAGGAGGGTCCGTTCCTCGAAGGAGGCGACGCGGTCGCGGACGTCGTCGCTGATCGCGTCGGCGACGGCGACGAACGTGAAGTCGGTGGCGTAGTGTTCCTCGTCGGCATCGACCCACTCGTCGGCCAGCGTGTGGCCGAGGTCGACGAACCGGTCGATGTCGCTCACGCGGACCGGGCCGCGTTCGGTGAGAAAGAGGTGCTCGTACGCGTGCTGGTGCCCGTAGGTGATCGCCGGGTGGAAGAACTGCTTGTGGCTCTCCATGCGGAGTTCGCCCCGGAGCGTGAACGGCTCTCCCCGGACCGTCACGTCCTTTTCGAGGTCGTAGTTGAACATGATTCGATCGGAGACCCGGTCGACGTACTCGTCGTCCCACGCGGGGACGTCCGCGTCGTCGGCGGACTCGGGACCCGCCTCCGCCCCGTCGACGGGGCTCTCCGGAGCATCGGGTTCGTCTACGTCCCCGGTCGAGGCTGTCTCCCCCGCCCGCTCCTCGTCCGTGGTCATCCGTCCGTCTCGCCCTCGGGGTCGTACGCGTGGGCGTCGCCCGAGACGGCCGGCGCGCCGATGGCGACGACCGTGACCCGCCCGTCGGCGTCGGCGGGGTTGTACGCCCGCTGGGGGCTCTTCGGCTCGACGGCGAAGAACGACCCTTCGGGGACGTCGTACGTCTCGTCGGGCGTCTCCACCGCGAGCGTCCCCTCGGCGACGTAGAACAGTTCCTCCTGTTCGTCGTGGTAGTGGTACGCGAGCGGGAGTTGTTCGCCGGGGTCGGCGCTGAATCGGTTGACCGCTACCTGCGACAGCCCGGCCGCCTCCGAGATGCGGCGGAGTTCACAGGGCCGGTCGGGAACGGGTTCGACCTCTGTCGGGTCGACGACGCGGTATCCCATACCCGCTCTGAGTGGGTAATCCGATAAAAGACCGTTGACAACGACGCTAGCCGTGTCGCTCCGTCCACTCGGCCCGCCGCTCGGTGTAGGTGTCGTCCGACTCCACCCGGTCGAGGAACGCGCGGTACACCTGTGATATCTCGTACTTCTCCTCGTCGTACCACTGCTGTGGCTCGCGTTCGGCCCCGTCGTCGTCGTACTTCCGCCCGCCGGGGTACTTCGCGTAGCGGAGGCTCCGCGTCCAGCCCATCTGGAGGTACTTGCGAGCCATGTCCATCCCGACGAAATCGTCCTCGTCCCGATACGCCCGGAACCGCTCGAACAGCTCCCGTGCCGCCGTCTCCGCGCCGTCGAGCGTCTTGACCTCCCACAGCGGGAGCAGTTCGTCCTTGTACGGCTGGACCTTGAACGCGCCCTGTTCGCCCCGGCCGACCTCGTACGCCTCCGGCCGCTCCCGGAAGTCGATGTCGTACTCCGGTCCGTCGCTCTCGTCGGTCTCGTCGCCAGGAGACAGGTCCGACATACCGGGGCGTGGGGTCGTCGCGTGATGTGTCTACTGGCAGTCGGCGGTCGACGGTCGCCGCACTCGTACCCGGCGCTCGTTCGACGTCGACGCACCGCCCGTGCGCCGTCGTCGCACTATCACTGTTTTTAATGTGAACGCGCACGCACTGTGAGGCATGGGCGGAAAGAAGACCGAAGCGTGTGGACGCTGTGCCATGTCGTCCGTCGTCGGCCTCTCACAGGACGGCGACGGCGACGAGGAGTCCCGGTCGCGGGACCCGTTCGGCGAGGCGCGCATCGAGGTCGACGAACGCCAACTGCGGGCAGTCTCGCCGAGCGCGTGGCTCGGCGGCGTCAAGCAGTGGCTCGACGACACGGCGACTCGGCTCACCTACGGCGACCGCTGAGACGGGGTCCGGCCGACGCCCGGTCAGCACGACGGCGCGTGACCGTGTCACCGCTTCCCGCGGAGCGTTTTTTACAGAGTAGCCACTGTTTAACAGGACAGGTAATGGAAGAGAGCATCTCGGGATTCAAACACCGTGGCTCGTGGGGGGATATCGTCGAGCACGGTGAACGCATCACCAGTGCCCTCCGCGACGCCGGCGTCGACAGCGAGGCGTTCGAGGAGTGGGACGAGTGGCGGCCGAAGTCACACGAACGGCTCTCACAGGACGTCAACGAGAAGACCGCCGAGCAGGCGAGCGTCGGCGAGGGCGAGGGGGAGAAGGCGGGGAAGAAGCCCGAGGAGGACCTCCAGAGCGCCGGTCGCAAGCTCTCGGAGTCGTACGAGAAGGTCGAGGAGGGCGACAACGAGGGGGCCGTCGAGCGCTGGCAGGACTCCATCGACTACGTCAAGCGCGCCGCCGACTCCGCGAGTCGGAAGGCGCTCCGGACCGTCGAGAACACCGTCTACCGGAAGGTGATGACCCAACTCGCGCCGTACTACTTCGACAACGAACTCGTCAGCGCCAACGTCCAGCGGGTCACCCGCGGCGCGGGCGACGAAGTCGAGTTCGTCTTCGAGGTGAACGTCAACGACGACGACCTCAAGGAAGCGGTCTCCGCGCGGCTCACCGAGTACGAAGACGAGGTCGACCGCTGGCACATCGACACCGAGAAGGACACCACGACCGCCGAGGCCGCCGAGGGCGTCGAGGCGCCCCGAAACGACCCCGAGTCGAAGTCGACGACGAACTGATTCGAGTCCCGTAACCCGCTGGGCCCGTGACGTACCGAGCGAGAGCGGTGCGGGTGGACGGAAGGCGGGGGTGAGAACGGGAGTGCGTCGGCGAACCGGCCGACGTGAACGAGAGGGCGACCGTGTGACGGTCATACTGGGCGTGTCGGTGCCGACGAACGCTCGTTCGACCACGGCACGAGGACCGGCGCACCCCCGGCGGCTCACCCACACCAGCCGACGAACACACGCCCTACCGCGTGGCGTCATTTTAACTCGCCGGGCGAAGAGAGCGAGGTATGGTCGTCGGAGACATCTCGACAGGGACCGAACTGCTCGTCATCGGTGCCGGGCCGGGCGGCTACGTCGCCGCCATCCGCGCCGCACAGAAGGGAGTCGACACGACGCTCGTCGAGCGCGACGCCTACGGGGGGACCTGCCTCAACCACGGCTGTATCCCCTCGAAGGCGTACATCACGGTGACGGACCTCGCCCACCGGGCGGGACACGCCGAGGAGATGGGTATCCACGCGGACCCCGTCGTCGACATGGCGGGGATGCGCGAGTGGAAGGACGGCGTCGTCGACCAGTTGACGGGCGGCGTCGAGAAGCTCTGCAAAGCCAACGGCGTCAACCTCGTCGAGGGGACCGCCCGGTTCGACGGGCCGAACCGAGTGAGAGTGGCTCACGGCGGCGAGGGCCAAGGCTCCGAGAGCATCGAGTTCGAACACTGCATCGTCGCCACCGGATCGCGGCCGATCGAGATTCCGAACTTCTCGTACGACGACCTCCCCGTGCTCTCCTCGCGCGACGCGCTCGCGCTCGACTCCGTTCCCGAGCGGATGGTCGTCGTGGGCGCGGGCTACATCGGCATGGAACTGTCGACCGTCTTCGCCAAACTCGGCACCGACGTGACGGTCGTCGAGATGCTCGACGACGCCCTCCCGGGATACGAGGACGACGTCGCTCGCGTCGTCCGCAAGCGCGCCGAGGAACTGGGCGTGGAGTTTCACTTCGGCGAGGGGGCCGCCGACTGGCGCGACGGCAACGACGGCGGCATCGTCGTCGCCACCGAGACCGAAGGTGGGGAGCGGAGCGAGTACGACGCCGACGTCGTCCTCGTCGCGGTCGGCCGCGCGCCCGTCTCGGACACCCTCGACCTCGACGCAGCGGGCGTGGAGACGGACGAGAAGGGGTTCATCCCGACCGACGACCAGTGTCGGACCAACGTCGACTCGATCTTCGCCGTCGGCGACGTCGCCGGCGAACCGATGCTCGCACACGTCGGCTCGAAGGAGGGCATCGTCGCCGCCGAGGTGGTGGCTGGCGAGCCAGCGGCCCTCGACTACCAGGCCGTCCCCGCCGCCGTGTTCACCGACCCCGAAATCGGGACCGTCGGGATGACCGAGGACGAGGCCGAGGAGGCCGGGTTCACGCCGGTCGTCGGGCAGATGCCGTTCAACGCCTCTGGGCGCGCGCTGACGACGGGCCACACGACGGGGTTCGTCCGCGTCGTCGCCGACGAGGAGACCGGGTTCGTCCTCGGGGGACAGATCGTCGGCCCCGAGGCGTCCGAACTCGTCGCCGAACTCGCACTCGCCGTCGAGATGGGCGCGACCCTGGAGGACGTGGCGGCGACGATACACACCCATCCGACGCTCGCGGAGGCGACGATGGAGGCCTGCGAGAACGCGCTCGGACAGGCGATTCACACGCTGAACAGGTAAGGGAGGCGGAGGGTCGAACGCGGACGTGCGTCTCACGGCCCGCTCACGAGCGGTAGTGGTCGACAGAAAGGTGTCGCCGGCGGTCGTCCGCCGGTGACGGGCTACCGTCACAGGGTGACGACAGCCGAGTCACGACAGGAGGGGGTGCCTCCGAGGTACCACGCGGCCCGAATGTGATGGGGAGGGGGGCGTCGTGATTCCTCGACCACAGGTAAGCCGGTCCTGTTATTGAGTCTTGACACGGATATATGAGGTTCGGGGGAATCGCCAGGGCTTTGGCTCGTCGCGGGCACCCCCCGATAATGTGGCCGTGGGGACACCTGGCGGTCGGTTACCTGTCGTACACGGTCGGCGTCAGGCTCGTTCGGGCGAGCCACGAACGCGCGGCCCTCCTCGCGCTCGTCGTCGGAACGCAGTTTCCCGACCTCGTCGACAAGCCGCTGGCGTGGGTCGGCGTCCTCGCGTACGGCCGGTCGCTGGCGCACTCGCTTCTCGTGCTCGTGCCGCTCTGCCTGCTCGTCGTGGTCTTCGCACGACGCCGAGACGCGCGTCAGGTCGGCGGCGCGTTCGCGGTCGGCGCGCTGTCACACACCCTCGGCGACGCCTGGGACGGCCTCGTCGCGCTGAACGTCGACGAACTGTCGTTCCTGCTGTGGCCGCTGCTCCCGACCCCGACGCCGGCGCACCGGGGACGGCGGCCGGACACGCCAGTCGACTGGCGTCCGAAGTCGACACCACGGCGGCGGGGGCGAGCGGCCTCGTCGACGTGGCTGGCTCCGAACCGGTCGCACAGTCGCTCCTCCTCGTGGTCGCGGTCGCGGTGTGGGTCGCGGAGGGAACGCCCGGGCTCTGAGAGTGAGCGGTTCCGGCGAGAACGAGCGGTCGGGCGGAGAACGGAAAGACGAGTAGTCGGGCGGAGCGGGAGACTGACCTCAGCGACGGTCGCGGGCGGTCGAATCCCGGTCCACACCGCCGTCGGCGCTGACGGGACGGGAGCCGGTCGCGCGCGAGGACCCGGCGGCCGTGTGGTCCAGTTCGGCAGCGTCGAGTTCGACCCGGAACTCGTCGAGCAGGCTCGAGAGGTTCTCCGCGACGTGCGTGAGGTCGTCGGCGCTCGTCGACACCTCGGCGAGCGAGGCCGTCTGCTGCTCGGCGGCCGCCGAGACGTTCGCCACCTCGTCGGAGGTCTGGTCGCTCAGCGCGGCCGCATCGTCGACCATCGACAGGACGCCCTCGGTCGAACTGGCCTGTTCGGTGGTGGCGCGGTCGATCTCTTGGATGCCGCGGTTCGCGTCCTCGATGCCGTCGACGATGTCGTCGAGCGCGGTCAGCGCCTCCTCGACGGTCTCGGTTCCGTCGGAGACGCGCTCGCCGACGTGGCGGATGTCCTCGACGGTGTCGTCCGCCGAGGCCCGGATGTCGCCGATGAGTCGCTCGATGCGGCCCGTCGCCTCGCTGGCCTCGCCGGCGAGCGTCTTGATCTCGTCGGCGACGACAGCGAATCCCTTCCCGGCCTCGCCCGCACCGGCGGCCTCGATAGAGGCGTTGAGAGCCAGGAGGTTCGTCCGCTCGGCGATTTCGGTGATGAGGTTGACGATCTCGCTGATCTCGCTGATCTCGTTGTTGAGCGCTTCGACCTCCTGGACGGTTCCGTCGGTCTGGTCGCGGATCTCCACCATCTCGTCGAGGGCGGCCCGGGCGGATTCGCGCCCGTCCATCCCCCGGTCGGCCGCGTCGCTCGACGTCGTCGCCACCTCGGTCGAGGTGGAGGCGATCTCCTCGATGGTCGCCGAGAGGGTGCTCATCTCGTCGGTCGCCTCGCCGAGACGGTTGTGCTGGCGTTCGGTGTCCGCCGCGATGTCGCTCATGGCGGTGCTGACCTGTTCGGAGGCGTCGCTGACCTCCGAGACGCTCGCGTTGATCTCCTGTGTCGAGGCGGAGACGTCCGTCCCGAACGACTGAATGCGGACGAGCGTGCCTTCGAGGTCGGCCATCATCCGGTTGAACGAGTCGGCGATGGAGGCCATCGCGTCGCTCTCGCCGCCGTCGGTGAGCCGAACCGTCAGGTCGCCCTGAGCGGCCCGGTCCATCCGCTCGCCGAAGTCGCTCGCGGTGGCTTCGAGCGACCGGGACATCTCCACCGCCTCCTGGCGGGACGCCTCGGCGTCACGACGGGCGCTCTCGACGTCGGCCCGCGCCTCTTTCATGTCCTCGACGACCGCCAGCGTGCCGGTCGCACCGACCGCGAACACGGCGACCGTGGCGGTCAAAAGCGACACGCTGGCGATGTCGAGCACCGCGCCGGCGAGGCCGAAGTGTTCGGCCGCGACGACCCCGACCCACAGGCACCCGAGGACGGACGCGAAGGTGAAGTTCACCCAGAAGCCCGACTCGGCGTCGGTGTCACGGTAGTTCAGGTAGCCGATGACGATGGCGCCCGCGTACGCGAACACTGCGAGGAGGTCGACGATGGCCGTGTATTCGACCATCTACTGCCGCTCCCCCGAGGCGCCGGCCACCTCGGCCACCCGCTCACGGACGCTCGGTGCGTCGTCGGTGTCGTTCTCGTTACTGTGGATGATCTGCTGCCGCCGGAGGTACGCCGCCGCCAGGAAGACGACGCCGGAGCCGAGCAGTCCGGCGATGTGTTCGACGCCGTTCAGGACGTCGCCGAGGAAGAGCGCCTCCGCGTTCGTCGCCACGGCGCCGAGACACAGGAGGAGATACCCACCCGTAAACAGCTTCGCTCGTTCGGTGTTCAGTTTCAGGACCGGTATCAATCCGAGGATCGCAATCGCGACCAGGACGAGTTCCTTCGGGTCCAGTGCGCTGAGTTCGGATGCCATTAGCGTACGGACGGGAAAGACGAGGATAGAAGTACACGCGCAGTACTGCGACGGTAGTTCTCACGTCCGAGAACCGTCCGGGAGCCGTCACGTCCGAGGCGCGGGGGCGGGCCTACTCGTCTACGGCGTGCAGGACGCCGCGTTCTTCGAAGACGGTCGTCAGTTCAGCCATCGTCTCGACGACGACGTCACAGTGCGGTCGGACGGCCGGTTTCGGGAGGAATCCGACGGCGAGTCCGGCGACTTCGAGCATCGGGAGGTCGTTCGCGCCGTCGCCGACGGCGACCGTCTGTCCCATCGGAACGTCGAGGTCGGCAGCGAGGGATTCGAGCGCCTCGTCCTTCGTCCCCTCGACGAGCGACCCCTCGACGCCGCCGGTGAGCCGTCCCCCCCGGATGGGGAGCCGATTCGAGACGATAGTGTCGACGGCGTCGGCGACGCCCGCCGATTCGAGGGCGCGTTCGACACCGCGCTCGAACCCGCCGGTCAGGATAGCGACGTGGTGACCGTAGTCGTCGAGGCGGCGGATGACGTCGGCCGCGCCGGGACGGAGCGCCACCTCGCCGTACGCCTCCTCGGCGCGTTCCTCCTCGAGTCCTTCGAGGAGTGCCGCCCGCTCGCGGAGGCTCTTCGCGTAGGATATCTCGTCGTTCATCGCCCGCTCGGTGATCGAGGCCATCTCGTCGGCGACCCCCTCTCGCTCCCCGAGGAGGACCGTCATCTCCGAGTCCGAGAGCGTCCCGTCGAAGTCGAACGCGATGAGTTTCATACCGGCTAGACGGGAGGCCGGGTTTGAAGCTTTGTCATCTCGGGGCGAACCGACGGACCGAACCCCTCCGCGAACTCGTCCGAGCACTTCGAACCGAGAGCGACGGCTCACGCCAGTTGGTCGTCCGAGACCAGGGCGACGAACCCCGAACTGTCGACGCGGCCCGTGACGACGTGGAGACACTGAAAGAGCCGTCGCTCGGTGTCCATGGGCGTCGTCGAGAGGGACTGGAGCCGACGCGGGTCACGCCGTCACGGTAGGTGAGACAGCGCCCGGCGGACATCATGTATACACCTCCGGCGACACGGCGTGCGTCGTTGTCAGCGAACACGGCGTGCGTCGTTGTCAGCGAACGCGGCGTGCGTTCGTCGTCAGAGCGGACACCGCGAGTCGAACGGCCGCGACGGGGGTGACAGATGCGACGAGTCGAAACGGGGGACGACGGTCGGGAGCGTCGGTCAGCGGCGGTGACAGCCGGGGCTGACCGACAGCAAGCCTTATGAAGAAACGCTTAACCGGGCACCGAAAAACGATACGCGCATGAAGGTACTCATCACGGACCCCATCGCGGATGCGGGTGTCCAACGGTTGCGTGAGGCGGGTCACGAGGTCGTGACCGACTACGACGTCGAGGGTGACGCGCTGCTCGACGCCGTCTCGGACGTGAACGCGCTCGTCGTTCGCTCGGGCACCGAGGTGTCGCAGGAGGTGTTCGAGGCCGCCCCCGACCTCGTCATCGTCGGGCGGGCGGGGATCGGCGTCGACAACATCGACATCGACGCCGCGACCGACCACGGCGTCATCGTCGCCAACGCGCCGGAGGGGAACGTCCGCGCCGCCGCCGAACACACCGTCGCGATGGCCTTCGCGGCCGCCCGTTCCATCCCCCAGGCACACCAGCGACTGAAGGCCGGCGAGTGGGCGAAGGGCGACTATCTGGGAACCGAACTCAACGGCAAGACGCTCGGCATCGTCGGGCTGGGCCGCGTCGGCCAGGAGGTCGCGAAACGGCTCGACTCGCTCGGGATGAACCTCGTCGCGTACGACCCCTACATCGGCGAGGAGCGCGCCGACCGACTCGGGGCCGAACTCGTCGAGTTCGAGGCGTGTCTCGAACGCGCCGACTTCCTCACCGTCCACACGCCGCTCACCCCCGAGACGGCGGGGCTCATCTCCACCGACGAGCTGAAACTGATGGGCGGCGGCTACGTCGTCAACTGCGCCCGCGGGGGCGTCATCGACGAGGCGGCGCTCGCCGCCGCGGTCGAGGACGGAACGCTCGACGGCGCCGCTATCGACGTCTTCGAGAGCGAGCCGGTCGACCCGGACAACCCGCTCCTTCGGGTCGAGGACGTCATCGTCACCCCACACCTGGGCGCCTCGACGGAAGCGGCACAGGAGAACGTCGCGACGAGCATCGCCGACCAGGTGATGGCCGCGTTCGCGGACGAGCCCGTGATCAACGCGCTGAACGCGCCCTCGGTGGACCAGAGCGCCTTCCCGCGCATCCGCCCGTACATCGACATCGCCGAGACCGCCGGCAAAATCGCCGCACAGCTGTTCGACGACCGCATCTCCGAGGTCGAGGTCAGCTACGAGGGCGAGATCGCCGAGGAGGACCTCGACCTCGTCACCGCCTCCGGGCTGAAGGGCGTCTTCGCCCCGCTGGAGTGGCAGGTCAACGCGGTCAACGCGCCGAACATCGCCGAGGAGCGCGGCATCGACGTGGTCGAGACCAAGTCACGCCAGTCGGCCGACTTCCAGAGCCTCGTGACGGTCACCGTCAAGAACGACGACCGGTCGCTCGGCGTCTGCGGGACGCTGTTCGCCGGCGACGACCCGCGCATCGTCCGCATCGACGGCTACCGCGTCGACGCCATCCCGCACGGGCAGATGCTCGTCGCTCGCAACTACGACCGCCCCGGCGTCATCGGCTTCATCGGGACCGTCCTCGGCGACAACGACGTCAACATCGCCGGGATGTTCAACGCCCGCCGCGCGCCCGGCGACGACGCCGCGCTCACCGTCTACAACCTCGACAACCCGGTCCCCGAGGCCGTTCGGAACGAACTGCTCGCCGACGAGCGCATCACCGACGTGAAGTACATCACCCTCGACAACGGCGACGACGAGTAAGGCGAGTCAGCGACAGCCGGGTTTCAGTTTCGACTTCAGTTTTCCCTTCGCGGTGCCGGCGATGAACCCCGAAGCGCCGCCGAAGCCCGCGCCGATGCCGGCCCCGAGCGGGCCGAGCGGCTAGCGGCCGAGCCACCCGGCGACCCGCGACCGGAGGGACGTGAGACCGGTCCGGACGGCGTCGAAGAGACCCTCCTCCGTAGGCGGGGGCGAGTCCGTCGACAGTGAGGGCGAGGGGCGGTCGGACGCGGGCGCGGGCGCCGGTCTCGACGCCTCGTGAGCGTCGCGCTGCTGGAGGAGGTGTTCGTACCGCTCGATGACGGCCTGTCTGTCGGTCGCTTGCTCCCGGATGTACTCGCGGAGCGCCTCGTTCTCGCGGGCGAGTTCGGCGACGCGGTCGTGTTCGCGGGCGACGGCGGCGTCGTACTCGCGTCTCGGGATGACCGGCGACGGGGGACCAGGAGGCTGGTCGGGCGTCGGGGGCTGCTGTGTCCGGGGAGACCGACGATACGGTGTCGACGCGGCGGAGACACGCTCGCGGTCCGAATCCGAGTTCGATTCCGGAGGGAACGTTCGCGTGCCCGCCGACGTCTGGCTGACGGTTCCGGTTGGTAGGCTCGGGGGCACGAGAAGAGGTACTCGGGCGACGACGAAAAGCGTACGTCAGACGCGCGTCACGCACGTTCAGCGGGCGGTGAACGAAGACGGCGTCGGTCCGCGCGTCAGAACGGGAGCAGTCGGCGGAGACGGCCCCGTTTCCGGGACGAGTCGCCCTCGATGAGGTCGAGGACCGCCTCGGTGTCGTTGGCGACGGGTTCCGGTTCGTTGCCGGCCTCGAACGCCGCGTCGGGGTCCTTCAGGAGGTGGCCGGTCGTGAGGCAGACGACGTCCTCGTCGCCGTCGACCTCGCCGCTGTCACGGAGTTTCTTCAGTCCCGCCACGCTGGCGGCCGAGGCGGGTTCGACGCCGACGCCCTCCTTGGCGAGCGCGCGCTGAGCGGCCGTGATCTCCCTGTCCGAGACCGAGACGGCCGTCCCACCCGTGTTGCGGATGCCGGGGAGGGCCTTCGGCGCGTTCACCGGGTTGCCGATCCGAATCGCCGTCGCGATGGTCTCGACCTCCTCCCACCTTCGAACTTCGTCGGCTCCGTTCTCGATGGCCTCGACCATCGGCGCCGCGCCCTCGGCCTGGACGCCGGTGAGTTTCGGGACCTGGTCTTCCTCCAGGGCGTCCGACTGGACGAGTTCGCGGAAGCACTTGTACAGCGCGGCGGTGTTGCCGGCGTTGCCGACGGGGAGGACGACCCGGTCGGGGTAGGTGCCGTAGTCGTCGTGGAACTCTTCGAGGATTTCGAGGCCGATGGTCTTCTGCCCCTCCAACCGGAAGGGATTGAGGGAGTTCAACAGGTAGACCTCGCCTCCCTCCGCCAGTTCCTGAACGATGTCGAGGCAGGCGTCGAAGTTGCCGTCGACTTCGAGGATGCGCGCGTCGTGCAGCGCCGCCTGGGCGATTTTGCCGGCGGCGACCTTCCCCGAGGGGAGGAGCACGAGCGTTTCGAGGCCGGCGCGGGAGCCGTACGCGGCGAGCGCCGCCGACGTGTTGCCGGTCGAGGCGCAGGCGAGACGGTCGACGCCGAGTTCCTTCGCGACGCGGACGCCGACGGTCATTCCCCGGTCTTTGAAGCTCCCCGTGGGGTTCATCCCCTCGTGTTTGACTCTGAGGGTGGAGACGTCGACGGCCTTCTCCAGTCGCGGGACGCGGTGCAAGGGCGTCCCCCCTCGGGGAGTGAGACGCCCTCCTCGAACGGGAGCGCTGCCGAGTACCGCCAGACGCCGCGACCCTCGAAGTCGTCGAACGTCGGCGGGTCCTCGTAGCGGGCTTCGAGGAGGCCGTCGCAGTCGTCGCAGGTGTAGCGGATCTCACTGAAGGGTGCGAACGTCTCACCGCACTCGATACACTCCAGCCAGACGTCGCCTTCGACGTCGTCGGGCGCCGTCGGGGCGGCGGCGGTCAGCTCCAGGCTCATCGTGCTGTGGCATGTGCCGGAGTACAAAAAGGAGGGCGGTCCGGGCGCTGTGGACGCTTCCGAACGGGGTTCGAGGAACCGTTCCGCCGGCCGTCGGGACCGGACGCGACCGACCCGTTCACGGGGTCTCTCGTCGCCGACACCGACCTCGTCGCCGACGCGGGAGGGTTGCCCGCACTCACGCTCCGGGCCCGAACTCGTCGATGCGCTCGTGGACCGTCTCGGCCCACGCGTCGAGCGCGCTGTGGAGCATCTCCTTCGCCTCGGGGAGGGGGGTCGCCGTGTACTGGTAGACGTAGCCGCCGGGGTCGAGGAGGCGGCGCTGGCGACCCGCGAGACCCTTCTCCATCAGCGTCGTCAGCGACCGGTTGACGTTGCTCCGGTCGCGGTCGAGCACGTCCGCGAGTTCGGCGACGGTGCTCCCGGGGTTGTCGAGGAGCACGAGATACGTCCGGCTCTCGTGGTCCTGGATGCCGAACACACACGAGAGGACGTGCTGGAACCCGGGGTCGTCGGTTTCGAGGAGATTGGCCATGTCGGGAGAGTCTGCCATACGGCTACGAGGAAGGGAGCCGTGATTAAATCACCTCGCGGGGCTGTGTGCGGGAGACGCACAGGCGATGTCGGACGGACGGTGAAAGGGGGACGACGGGGAGAGTCAGTCCTCTGTGAGTTCGCTCCGAGCGTAGCCCATCTTGGCGATACAGGTCCGCATCCCCTCCTCGTCCTCGTGTTTGTGGAGCGTGGTCGGCGTGTCACAGTAGAAAATCGTCCCGTCGTGACGGAGCGTCACCTCGTACGTCCCGCCCAGCATCTCCGTGCGAACGACGACGCGGCGTCCCTCCCGGACTGCGGTGAGGATCTCGTCGGCGGTCAGTTCGCCGGAGTCGATTCGGAGCGGTTCTGGCATGTGTGTGCAGAAGTGAGTGCGTGATAAAAAAACTGAGGCGGTCGGAGGGTCAGCCGTGGAGGCCAGTGGTGTGGCGGGTACAGCGTGTGTCCGAACTGAGGTGGCGGCTGCCGGCGGAACGAAGCGCAGCAGGGAACACGCGGGAACGGACACGGTGAACAGGTGCAGTCACCGGGGTGGAGACGCCGCTTCGGTGTCCGCGTGAGCCGAGCGGAACCCGAGGTTTCGCTGGAAACCGGCGCCATGCGCCGACGACGAAGCGGGTGCGGACTCGGAGCACCTCCGTTGCCCCGGTGGCGTGGCCTCACCGCGCCCGTGGACCGCTCGCTCCTCGTGCCGTCCTGTCCCCCACCACTCGCTCCCGTCGCCGCACCACGGAACGTTCCTCCGTCCACGATGTTCGAGACGGACTCGCGTCTCGTTCGGACCGACGGACGCTCAATCCACGACGCGGACGACGCGCTCCTCGTGCACCGGTAAGAGCGGGAGGTCGGGGAACGACACCTCGATCCGGAAGGTGAGTTCGTCGTCGGTCGCGCCGAACACCCCCACCGGCACGCGCGTCGAGTCCGAGAGGTACGTCGTCTTCGTCGTCATCTCCACGTCGTTGACGGTCACCCTGATCCCGGTCCGGGCGCTCCCGCCGGTGTTGGCGATTTCGACCTGCTTCACCGTGCTCGTTCCTCGCTCGACCGTCTCGGGGAACGCCCCCCAGTCGACCTCGATAGCCGGGAGCCCCTTCGCCGATTCGACGACGCGCTCTGCGACGCCCTCCGAGAGGTCCGCACGGGTCAACTCGGTGACGCCGGCGGAGACGAGGTCCGCCGGGGTCCGGAGTCCGGCGGAGGCCAGCCGACTCGCCCGGCGGGAGCCGATGCCGTCGACCGCCGTGAGGCCGACGGCGTCCCGGGAGACGCCGTGGTCGACGCGCGCCTCGATGCGGCGGGTCAGATTGGCCGCACGCGGCCCCGCGAAGGTGTCGAGGAACTCTCTGAGCGCGGCCAGAAGCCGCAGCGCGTTCTGTCTGATGACCCAGGCGTCGCTCCGCAGGTCGGCGGGCGTCGACCCGACCATCGACGCCCGACAGATGGCGAGCACCTTCCGGTTGCCGCCGTCGAGCCTGGTGTCGACGCCGGTGAGCACGGAGTCGACCGCGTCGACCTCGGCGGCGCGACAGGAGACCGAATCGAACTCCGAGGCGCCGGCGACGCAGTCGAGCACCGCGTCGGCGTCGATGTACGCTCGCTGGGAGAGGTCGTGAAACCGCTCGGCGGTAGCGAGGTCGAGGTAGTACTTCGAGGCGAGCCGTCCCAGAGCGGTGGGCTCGACTTTCAACTCGTTCATCTCGACGAAGCCGCGGTCGACGAGCGATTCGAGCGTCTCGCGGACTCGGCCACGGAGGCCGTCGAAGCCGTACTCGGCCGGACGGGACCGCGCGCGGACGTAGTAGAAGGTGGTCTCCAGCCACGAGAGCACGTCGTCGAGGTCGTCGATGGTCCCCATGGCTATCTCGGCGTTGAGATGGGAATCGAGTTCCTCGGCGAGGTGCGACTCGATGTCCTTTCCCTCCCGAATGAGCCGCCGGTAGCGGTCCGCATCTGCGCTGTCGCAGACGACCCAGCCGTAGCCCACGTCGTCGTAGCCGGGACGCCCCGCGCGACCGAGCATCTGCATCACGTCGAGTGGGGAGATGTCAACATCTCCCTCCAGCGGGTCGTGGTACTTCGTGTCGCGGATGACGACACACCGCGCGGGGAGGTTCACGCCCCACGCCAGGGTCGACGTCGAGAAGAGCAGCTGAACTTTGCCCTCGCGGAACCACCGTTCGACCCTATCCCGGTCGTCCTTTCCCAGTCCGGCGTGGTGGAAGCCGACGCCGTCGACGACCGAGTTTCGCAGGGAGTCGTTCGTCAGTTCCTTCGCCTCGTTGTGGAAGTCGTAGTCGCCGCGGGCGCCCATCGGGACGTCGCGCTCGGCGAACTCGTCGCGGGCCTTCGCCGCGGCCTGGACGGTGTCCTGCCGCGAGGAGACGAAGACGAGCGCCTGGCCGGCGTCGCGGATGTGCGGTTCGGCGAGGTCGAACGCCCGGTAGAGCCGGCGATACTTGTCGGCGAAGCTGTTCTCGCCGTGACTGTACGTCTTCACGCCCGCGTGGAGCTTCACCGGTCGGTACTCGTCGCCGAACTCGAACGTCGTCTCGGGCGCCGCGTCGAGCCACTCGGCGACGTCGTCGACGTTCCGCATCGTCGCCGACAGCGCCACCACGCGCGGGTCGCACAGCCGCCGGAGGCGCGAGACGGTCACTTCGAGGACCCCGCCCCGAGAGTCCGAATCGAGGAGGTGGACCTCGTCGATGACGACGCAACTGACGTCCGTGATGAACTGGTATCGGGGAGACTCGTGTTTTCGCGTCGCGGAATCGGCCTTCTCGGGCGTCATCACGAGGATGTCCGCCCGCTCCGCCCGACGAGGGTTGAGGTCGCGCTCGCCGGTGACGACGTAGACGGAGTAGCCCAGGTCTTCGAAGCGTTCCCACTCGGCTTCCTTCTCGTTCGTCAGCGCGCGCAGCGGGGCGACGAAGAGCGCGGTGCCGCCCTCCTGGAGCGTCTTGCAGATGGCTAGCTCGGCGAGCGCCGTCTTGCCCGAGGCCGTCGGCGCGGCGGCGACGACGTTCTCGTCGCGCTCCATGATGGCGGGGAGCGCCTCGCGCTGCATCCGGTTGAACTCCTCGAACCCGAAGGCGTCGGCGAACTCCGGCAGTGCCTCGGCGACCTTCACCCGTGGCGTCCTCCCGCGTCCCGGTTCCCGAAGGCGGTCATGGAAAGACGGGGGCGCCCGCTCGACCAAAAACTTCCGGTGGCGAGGTGAAAGTGAACCGGACGGGGAGCGGTTCTCGGATATTGGTATTGGACAAAAATTACAATACCTCAGGTGACGAACGTACGAGTTGAACATCATGAACAAGAACGTCGGAGGAATCGACCGGAAGGCTCGACTCGTCGTCGGACCGCTCTTGCTCCTCGTAGGCATTGCCGCCTTCGTCGGGGCGCTTCCGCTGGGGACGCTCGGCGGCGTCGCCTCCCTCGTCGTCGGCGCCGTGTTGACCGTGACCGGCGCGGTCCAGCGGTGTCCGCTGAACGCACTGCTCGGCGTCGACACCTGTCCGGTCGACACCCGGTAGGGTCGGAGGGCTCGGTCGAGCGTGAGCCACGTCCGCACGTTTTTCACCACTCCCCCTATCAGCAGGTATGAGCGGGAGTCGCCGGTCGAATCACCGCCGGAAGCCCGACTGGCTGAAGATGCGGCCGCCGTCGGGCCAGCGGTTCACCGAGATCAAACGCGAGCTTCGGGACAGGAACCTCCACACGGTCTGTGAGGAGGCGAACTGCCCGAACCTCGGCGAGTGCTGGTCGGGACGCGACGGCCCGGGAACGGCGACGTTCATGCTGATGGGCGACCGCTGCTCGCGCGGCTGTAACTTCTGCGACGTACAGACCGGGGGCATGGAGGCGCTCGACCCCGACGAACCCGCTAACGTCGCCGAGGCGGTGGTCGAAATCGGCCTCGACTACGTCGTCCTCACCTCCGTCGACCGGGACGACCTCCCCGACCAGGGAGCGGGCCACTTCGCGGAGACCATCCGCGCGATCAAAGAGCGCGACTCCTCGATTCTCGTGGAGGTGCTCATCCCCGACTTCCAGGGTGAACCCGACCTCGTGCGAGAGATCATCGACGCCCGCCCGGACGTCATCGCGCACAACATCGAGACCGTCGAGCGCCTCCAGTGGCCTGTCCGTGACCGCCGCGCCGGCTACGAGCAGTCGCTCTCGGTCCTCGAACAGGTCCAGCGGGAGTCGGACATCTACACCAAGACGTCGATAATGCTCGGACTGGGCGAGTACGCCCACGAGGTGTACCAGACGCTCTCGGACCTCCGGGAGGCCGACGTCGACGTCGTCACGCTCGGGCAGTACCTCCAGCCGTCTCGGTCGCACCTGGACGTGTACGACTACGTCCACCCCGACGCGTTCGAGACGTGGCAGCGCGTGGCCGAAGAGGAACTGGGCTTCCTCTACTGTGCGTCGGGACCGATGGTCCGCTCGTCGTACAAGGCGGGAGAACTGTTCGTCGACGCCCTGGTCCGCGAGGGTCGGTCGGTCGAGGAGGCGCGGCAGGCCGCCCGGGCCGCGGATTGACAGCCGACTCGACGACGCCGAGCGCCTGAAACGCCCGAAACCGGCTGCGAGCGTCGCCCACACCGAACCTCCACGATTGTTTCTACGAAAACACTATACGGCAGGGGGATGACCCCTCTCGCATGCACTGGAGGGTCCGACCGTGAGCGTGCTACAGCGCGACCCGCGGGATCGAGTCCAGGTCCTCGACGAGGACGGCAGCGTCGTCGGCGAGGTGCCCGACGTCGACGACGAGACGCTGCTGTCGATCTACCGGGAGATGAAACTCGCCCGGCACTTCGACACCCGGGCGGTGAGCCTCCAGCGACAGGGGCGGATGGGAACCTATCCGCCCCTCTCGGGACAGGAGGGCGCGCAGGTGGCCAGCGCCCACGCGCTCGACGAAGAGGACTGGCTCTTCCCCTCGTACCGGGAACACGGCGCGCTCCACGTCCGCGGCTTCCCGCTCGACCGTATCCTGCTCTACTGGATGGGGACCGAACAGGGCAACGAGGCGCCGCCGGACGTCAACACGTTCCCGGTCGCGGTGCCCATCGCGACGCAGACGCTCCACGCCGTCGGCGCGGCCTGGGCTTCGAAGTTGAAAGCGGGAGAGGAGGCGTTCATCGTCTACTTCGGCGACGGCGGCACCTCGGAAGGGGACACCCACGAGGCGATGAACTTCGCGGGCGTGTTCGACACTCCCACCGTCTTCTTCTGCAACAACAACCAGTGGGCCATCTCCGTCCCCCGGGAGCGACAGACGAGGTCCGAGACCATCGCGCAGAAGGCGAACGCCTACGGCTTCCAGGGCGTCCAGGTCGACGGGATGGACCCGCTCGCGGTCTACCAAGTGACGCGCGCCGCCGTCGAGAAGGCCAAGGCCGACGACTCCGGCGAACTTCGGCCGACGCTCATCGAGGCCGTCCAGTACCGCTTCGGCGCGCACACGACGGCGGACGACCCCACCGTCTACCGCGACAGCGACGAGGTCGAGAAGTGGAAGCGAAAGGACCCCATTCCGCGCCTCGAAACGTTCCTCCGCGACACCGGTCGACTGGACGACGACCGGGTAGACGAAATCGAATCGGAGGTCCAGGAGACAGTCGCCGACGCCATCCAGACGGCGGAGTCGACGCCCCGCCCCGACCCCGACGAGATGTTCGAGCACGTCTTCGCCGAGCGGACGCCGGACCTCGACGCACAGTACGAGTCGTTCGCCGCGCTCCGCGAGGAGTTCGGGGACGACGCGTTCCTCCACAGGTGATACAATGAGCACCCAACAGACACAGAACCTCACACTGGTCCAGGCAGTACGGGACGGTCTCCACACCGAGATGCAAAGAGACGAGGACGTCATCGTTCTCGGGGAGGACGTCGGGAAGAACGGCGGCGTTTTCCGCGCCACCGAAGGGCTGTACGACGAGTTCGGCGGCGACCGCGTCGTCGACACGCCGTTGGCGGAGTCCGGTATCGTCGGCACCGCCGTCGGGATGGCCGCTTACGGCCTCAAGCCCGTCCCCGAGATACAGTTCTCGGGCTTCATGTACCCCGCGTTCGACCAGATCGTCTCCCACGCCGCCCGACTCAGGACGCGGTCACGCGGGCGGTACACCTGTCCGATGGTCATCCGCGCGCCCTACGGCGGCGGCATCCGCGCGCCCGAACACCACTCCGAGTCGAAGGAGGCGTTCTACGCGCACGAGGCGGGGCTGAAAGTCGTCATCCCCTCGACGCCGTACGACACCAAGGGGCTTCTCATCTCCGCCATCCGCGACCCCGACCCCGTGGTGTTCCTCGAACCGAAACTCATCTACCGCGCGTTCAGGGGAGACGTCCCCGAGGGCGAGTACACCGTCCCCATCGGGGAGGCCGAGGTCAGACGGGAGGGAACGGACGTCTCGGTGTTCGTCTACGGCGCGATGACGCCTCGCACCCTGGAGGCGGCGGAGAATCTCACGGAGGAGGGAATCGACTGTGAGGTGGTCGACCTCCGGACGGTCTCACCGCTCGACAGGGACGCCATCGTCGACTCGTTCAAGAAGACCGGACGGGCCTGCGTCGTCCACGAGGCGCCGCGTTCGGGCGGCATGGCGGGAGAGATAACGGCCACGATTCAGGAGCGGGCGCTCTACTACCAGGAGGCGCCGGTCGTCCGCGTGACGGGCTACGACGTTCCGTACCCCCTGTACGCGCTGGAGGACTACTACCTGCCGAGCGTGGCTCGCATCGAGGACGGCATCCGGGAGGCGGCAGAGTTCCGATGATCGAAGAGTTCAGACTGCCCGACGTCGGCGAGGGCGTGGCGGAGGGCGAACTGGTCGAGTGGCACGTCGAACCCGGCGACGAGGTCGTTGAGGACCAGGTCGTCGCCGAGGTGGAGACGGACAAGGCGCTCGTCGAGGTGCCGTCGCCGTACAACGGGACCGTGGCGGAACTGCTGGCCGAGGAGGGCGAAATCGTCCCGGTCGGGGACGTCATCATCACGTTCGAGGTGCCCGGCGAGGACGAACAAGCCGGCGAGACCGCAGAGCCGGAACCGGCGGCAGAGCCAAGGCCGGAGTCCGAGGCGGAACCGGAGCCCGAACCGGAACCGGCGTCCGAGACCGAGACCGACGCAGCGGCCGACGCCGAGGAACACGCCCCGGACGCCCGGGTGTTCGCGCCGCCGAGTGTCCGCCGTCTCGCGCGGGAACTCGGCGTCGACCTCGCGACCGTCGACGGCAGCGGTCCCGGCGGACGCATCACCGAGGGCGACGTCAGAGCGACGGCGGAGGGCGCTGCGGAGGCCTCCGAGGACGAGGAGTCGGCCCCGGCGGCCGTCTCGTTCGGCGGTCGCTCGGCCACGTCGGGTGGCGACGCCGGCGACGGGCAGGCGGTCGAGACGGGGGACGCGACGCCAGCGGGGCGGTCGCGAACGCTCGCCGCCCCGGCGACGCGGAAACTCGCCGAAGAGGAGGGGCTCGACATCGACGACGTGCCGACCGACGAGGAGCGCGAGGGCGAGGCGTTCGTCACGCCCGACCACGTCCGCGCGTACGCCGACGCACAGCGCGCGGCCCAGGAAGCCGACGCGGCCGCCGTGTCGGCGGCGGGCGAGGGCGCGGCGGCGACCGAAACCGGTGCCGGCGAAACCGAGGCCAGCGACGCGGAGGCCGCGGCCAGTGCCGACGCCGCGGCGGCACCGGAGGCCGCTCCCGGCGCGAGCAGTGGCGACGAGGACGAGCGCGTCCCCTACCGGGGCGTCAGAAGGGCCATCGGCGAGCAGATGCAGCGCTCGAAGTACACCGCGCCGCACGTCTCACACCACGACACCGCCGTGGTGGACGACCTCGTCGCGCTGCGGGCGGAGTTGAAGCCGCACGCGGAGGAGCGGGGCGTCTCGCTCACGTACATGCCGTTCGTGATGGCGGCGGTGGTGAAGGCGCTGAAGGAGTTCCCGGTCCTCAACGCGATGCTCGACGAGGAGGCGGAGGAGATCGTCTACCGCAAGGAGTACCACCTCGGCGTCGCGGTCGCCACCGAAGCGGGTCTGATGGTGCCCGTCGTTCGCGACGTCGACCGCAAGGGAGGCGTCGAACTCGCCTCGGAGCTGGGTGGACTGGTCGAGCGGGCCCGAGAGCGGAAGATCACCCGCGAGGAGATGCAGGGCAGCACGTTCACGCTCACCAACTTCGGCGCCATCGGCGGCGAGTACGCGACGCCGATCATCAACTACCCGGAGGTCGCTATTCTCGGCCTGGGCGCCATCGAGCAGCGGCCGGTCGTCGAGAACGGCGAGGTAGTGGCGAGACACACCCTGCCGCTCTCGCTCTCGATCGACCACCGGGTGGTCGACGGCGCCGACGCCGGGCGGTTCACTAACCGGGTGATAGAACTGCTGGAGAACCCCCGGCTGTTGCTGTTGTGAGCGGGTGAGCCTGGGCCGTCGGACCGTTTCAAGCTCTCTTCTTCGAACGTCGAATCTCGGACCCGGGTGACGACGGATTCACGCCGACGTCGCTCGCGGCATCGTCGGAGGCGGGGACGCTGTCACCGCGCCCGTGTACCGCGAACCGCAGGACCAGTCCGTTCTCACCTGTCCGTCCTCGCCGTCGGTCCGACGACGACCCGCCACGCAGTCACTGCTGCCCGTCCACCGTGCCGGCCGGAACCGCGACACGCCGCGTCCACACATCCGCGGAGGCGACGGGTTTTTGCCACCGGCCGTCACACCCCCAGACATGGAACACGCGCCGTCGGGCCCGCTCGACGTCGAACTCGTGCTCGCCCCCGTCGACGGGAGCGAGGAGTCCGCACTCGCCGTCGAGTACGCCGTCTTCATCGCCGAGCAGTACGACGCCTCGGTCCACGCCGTCTACCTCCTCGGGGAGGAGGTGGTCCGCGCCATCGAGGACGGGACCATCGACGAGGAGAGCGTCGTCGGCGACCACGAGGTGTTCATGGACAGCGTCGCCGACTACGCCGCCGACAGGGGCGTCCACATCTCGCACTCGACCGCGTTCGGCTTCTCCACCCGGGTGAAGACCCGTCACCCCGGGAGCGCCATCCTCGACACTGCCGAGGACGTCGGCGCCGACTTCATCGTCGTCCCGCGCGAACCGGTCACCGGCGACCCCGGCGAGGTGCTGGAGAAGGCTGCCGAGTACGTGCTCCTCTACGCCTCCCAGCCGGTCCTCTCGGTCTGACCCGACTCACTCGAGTGCCCGTGAAATCCGGTGCAGCAACCCTTCGAGTTGCGGTCGCTCGACCTCCCAACGCCGCCGGTGGTGCGCCCGCGCCAGCGTCCGCCGCATCGTTTCGAGCTGTGCGCGCGTAAACCGCAGCCGACCGTCGTCGAGCCGTTCGAACGCCGCCCGGCAGTCGGTCGCGTCCGCGTCCTCGCTCCGCTCGTCTCCGGCTTCGAGGTGGTCGCGGAGGACGTCGTGGAGCGTCCACTGTTCCTCACGGGAGAGCGACAGCCGTTCGACGGCGGGTGACGGTCGTTCCTCGGGCACGGTCGGGTTCGCGTTGAACCGCCTGATTGATGAATGTTAGCATTACCCATTCACCGCCGACTATCAGCAGTGAAACCTCGTCCGATAGCCATTCGTACCCCTGAGGGGTCGTCCAGACCATGTCCCTCCAACCGGGTTCATCTCCCATCGTCCGGTCGAGTCGTTCGGTAACGGTGGCGTTCGCACTCCTCACCGCCGCCCTGGCCGCAGTGGCCCTGTGGCGATATCTCGTCAGTCGCCTCCTGAGTGCGGGCGTCGTCCCAGTGCCGCGGTCGGGCGGCCTCGCGGTCGACGTGCTGGTGACCGACGGTCCGTTCGTCGTCGGCGTCGTCGCGTTCGCCGGCGCGTACGCCGTCGGCCGCGACATCGACGTGGGGGTCACCCTCCCGTCGGACGCGAAAACGGTCGGTCTCGCTGTGACGCTTCCGTTCGCGCTCGTCGGACTCACGAAACTCGTGGGAACGCTCGACGGCGTCCCGTACAACTCGCTCACGAAGACGGCCTACGCCGCCGATGCCCCGGTCTGGCCGGTGATAACCGTCACCGGGCTGAGCCTGCTCGTCGGCGTCCCGGTCGTCGTCGCCGTCTGCCAGGTGCTCGTGCAGGGGAGCCTTCGACCGGCCGTCGACGGCGACGCGGCGCTCGTCCTGACGACGCTCGTGACGGCGTTCGTGATGGTCGACACCACCGGTCGTCTGTCGTCCGTCCCCGACGTGGGGAAAGTCGTCAGCGTCGTCGCCTTCACTGCCCTCCTCGCGCTCGGCCGGTACGGTCACGACCGAGTCGCGGTCGACCGAGTCCGCTCTCTCGCGTACCTCCCGGTCGCACTGTTCGTCTGTGTCGTCTCCCTCGCCGGCGTCGCACAGGTCGAGTCGGTCACCGGCGGCCTGTTCGCGTTGACCCAGTTGGCGACGTTCGGCGTCGCCGCCTACGCGTCCGACCGGACCGGGTCGCTCCTGCCGCCAGCCCTCGCGTACGCCTGTTTCTGGCTGGCTAACACGGCCGTCGTCTACGGCTTCGAGGCCGGCCTCCAGCACTGGTGACGTTTCGGTCGCGTTCGCACGACCGTCGCGTGCTACTCGCGCAACTCGTCGTCGTCCGGTTCGGTCCAGGGGTCGTCCCCGGCGACGGGCGCGAGCGCGTGGTCGAGTTCCGCCTCGGTGTACTCGACGTCCGACAGCGCCATCGCCAGTCGCTGCCAGCGCCTGCTCTCCGTACCGTCCTCGTCGGGGCCGACCCGCGCGCCGCGGGTCTTGAAAAAGCGCGTGCCCCTCCCGCGTCGTGAGCCTTCCCCGGTATGCTGGTCGAAGATGACGTCGAACTCCCCGCCCGGTTCGAGGTCAGCGACGGGGAAGTCGACGGGCGGTTCCTCGCCTTCCGGACTCTCCGCCCGTCGCTCGGCGACGAGTCGGAAGCACTCGTCGGCGTTGGCCGCCTCGCGCGACGAGCGAGCGCGGGCACACGCGAGCGCGGCGTGAATCGCACAGAGCCGTCCCTTCCACGAGTCGGGTTCCCACCGCTCCGTCGCCAGTTCCTCGTACCGCTCGACCAGGAGGGCGACCTCCTGGCCCGCGCGGAGGTCCTCTACCACGTAGAGGTTCAGACGGTCCCAGAGGTTCCACGCGTATCCGGAGCGAGCGAGTTCCCACGCGGCCCACGCCGCCACCCGTTCGTCCGACCGGCGGACGGCCTTCTGGAGGAGGCTGGAGACGTCGTAGCGGTTGTACCCCCCGTTCGTCTCGTGTGCTCCCTTTTCGTCCCCCCTGTCCGTCGTCCCCTCCCGAGCCTCGGGCGGCGTCTCGGTGTCGAGGCTCCCGTCGGCCCCGAAGGTGGCCTGTCTGTCCTCGGTCATGGGGTGAGTGAGAACGACCACGCGGACGAGTGTTGCGGTCCCGGTGTGGAACCCTCGCACCGGGTGTTTCGGGAGCCGTTCAGCGCAGTCGGATGGTCATCTCGAGTTCGAAGCTCTCGGCGTCGCTCGTCTCGAAGCCGGTCTCCTGGTAGAGGTTGACCGCCGGGCGGTTCCACCGCTCGACCGTGAGCCACACCTTCTCGACGCCCTCCTCGCGCCCGTGGCCGAGGAGCGTCTGCATGAGTCGTCGGCCGATGCCGGCGCGCTGGTACGCCTGGAGGACGAAGATAGCGAGTTCGTACGCGTCGGCGTCGGGGACGAGCGTGGCGTGGCCGGCCGCCGTCTCACCGTCCCACGCGATGACGTTCAGACACTCCTCGTCGAGGATGTTCGAGAGCCACGTCTCGATGCGTTCGGTCTTCCCGGGCGGGATGCCCTGCGCCCGGTCGGCCGGGTCGAACGCCTCGTACATCTCGACGAGCGCCTCCGTCTCCCGGTCGCTCCCGTCGTAGGGACGGATCTCGATATCGCGACCCTCTCCGTCCTCGAAGGTGAGCGGCGGTGCCTCGAACGCCTCGGCCGGTTCGTCGGGGTAGACTCGTTCGCTCATTATCTGACCAGTGACACCGTCACGTGTGAGTTGAGGAGGACGAACTCCGCGACGCCGCCGATGCGGATCTTCCCCATCGGACTCGTCTCGCCGCCGCCGAGGACGATTTTGTCGAAGTCCTCGGCCTCGGAGAGGTCGACCAGGGCGCTCCCGGGGTCGCCCTCCAGACGCCGGACCGCAGCGTCCAGCCCCGTTCCGTCGAGAACGTCTCGAACGCGGGCTTCGATCTCGTCGGGCGACAGCCCCGACGCGGGGTTGTCGACGATGCCGACCGTGAGGTCGTCGCCGGCTTCGAGCGCGCGCGCGACCGTCTGCTCCAGCGCGTCGAGGGAGTCGTCCGCCCCTCCGATTCCCAAGAGTACCTTCATGCGTGGCGCATCGACGGCCCGGGAGAAAAAGACGGGGGGCGCGGCGGGAGGGAGTCGATTCGACGGGGGGCGCTCACCCGACCAGTACGGCCCGTGCCATCCCGAGGAAGACGAGGAAGCCGAGGACGTCCGTCGCGGTGGTGATGAAGATGGTCGCCGACGTCGCCGGGTCCTCGCCCAGTCGGCTGAGCACCAGCGGGATGAGCGTCCCGAAGAAGCCGGCGATGACGAGGTTCAGCACCATCGACACGCCGAGGACCAGCCCCAGAAGCGGGCTCTGGTTGAACACCGCCGCGATGACCGCGACGAGCGTGCCGGTGATGGCGCCGTTGGCCGCGCCGGCGACCACCTCGTTGAGGATGGCGCGCCCGCCCGTCGGGAGCGACACCTGCCCGAGCGCGATACCGCGGACGGTGACGGCCATCGACTGGGTGCCGGCGTTCCCGCCCATCCCGGCGACGACCGGCATGTAGACGGCGAGGAGCGTGAACGCGGCGATGGTCTCTTCGAACAGGCCGACGACGGCCGCCGCGAGGAACGCCGTGCCGAGGTTGATGACGAGCCACTTGTACCGACTGCGTATCTTGACGAGCGGCCCGTCGAGGACGCTCTCTTCCTCCTGGACGCCGGTGAACTCGTACAGCGTCTCCCCCGCGGCCTCCTCGATGACGCTCAGGAGGTCGCCGGCGTAGATGACGCCGAGGATGCTCCCGTCGTCGTCCAGCACGGCGACGGACCGCTCGGGGTTCGAGCGGAACACGTCGACGACGTCCGTATCGGGGCTGTCGTATCTCACCGCCGGAATCTCGATGACGTGGTCGAGGATGTCCTCATCGTCCGAGAGCGCCAGCGTTCCCCCCGGTAGTTCCCCGACGAGTTCGTCGCCGTCGGTCACGAAGATGGTGGGGAAACGGTCGGTTCGGTCCTCGTGCCGCCGGACGCGGCGGGCCACCTCGGAGATGGGTCGCTGGCTCCCGACGGTCACGTAGTCGAGGTGCATGTGCCCGGCCGCGCTCTCGGGACTGAACTCCAGGAGGAACTCGATCTTCTCGCGACGGTCCTCGTCGAGACGCCGGAGCACTACCTCCCGCGTCTCCCTGTCGGCGAACCCGAGCACGTCCGTCGCCTCGTCCGGGTCGAGGCGGCGCACGAACGCGCGCAACCCCTCGGCGTCCATGTCCGCGACGAGGTCCTCCTGGACCGTCTCCGGCAGCCGAAAGAATAGCTCGCGCTGTTGGACCCGCGAGAGTCGCTGGAACTCCTCGGCGGGCGTCGGGGAGAGGGCGATTTCCTGCCCCGCGTCCTGGAGCGCTTCTGACATGGTTCGAAGTTTCAGGGGGCGATTAAACGTCTGGCGAACGGGGACGGCGGTCCTCGCACGTGCGGCCGCGGTGGCGCTCGCGTGGCCTCACTCGTCCGCGTCACGTGACAGGAACTCGGGCGGGACTCGCGCGACGGTGTAGGTGCCTGTCCCCCGCTTTCGGACCGCGAACCCGTCTCCGACGAGCGAGCGAACGTCGACGGCGAGGACGACCGGGTTGTCGTCGCCGTCGGTGTGGCGTCGGCCGACGTCCCGCGCCGTCTCGCGGGTTCCCGAGAGGTGGACCGCCTGTCGACCCATCGGTTTCAACCCCTCCGCGAGGATGGCGTCGAGGTTTCGCGGCGCGGTTCCGTGGTAGAGGGTATCGGGGTGGTCGGCGTCGGTCCGGTCGTCTCCCGCCGCGTCGAGGTCAACGTCGACGGAGTGACCGTACGCCGCCCGGAGTTCGCGCTCGCCGTCGACCACGCGGGTCTCGAAGCGTCCCTTCGGGTCCGTCGCGAGTACCGCCTCGACCTCCCGTTCGCCGGCCCAGTCGTACCGCGAGGTGACGCTCGCGACGACCGACGAGTAGGGAGTCCACCCGGCCGCGTCGAGCGAGAACCCGACGTCGTCGGGGAAGTGTCTGAGCGCGCCCGAGACGAACGTCGAGAGTCGCTTTCGGCGTGCGCCCGAGAGGACCAGGTGTCCGGAATCGCCGCACACCGGGCACGCGGCCTCGAAGTACGTCCCGTGGTCGGAGCAGGTCGAAACCGGCGCGGGCATCGTTCCGGACGAGGAGCCGAACGCACCTCTCTCTTCTGCACGCCGTGCCGCGGGGACAACCCTTAGGCCCGCCCCGGCCTTCTCACCGCCAATGAGTTCGGTTCCCGAACGGTCAGAGATAGCGACGGAGTACAAGTGGGACCTCGACTCCATCTACGCCTCGGACGAGGACTGGGAGGCGGCGTTCGCCTCGGTGAAGGGGCGGATTCCCGAACTGGAGGAGTTCGAGGGGCAGGTCACCGAGGACGGCGAGACCCTCCTCGAAGTGCTGCAACTCGAAGAGGAGGTGATGCGCGACCTCTCGAAGGTCGTCTCCTACGCCAACCTCCGCTCCGCGGAGGACACGCGGAACCAGGAGTTCCAGGCGCTCTCCGCCAGGGCGCAGTCGCTCTCCGCGGAGGCCCAAAGCGCCGTGTCGTACGTCGAACCCGAACTCCAGGCGCTCTCCCGCGAGGAGGTGCGGGACCTCGTCGAGGAGAAGCCCGAACTCGAAGGGTACGAACACTACCTCGACGACGTGCTCCGGATGAAGCCACACACCCGCTCGACCGAGGTCGAGGCGGTGCTGGCGGACCTCTCGGAGGTGACCGGCGCGGCGAGCGACGTCTACTCGATGCTCACCAACGCCGACATGGAGTTCCCGACGGTGGAGAACCCCGAAGGAGAGGCAGTCGAGATCACCCAGTCGAACTTCACGAAGCTCCAGAAACACCCCGATCGGTACTTCAGGAGGCAGGTCCACGAGGACTTCTACGACCGCTGGGCCGACGTGCGCAACACCGTCGGGACCGCGCTGAAGAACAGCGTCACGAAGGACGTCACGATGGCCGAGGTGCGGGGTTACGACACCGCTCGGGAGGCCGCGCTCGACGGGCCGAACGTTCCGGTGGAAGTGTACGACACCCTCCTCGAAACGGTCCGCAAGCATCTCCACCACCTCCACCACCACGCCGAACTGAAGCGCGACGCACACGACCTCGACGAGTTGCGGATGTGGGACCTCTACGTCTCGCTGACGGGCGAGGAGTCGCCCACCGTCGAGTACGACCAGGCGGTCGAGTACATCACCGAGGCCGTCGCTCCCCTCGGCGACGAGTACCAGGGACGGATGGCGGAGGGGCTCGACTCGCGGTGGGTCGACGTCTACGAGAACCGGGGGAAGCGCTCGGGGGCGTTCTCCGCGGGGACGTACGACACCCAGCCGTACATCCTGATGAACTACCAGGACGACGTCGAGTCGATGTTCACGCTCGCGCACGAACTCGGCCACTCGATGCACTCGGAACTCGCCAACGAGAGCCAACCCTGGCAGTACGCGAGCTACGAAATCTTCACCGCCGAGGTCGCCTCCACCGTGAACGAGACGCTGCTCACGCACCACCTCCTAGACACCGTCGAAGACGACCGATTCAGAATGCACGTCCTCGACCAGTATCTCGAACGCTTCCGGTCGACGCTCTACCGCCAGACGATGTTCGCCGACTTCGAGCTACGAATTCACGAGGTCGTCGAGGAGGACGGCGCGCTCACGCCCGACCGGTTGGATTCGATGTACGGCGAACTGAAGCGGGAGTTCTACGAACCCGCGGTCGCCGACGAGCGCATCGAGCGGGAGTGGATGCGCATCCCGCACTTCTACTACAACTACTATGTGTACCAGTACGCGACCGGCATCTCGGCGGCGGCCGCCATCGTCGAGCGCATCCTCGACGAGGGCGAACCGGCGGCCGCCGACTACCGCGAGGCGCTCCGACTGGGTGGGCGGAAGTACCCGCTCGACGTTCTCGAGACGGCCGGTGTCGACCTGACCGACTCCGAACCCATCGAGCGTGCGCTCGCGGTGTACGGCGACTACCTCGACGAGGCTTCAGCCCTGCTCTGAGCCGTTTTTCGGTCGATAGGAGGCCTGAAGCGGGCGTTTCGAAAGGTTCCCGGGACCCAAAGGCACATTTATGCGGGGTTCATAGTGCGGACAACTGATGTCACGGAGTCCGTCGTTACCCGAGCGTCCGCGCCTCGATCTGGACCCGGAGATGTCCGACGGGGAACGGCTCTCGGCGATCAAACAGCACTACAAACGGATGCGTTCGGTCAACGAGGAACTCGAAACGCGCCTCGACGAAGCCGACGAACAGACCGAGTCGCTCAAGGGCGAGGTCGACCAGCTCAAGCGCCGGAACGAGACGCTCAAGTCGTCGTCGCTGTACGTCGCGACGGTCGAAGAACGGAGCGACGACGGCGTCATCATCAAGCAACACGGGAACAACCAGGAGGTCCTGACCGAGGTGTCTCCCCGGCTGGAGGAGGAGGTCGCCGCCGGCGACCGCGTCGCCATCAACGACTCGTTCGCCATCCAGACGCTCCTCTCGGACGAGACCGACGCCCGCGCCCAGGCGATGGAGGTCGACGCCTCGCCCGAGGTCACCTACGACGACATCGGCGGCATCGACGAGCAGGTGCGCGAGGTGCGCGAGGCCGTCGAGGACCCGCTCGAACGCCCGGACATGTTCCGGGAAGTCGGTATCGACCCGCCGTCGGGCGTGTTGCTCTACGGGCCACCGGGGACGGGAAAGACGATGCTCGCGAAGGCCGTCGCCAACCACACCGACGCGACGTTCATCAAGATGGCCGGCTCCGAACTCGTCCGCAAGTTCATCGGCGAGGGGTCCCGGCTGGTGCGTGACCTCTTCGAACTCGCCAAGGAGCGCGAACCCGCGGTCATCTTCATCGACGAGATCGACGCCGTCGCCTCGAAACGCACCGACTCGAAGACCTCCGGGGACGCGGAGGTCCAGCGGACGATGATGCAACTGCTGAACGAGATGGACGGCTTCGACGAGCGCGGCGAGATTCGTATCATCGCCGCGACCAACCGCTTCGACATGCTCGACGAGGCCATTCTTCGACCCGGGCGGTTCGACCGCCTCATCGAGGTGCCGAAGCCCGACGCCGCGGGACGCGCGCACATCCTCGACATCCACACCCGCGACATGCAACTGGCGGGCGATGTCGACACGACCGAAGTCGCCGCCGACCTCGACGGGTACAGCGGCGCGGACCTCGCCTCGCTCGCGACCGAGGCCGGCATGTTCGCCATCCGCGACGGCCGCACGGACGTCACCCACGAGGACTTCCTCGCCGCCAAGGAGAAACTCGCAGAGGACGACAGCGTCGAGGTGCCCGGGCTGGACTACCAGTACTGACCCGCTCGCCCCGCCTGCCCTCGGCTGAGGCGGCCGTATCGTAACGCATTATTCCTCTCGTCCCCGTTCTCGAACCGATGAGTACCATCCGCGTCGTCCGCGGCGTCGGACGCGCCGGGACGGCGATGGCCTCCTACGACGCGGCGCTCGCGGACGCCAACGTCCACAACTACAACCTCGTTGCCGTCTCCTCCGTCATCCCGGCCGAAGCGACGGTCGACCTGGTCGAGACGGCACCCGACCTCGGCCCCGCGGGGAACCGACTCACGGTCGTCCAGTCCCGCGCGACCGCTCGGGCGGGCACCGCCGACCGGGTCTGTGCGGGCGTCGGCTGGACCACCGGTCCCGGCCCCGGACTCTTCTACGAGGCCTCCGGGAACGACCCCGACCGGGTGCGCGACACCATCGAACACGGGCTCGAAGAGGGGCGGGCGCTCCGCGAGTGGGCGTTCGACGCCGAGGAGGTCGCCCTCGCGACCGGCGAGGTTCCCGACCGACACGAGCACGGGGCCGACACGTACACCACGGCAGTCGTCCTCGCCGCCTACGGCGAGAGCGAACCGATCCTGTAGCGCCTCCGTCCCTCTCCCGAACCGACCCCGCCGCGGGCGCCGCGTTTCGTTTCGTTCGCGACCGAACTGACGGATGTGTCCGTCTCCGACGGCTTTTTGCGGCCGCTTCCCGTATCACGGGTGTCTGATGAACGGAAACAACCCATACGCGGGTGCGCCTGGCGTGGTCGGTGCCGGACAGACGTCCGCCAACGTCGAGGACCTCTCCGCCGCGGAGCTCCGGCAGCTTCGCCAGGCCGTCGCCGGTATCGTCGCGCAGACGCGGACGTATCTGCCCGACAGCTACGCTATCGGGTCGGAGCTGTCGAACGGCTCGAACGGACCGCGGGCGACGGTTGCCGTTCACCCCCCGGTCGGGCACCCGGTCAGCGCCGGGCTCACGCCCGACCCCGACGACCTGGAGTCGGGGCTCTCCTCGGAGGAGTGTACCGAGGTCGCTCGCGGCCTCGCCGCCTCGGCCGCGTTCCAGGTGATGTCCACGGTCGGCGACGACCTGACGCCGACCGCGCGGTAGGAGAGACGCTCGTTCTCGTTCGTCACCCGTTCACCGAGTTTCGAGTCGGATCACTCGCCGAACGGATCGGTTTTCGAGGCCGTCGGGCCGCCGACGAAGAGGCTGTACGCGAGCAGCGCGAGCGTCGGCACCGACCCGAGGCTCACCCCGGCCGACATCGGCGCCGCGGTCACCGTCGCCCAGCCGAGTCCGAGGGCGAGGGGGAGCGGCAAGACGAGGAGGAGGAGGTCGTAGCGGGAGAACTGCCACCTGGCCGCACCGCCGGCGCGTGTGTCGGCGACAGCGTCTCGGTCGTTTCGCTCGGCGTTCTCGTCGATACCGTTTCTCAGGGCGCTACGAGTACTCATCGGTGCTCACCTCGTTCCTTCCTACGACGTTTTTCTACTAAAAATTTCTGGACGGGTTCGGTGAACGTGCACCCGTGAATCCCTGTACGTTACGAATAGCTCCGGATAAGTTATGAATGACGTACGGGTCGTGGGCGCACGTTTCGTGCGGTTGCGACGGCTGGCGGTCGGGAGGGTTCGGAGCGTAACGCCCGGAGGAGGGTCCTACTTCCCCCAGAATGGGTCCCGTCGCCGGTGCTTGTCGAGGTACGACTGCAGCGCTTCGAGTTCGTCCGCCGGGATGTCCGAGGAGAGCTCCTGTTCGAGGATCTTCGCGTGTTTCTCGGGGAGCATGATCCACAGTTCGTCGCCCTCGTCGATCTGTCGTCCGACGGTGGGCCCGTCGATGGCGACGCTCACCCGCTTGCCGGCGCGGGCCTCGCTCACGTCCTCGCCCTGTTCTTGAATCCCGTTCAACTGCCCGACGCGCGTCGGCTCGTTGCCCTCCCACTTGACGACGTACTGGTTGTTCTTCAGCGTGCCCGACATGACTTCGACGCCGACGACGGCGGGGTTGGACTGGCGGAAGACGTGGTCTTCGAGCACGCGGAACCGACACGGCCGGATGATCTTGTCGAGGACGTTCTCCTGCTGGGCGCGTTGCATCTCGTCGACGTACGCCTCGTACTCCTCGACGAGTTGGTAGATGACGTCGTCGTCGAACAGTTTCACGCCCGCCTTATCGAGTTCCTCCTGGGCGTTCTTCAGCACGCTCACGTTGAACGCGAGAATGACCTTGTGTTTCTCCTCGTTCGCGGTCGAGGCGACGGCCACGTCCCGCGGTGCGACGTCGCCCACCTCGGCGCGAAGGATGGGGACCTCGGCCTCGTCGAGCGCGTTGGCCATCGCCTCTAAACTCCCGAGCGTGTCGGCCTTGACGACGACGCCCTCTTCGGCGGTTTCGACCTCGATTTCGGCGAGTTCGCGCTTCACCTCGGCGATGACCTCGTCGACGGGGCGGTCACGGACCACTCGCACGGGAGCGCCCGCCATCGCGTCTTCGAGGTCCGGCGCGGCGATTTTGACACCCGATGCCGCCGTCACCTCGTCGACCCGCTCGAACCGCTTTTCGGTTCGGATTTCGGCGTTCGGTCTGGGTCGGAGGAGCGCCCGGACCTCGGTGACGATGGGGTCGTTCTTCCCGCCGACGACGATGGTCTCGCCCTCCTTGATGCTCCCGTCGTAGAGGACCACGTCGAGCGTGGTACCGAAGCCGCGTTCCTCTTTGACTTCCAGCACCGTCCCCGCGCCGGGACCGGTGACGTCGATCTGCATCTCCTCTTTCATGTAGCGCTGTGAGAGGCCCATCAGCACGGCGAGGAGGTCGGGAATGCCCTCGCTCGTCATCGCCGAGGAGGGGACGACGCCGACGTTCTTCTGGAAGTTCTGGACGCGCCAGTAGAGGTCGGCCGAGAAGCCGTTGTCCGAGAGGTCACCGATGATCTCGTAGAGGTTCTCGTCCAGCATCGACCGCGCTCTCGACGATTGGGCCTCGTACGTCTGCTGGATGGGCGCGCCCTCCTGTGGGTTCCACCCCGGCGTCGTGTCGATCTTGTTCGCGGCGACGACGAAGGGCGTCCCCGTGCGTTTGAGGATCTCGATGGCCTCGACCGTCTGGGGCTGGAAGCCGTCGTTGACGTCGACGACGACGATGGCGATGTCGGCGAGCGCCCCGCCCCGGGAGCGGAGGGTGCTGAACGAGTGGTGTCCCGGCGTGTCGATGAACAGGAGTCCCGGCAGGTCGAAGTCCTCGGGGTCGACGAGACTCCCGGCCATGTCGGAGATGGTTTCGAGCGGGACCGCCGTCGCTCCGATGTGCTGCGTGATGGCCCCCGCCTCGCCCTCGGAGACGGCCGACCCACGGATGGTGTCGAGCAGGCTCGTCTTGCCGTGGTCGACGTGGCCGAGAACGGCGACGATGGGGGTGCGGAGTGCGGTAGGTGTGGTGTCTGATTCGGACATGAAGATCACCCCGGAAGAAGTTCCTTACGAGAGAGGTGCCGGGGGGGAGAGTTAAGTCCATCGTCACGTCGAACGCGCGTGACCGCACGACGTGGCCGGTGGGCCCCGCGCGTCGCCGTTCGGACCGCCACCGGAACCGCTCTCGACACGCCGGGGAAACGGCGTCGTCCGGGCGTCTGACGCCCGTCTGCCGTCCCCGTGGTGTTTATGGTACCGCGCTCTCATAGCGGGCGTATGGTACTCGCGGAAAACCTCTCGGGGAAGGCCGTCATGGGTTCGGACGGGGCCGAACTCGGGACGCTGTACAACATCACGATGGACCTGA
Source organism: Salinigranum rubrum (assembly GCF_002906575.1). NCBI lineage: Archaea > Methanobacteriati > Methanobacteriota > Halobacteria > Halobacteriales > Haloferacaceae > Salinigranum > Salinigranum rubrum. The sequence goes on from NZ_CP026309.1 coordinate 4,142,402, forward strand.
AGACGGGCAAGCTACACGACCTCCTGGTCGAACCGAACCTCGAAGTGTCGAGCGACTACGAAACGGACGACGAGAACCTGCTGCACGTCCCGGTCGGGGACGTCCAAGCGGTGAAAGACTACATCGTCGTCGGCCAGTAACGCGCGCGATGCGACTTCTCGACTCGTCGGCGTTCATCAACGACTACCACACCGACGACCAGACGGCGTCGATTCCGGCCGTCCGTGAGGAGCTAGACGGCTCCGCGGCGATGCGGTTCGAGGCGATGGAGGGCGCCGGCATGCACGTCCACATCCCCACCGAGGGGACCGTCGCGAAAGTCCGCCGGGCAGCGAAGGAAACCGGCGACGCGGGCGTCCTCTCCGACACCGACACCCGACTCGTCGCCGCGGCGTTCGAACTCGACGCGACGCTCGTCACGGACGACTACGCCATGCAGAACGTCGCCTCCCGGCTGAACATCGACTGCGACGTCGTCAGCCAGGACGGTATCTCCGAACAGCGCACCTGGCGCTACCAGTGTCAGGGCTGCGGCCGGGAGTTCGACGAGGACGAGGGCCGATGTCCGGTCTGCGGGATGGACCTGACGCGGAAGAACCCGTCGTAGTTCGGTGCAAGGGGTGCGTCTCGGTGACGGTGATTGTGAGCGAAGCGGTGGTCGGAGTTGCGGGTGAGGCCGTCTGATAGAGCAGGAAAGAACAGGACCGCACGACACACGGGCGCGGTGAGACCGCGGCCACACCCTCCCCAGCCGATTCGTTCGCTCCCTCCGGTCACTCACTCATCCCTCTCGCGGTGCCGGCGCGGTACGGAGACCGCGCCAGCACGCGCCACGAACTACTCCGACGGGTTCCGAGCCTCACACCGTCCCGGTCGCGCCCGCGTACTGGATGACGAACAGCACCGAGTTGTAGACGCCGTGCGCCAACGCGGGAGCGACGATGGTCTCGGTCCGCTCGTACAGCACGCCGAGGACGATGCCTAACACGGCGGCGATGGTGACGTACGCGAGTTTCTCCAGCGGACCTCCCGACACCGCCACCCAGTGGACCAGGCCGAACAGCGCGCTCGCGAGGACGATGCCCCACCGGACGCCGAACCCCTTCCTGAGGACGCCCTGTACCACACCCCGGAAGAGCAACTCCTCGATTGGACCGACGAGCAACAGCGACACCGGGATCATGTAGAGGAAGTACACCGGTGCCTCCCTGCCCTGGGTGATGACCTGGTTCTCGCCGAAGGAGACGCCCAGCGCCTGAAACAGAAAGCCCGCCCCGAACTGCATCGCGAGGAGGGCGACGACGGCTCCGCCCGCGAGCAGGAGGGCCCGCCCCGTCGGCCGACGGGTGTGGAGGACCCCCCACGTGTCGGTGAGCGCGAGGAAGCCGACGATGGCGACGACGAACCCGACGAACTGGAGGACGGTCCGCGTGACGTTCAGCGCGAGGCTCCCCGCGGCGAGCATGCCGACGTCGACGAGCCACGCCGACGTCGGCGCGACGACGGCGGCCGCGACGAGGAAGGCGGCGAACACCACCAGCACTGCCTGTGTGAGTCCGGCGAGGCGCGAGATGGCCGCCTCGCGCGTGTTCCCTGTCGGAGACTCCATCAGGGGTAAACTCGAACTGCGCGCGGTTCAACGCTCCGATTGCCGACGCGGACTACTCGATTTCGAGTCGGGTCTTGTCCGCGACGGCGTCGGCCTCCTCGAAGTCGCCGCCGCCGAGCAGGCCACGGGCGGCCCGCTTGCCCCATTCGACCGCCGGTTGGGTGAACGTCGATACGCCGGCGAGTTCCCCGTACAGGACGCAGGCGGCCTCCATCGCATAGAGGAGTTCGCCGAGCGCGTACTCGTCGACGTGGTCGATTTCGAGTCGGACGTTCGGGACGTGTGCGGCCGCGAGCGAGGCCTCCGTCGCCTCGAACTCCGCGTCGAGGAGGTCACCGAGCGACGACCCGCCGAGGTACGACAGGCCTTCGAGGTCCGTCTCGGGGATGCCGACGTCGGCGTACTCGCGGGTCGCAGGAGGGTGACCATCTTGTCGTGCGGGCCGGCGCGGTAGAGTTGGAGCTGTGAGTGCTGGTCGGTCGCGCCGAGCGCGCGGGCGGGCGTCTGTCCGAGGCCGTCCTTCCCGAGCGATTCGGCCCACAACTGGGCGAACCACTCGGCGAAGTATTCGAGGGATTCGGCGTACGGCATCATCGCGTTGGTCAGCGCCCCGCGCTCGGCGAGCGCGTACGACACCGCGCCGTACGCGTAGGCCGGAGAGTCGAACAGCGACCCCGAGAGCGACTCCGCCGCGGCGGCCCCGCCAGCGAGAAGGGCTTCCAGGTCGTGCCCCTGCACCGCCGCGGCGGCCAGTCCCACGGTCGACAGCACCGAGAACCGACCGGGGACGCCGTCGGGAACCGGGAGCGAGGGGAGGTCGTGCTGGTCGGCCAACCGTCGGAGATTCCCCTCCTCGCCCGTGGTGACGAGCGTCCGTTCGGTCCAGTCGACGCCGGCGGACTCCATCGCCTCACGGACGACGAGAAACGTCGAGAGCGTCTCCGCCGTCGTACCCGAGCGCGAGACGACGTTCATCACGGTGCGGTCGAGCGGGAGCGAGTCGAGGAGCGCCCGCGTGTGGACGGGGTCGACGTTGTCGAGATAGTACGCATCGACGGGTGAGTCGAGCGCCGCCGAGAGCGTCGCGGCCCCGAGCGCGCTCCCGCCGATGCCGACGTTGAGAAACGCCTCGGCGTCCGCGAACGGCTCGACGGCGTTGTGGATGGCGTTGGTGTCGACGGTCTCCGGGAGGTTTAGCGCCGCGTAGCCGTGTTCTCTCTCCTCCCGTCCGGTCTCGATGCGGTCGTGCGCCGCCGCCACGTGGTCGTCGAGCCGTTCGAGCGAGTCGCGCGAGACGCCCGGCGTCGTCTCCAGTGCGTTCCCGATGTCGACGTACATACATCTCGACGCGCGTCGGGGAGCGACAAGTACGTGCCGGTCACCTCAGTCGGACTCGGCGTCCGTGGTCGCTCCCGACACCGTCTCGACCGCCCGCGAGACCATGCGCTCGGAGTAGCCCGCGGCGAAGCCCACGACGATCATGAGCGCCGGCGTGATTCCTCCGAGGTCACCCACGAAGGGCGTCTGAAGGAAGAAGTAGAAGACGAGCGCCGAGATGGCCCCGATGAGGCCGCGCGCCCAGGTAAACGCCAGTCCCGTGATGCGCTGTGCGACCTTCGTCGAGACGCGCTTCTTCTGGAGCGACCGCATCCCGAACAGCGACGCCCCGACCATCCCCGAGAGGGCGACGAACACGGCGAAGCCGGCGCTCGTGACGACGGGTTGTGCCTGCGTCGTCTCCCCGCTCTCGACGACCGGGAGCGTAAACGGTGGCTGGAAAAAGGTCGCGATGTCGAAGTACGGCAGTATCGAGAGGACGACGAACACGAAACCCGCGAGGGTCCCGAGCCAGAACAGCTGGTTGAACTGGAGCTGGAGGTAGTAGCGTTTCAGGTGGACGCCCTCGTACTGGTCGTGGAGGATTTTGCTCGCCGCGCGGACCTCCTCCCCGGTCACGTCGTCGGCCAGTCCGTCCGCTCCGAGGAGCTCTTCGACCGCCTCTTTCCGCCAGCCACCGAGGGTGTCGAGCGCCTCCAGGCGGATGGCTCGCGCTCGCGTCCGGAGCGCGTCGGGTTCGCCCGCCCTCTCCACGTCCGCGGCGTTCTCGGCGGCCTCCGTCGCCGCCTGTGCCCGTTTCGCCGCCTCGCGTTCGTCCAGGGCCTCCAGGCCGTGGATTTCGAGTCGCTGTGCGGCGTGGAAGTAGCGCCAGCCGTCCTCGACCCGGCCCGCCTCGAGCGCCTCCTCGACCTTCTCCAGCAGGTCGGTGACGTCGCGCTCCCAGAACGTGCCGTCGCCCGCTGCCCGCGAGACCAGCGTGTCGAACTCCTCGCGGTACACCTCGAAGTCCGCGCGCAACCGGACGAACCCCATGTTCTTCGTGCGACTCCTCCGGCCGAGCCACCCGAACGGCGACCACGACCGACCCCCTATCTCGGACGACCGCTCGCCCGGAACGCTCTCGACGGAACCCATCTCACCCACGCTAGTCGCACCGGAGTGACATATACTAGTACGTCGCACGGTCCTCCGACGCTCCCGACGGAGACGGACTCGGGTGGTCCCCGCCCCACGTCGGTCTACTCGCTCCGGCGGACCGCGTCGGTTAACCTCCGTGGGTCCTAACGGCGGATATGGCCGATGGCTACCGCGGGGTCTTCGGTGCGTTCCCGTACGCGTTCCGGCAGAGCCGGTCGCTGCTCTTTCGGAGCTACGTCCTCGTCGGCGCGCTCGTCGCGGGGGCGGTGACGCTCCTGTTCGGCGCGGGACTCGTCGTTCTCGTCGCTCAAACGGCTGCCATCGAGGGCGGGTCGCTCACGCTCTCGCGGGCGTTCTACATCGTGGTCGGCCTCTTCGTCGTCGCGCCGCTGGTCGCGCCCGTGCTCTTCGTGGCCCGTCGACACCGTCGGCAGGAGGGTGACGACGCCCGGTACGACCTCGCGCTCTCGCTCGCGGGCTACCTGTTCATCGCGTCGCTGTACGTCGGACTGGTCATCACCGTCCCGACGGACCAACAGAGCCCGCCGCCGGTCGCCGTCGCCCCGCTCGTCGAAACGCTGTACGGGCTTCCCCAGGTTGCGGGCGTGGTGCCCCCGCTCGTCGGGGGATGTCTCATCCTCGCCGTCCATCGACTCCTCCGCTGACTCGGGCCTACGCGGTGGGGAGCGCCGCCAGGAGACGCTCCCTGCAGAGATAGACGCCCACGACTACGGCCGCCGCACCGACGAGAATTCCGACGACGAGTCGGTACTGCGCGCCGGCGAGGCCGTCGCCGACCAGCGTCGCGAGGACGAACGTCGGCGTCCGCGCGAGGACGAGCACGACGAGTATCGTCCGCAGTCTGATTGAGGTGAGTCCGGCGAGCGCGCAGATGGCGTCGTCGGGGAACGTCGGCAGCGAGAAGACGACTACCAGTCCAAGGAGGCCGTAGTCGTCGACGAACGTGTCGAACCGCTCCAGCACCCCGTCTGTGACCACCCGCTGGACGAACGGCCGACCGTACCGCCGCGAGAGGACGAGGACGACGCTGCTGCCGATGGCGACTCCCAGAACGCTGTAGACGGCACCGACCGGACCGAAGAGGTAGCCGCCGACGACCGCCAGCGTCTGTCCGGGAATAGGTGCGAGGACGACCTGCGTGGCCTGGAGGGCGACGAACGCCAGCGGAGCGTAGGGACCGGCCCGGTCGACGGTCGCGCGGACCCACTCGGGGTCGGTCACGAACGGGGCGTACCGCGTCACGGCCACGCCGACGCCGACCACGACGAGGGCGAGGACGCCGGTTCGGAGGAGGGTTTGCCGGCGGGCGGCGGGGGACTCGAACAGCCGCATCACCGCACCGACGCCGCGCGGATGGCGGCGTTGGACACGTACTTGCGGACGTACTGGCGGGTGGAGGTTCGCTGGCCGACGACGCGCGTCCGGCCGGCGCGGATGGCGTCGAGTATCCCCTTCCCCGTCGTCTCCTCGACCCGGAGTTCGGTGTACGCCTTCCCGACGAGCGGGGCCGAGTGGGCGTCGCTCGCGCCGACCCCTGGAAAGTCGTACTCGCGGGCGAACGTCCGCGTCTGGCGGTTGCGGAGGCCGACGAGCGTGTGTGCGTTGTACACCTCGACCGCGTCCGGGTCGGCGGCCACGATGGCGTCCCGCCGTGCGCCGTGTCGCGACCGCTGGAACGGGTGGGGGACGACGGCGACGCCGCCCTGTGCGTGGACCCGGTCGACCGTCGTCGAAAGCGGGTCGGCGCGCGGGGGGCGGTCGTCGACACCGAGCGCGAGGAGGTGTCCGTCGGCGGTCGACACCTCCACCCCGGGGAGACCGACGAGGCCGTACGACGGTGCGAGCGCCGCCGCCCGGCGCGACTCGCGGATGGCGTCGTGGTCGGTGACGACGACGCCGTCGAGGCCGACCGCCGCCGCGCGTTCGAGCATCCGTTCGACGGGTTCGTCCGCGTCGTACGAGTCCTCCGTGTGGACGTGGAGGTCGAGCCGGAGCCGTCTCATACGAGACCGAACTCGAGCGCGAGGACCAGCGCGATGCTCACGGCGCCGCCGATGCCGACGAGCCAGTGGCCGAGGTCGGTCTTGTACGCCTTGTACCGGGAGGTCATCAGCGGGCAGACGGCGACGACGGCGACGCCCGCGACCCAGCCGTTCCACGCGCCGACGAACGCGTCGAGCAGATAGCTCGCGAGGACGACGACGTTCGTGTGGACGACCGTCGTGCCGACGTAGTAGGAGGTGCCGCCCTCGTCGCCGAAGCCCTCGGCGTTGTGTCGGACGAGGCGGAGGCCGCCGAACAGGAGGACGACGAAGCCGACGACCGCTCCCACGACCGGGTGCGGGGCGAGCACCGTGTGATACAGCAGGGCGGCGGTCACCAGATAGACGAAGACGTCGATGAAGGAGTCGATGGCCCGACCGAAGTCGGAGTCGACCCCCTGCCGACGAGCCCAGTAGCCGTCGGCCTTGTCGAAGAGGAACCCGCCGAACATCGCGAGTATCCCCCAGTTCGGCTCGCCGCTGATCACGAGGAGCGCGGCGACCCACGCCCAGAACAGTGCCGTCAGGCTGAGCCAGTCCGCCCCGTTCAGTCGGGAAAGCATGTTCTCCCCGGCCGTCGAACGCACCACGCGCTCGGCCCGGGAGTCGAACCCCTCGACCGGTTCGAGTGCGGACCTGTTCTCGTCGGACATGTCCTCGCTTCGTCCTTCGTGAACGCGGTAGATAAAACCCGGCGCTAAAGTATATAGTAAATTCACAAATATATAGATAGGTGGGCGTATCGAGTGGTACCGGTCGGTACCGATCGGTATCGAGCAGCACCGAGCGGTGGTGACGACCGGTGAGCGCTCCGGACGGCTCAGACTTCGCTGACGGTGTGACGGCGGTATCCGAACAGCCTGAGGTAGGCGTGGACGCGTCGTCGCTCGAACCCGTTCGCGTCGAAGGTCCACTGCGACGGGCGGTTGTCGAGGGCGACGAGCGCGTGAACCGTCGCCAGCCCCCACTCGTGGGCGAGCGTTCTGGTCCGGGCGACGAGCGCCGTCGCCACCCCACGGTTGCGCGCGTGCGGGTGGACGAACACCCGCCTGACGTACGCGCCGTCGAAGGACAGATCAGCCTCCAGCGGGTGGACGCGGATGGTCGGTGCGGGGCTAACGAACAGGTAACCGAGCACCTCTCCTCCGCTCCCCGTTCCCTCGCGCGCGACGAGGACCGTCTCGTCGTCGCGGTGTTCGGGGAGGGCCGGACACTCCACCCGGGTCAACGAATGGGGCTCCTCCGCCTCGACGGTGACGCCGTCCGGGGGGTTGCGGCTCACCTCCTCGGCGGCCGGCGCGACGTACTCGTACATCCGGGTCGCGGTGACACCGACGCGTTTCAGCGCGTCGTACACCCGTCGGGCGTGGTCGTTCCGGGTCAGTCGCCAGAGGTTCGCCATCCGTCTCACCCGGGGGTGGTCTCCCCGGCGTAATAACGGGTGGTGGTCTCTGACTGAGGCGATGGTGCGTGCATGTCTCTACAGAAGCGTTGTTCGGGAGAGTGTTGAGAGGACGACGGCGTGACTGCGACCACGCGGTGCACGGACGCGGTGGACCGCAGCCACACCCTCCCCAGCCGATTCGGCCACTCGCGCGAGGGCCTGCTCGCGCCTCCGTGCGCGAGCCACCGGGTGGGGAGGTCCGAGGCTGCGGTCCACCGCGCCCGTGTGTGCGCGGCGTTTCTGCGGTCTCCCCAGCCCCATCGACGACTCCACACCCGCTCACCACTCAGCATCTCGCCTCTCTTCGACACATCCGTCACGAGGACGAAAGGGTGAACAGGCGCTATCGCCTCCGTCCGACAATGAGCGACGACGCGTCTGAACGGACCGCAGAGACCGAACAGACCGAAGAGGCCGAGAAACGGGGCACGTTCCTCGTCACGGCCGCCGACGAGGAGTCAGCCGTGTTGAAGGACGTGACGAGCGGGCAGGTCCACACGCTCGCGGCGAACCCGGGCGTCGAGCGCGACGAGGCCGTCGAGGGGACCGTCGCGCCCGAACCGCCGCTGAACGTCTCGTGGCGACTCGTCGAGGTCGAGCGCCAGTGGCAACTGTCGCTCGAAGTGAGCGAGGAGTCGCCGACGACGCACGCCCGGGAAATCGCCGCCGACCAGTCGGTCGGCGACCTCACGCGGAAAGAACGCGCGGGACGGGTGAACTCCACGTCATCTCGGTCCCCGAGGACGGGACCGACGAGGCCGTGGAGGACGTCCTCAGCGACAGAGAGGGGGCGCTCTCGCGGGCGGCCCGACTCGGCGTCGCCCGCGTCGAGATCAGGTCGGAGCCGGGCGTCGTCGTCGTCCGCTACATGCCCTGACGGTGCGGCCGCGCGCTCAGTCGCGCGTCGGAATCTCCCCCGCGGGGACGATGGTACAGCCAGGGAGGTCGGCCAGCACGTCCTCGGGGCCGGGCGGGGCGTACACCGCGAGCAGTTTGAGCGTCTCCCACCCCGTGTTCACGGTCCCGTGCTCGACGCCGGCGGGGATGGACACCATCTCCCCCGCACCGACCTCGCGCGTGTCGCCCGCGACGGTCTGTTCGCCCGTCCCGCTCACGACGTAGAGGATCTCGTCGCTGTCGGGATGGGTGTGGAGTTCGTGTCCCTTCCCGGGTTCGAGCAGTACCACCCCGGCGCTGAACCGCTCTGAGTCGCTCACTTCCGGTGTCGCCATCCACTTGAGCGTCCCCCAGTCGAACTGCTGTGTGTCGACGTCGTCGGGTTCGATGTAGTGCGTTACCATACACTGCCCACCACTCGTGACACGGAATTAACTATTTCGTGGGCGCGGGAAGTCACGATAGCCGCGCCACGGCGCCACTGTCCCGTCACCGGTCCAGCGACAACCACGACGCACACGCCCGAGCGGTCGTCATCTCCAGTCGAAGCGATGCCCTTTTCGCTCCGTTTGGTACGTATTCGCACTGTTGAGTATTGAGCTACGCTCAGGCGGCCGACGACCGCTCGTCGAAGCCCCAACCCACCGGGACCACTCGACCGTCTCCAGTCGAAACAGTGGTCTTTCCGCTCGGGAGCGGTATGTGGAGGGACGCACGCAGGGGGATAGCTCGGTATCGCTCGATTCGAATCGACTCCGGTGAGGGTTCACGTGTCCGTCCGCGACACGGCGACCCGGCCGGCGGTCACCTCCAGTCGAAGCAAGGGCCTTTCGACTCTATCGAGTACAGTCCGCTATGGACGGTATATATCCCCGGACGAGAGCCGGCCGGGGGCATCTCCAGTGGAAGCCATGGCCTTTCCGCTCTATCGGGAAGTGTTCGACAACGTTTGTCACATAACCGTTTTGCGACCGGCGTCAGGAGCGACGGCCGCTCTCAGCGTTCGGTCCGGCGGCGCTCTGGACCTTCCAGCCCCCGTCGTGGTCGGCCACGCGGGTCGTGAACGCGACATCGGTCTCGGGGCCCATCTCGTCGCCGCCCTCGACAGCCTCCACCCGGAAGCGGATGTCGAGCGAGTCGCCACAGCAGCCCACGTCGGCGAACTCCTCGAACTCGCTGCCCACGCGGAGGTCGTCGACGACTTTCCGGAGGTAGTTCACGTACCGAGGGCTCTCGACCTGGTCGCGCCCCCACTTCGAGAGCGCCTCGGGGTACGAGAGGACGACGCGCGTCGCTCGTGTCATGGACGTGTGTAGGAGGAGGAACGAGAAGAGCGTGGTGGGAGGAGAAGCGAGGTGGCGCGTGTCACGGCGACGGACGAGCGCCGACGAGGCAGAGCGAAACCGGAAGAAGAGACGGGATGAAGGGGTCGTGCCCGTTCAGCTGACGACGTTCGAGACGAGTTGGCGCAGGTTCGCGCGCATGCCCCAGTTCGTGCCGAGGTCGAGCGCGAGCACGGCGGCCGCGTAGACGACGCCGCCCGTGACGACCATGACGCAGAGTTCGATCCACGCAGGGAGGACGAGCGCCTGACCGACGTACCAGGTCGCACCGGCCATGACGGCGCTCGCGAGGAGCGGGTAGGTGACCTCCGAGAGGATTCTCGTGCTGGTCGTCTCGAGAATCTTCGCCGTGATGTACAGGTCCAGCGGCGCCATCACGACGAGGTTCACCGCGACGATGAGCGCGGCGGTACCCGTGATGCCCCAGCGAACCGTCACCGGGTAGATGAGGACGGCGAGCAACGCCACCTTGAGCAGCGAGAGCTTCGTGACGTAGTCCGGGCGGCCGACGGCCTTCCAGAGCGCGCCCATCGTCTTGCCGATGGCGCGGTACACGCCGTAGAGCGCCAGCAACTGCATCGCGGCGACCATCGGGAGCCAGTCGGTTCCGAAGGCGGCCGCGACGAACGCGGGTGTGACGACGGCGAAGCCGATACCCATCGGGACCGCGACGAACGACGCCAGGCGGACGGTGGCGAAGTAGCTCTCGCGGAGGCGCTCCACGTCGGTCTGGAACTTCGAGAACGCGGGGAACATGACCCCGGCGATGACCTGGCTCAGTTCCGTCGCGGGCGCGTTCGACATCCGGTAGGCGTACTGGTAGTACGCGAGGGCAACGGGCGAGAGAAGCCACCCCACGAAGACGTCGTCACCCTCGTTGTAGAGGAAGTAGAGGATGGAGGTCCCCGTGATCCACTTGCCGAACTGGATGAGTTCGCCCGCCGCCTGGCGGTCGAAGCCGATGCCCGGACGGTAGTCGTGGATGAGGTACGACGCCACCAGTCGGACGAGGTCCGAGGCGAGGAACGCGCCGACCCACGCCCACGCGGAGGGGTCCCACAGGGCGAGGGCGAGCCCCGTGACGAAGAACGCGAGCGTCCCGCCGGTGGTGTAGACGAACATCTTGTGGTACTCGAGGTTCTTCTGGAAGTACACCACGGCGGGGTTCTTCAGGCCGCGCAGGACGGCCGAGACGGCGAGCACCTGGATGAGCGGCACGGCCGCGGGTGCGTCGAACAGTCGGCCGATGAACGGCGCAGCGAGGAACAGCACCCCGAAGATGAGGACGCCGCGGGCGATTTCCATGGCGAGGACGGTGTTGAGGTAGCGGTCGACGTTGTCCTCGATACGCTGGATGAGCGCCTCGTTCAGTCCCACTTCCGTGAGGCTGCGGAGGGCGCTCATCGAGACGAGCGCGATGCCGACGAGTCCGAGTTCGAGCGGGCCGACGAGGCGCGCGAGGATGACCAGCAGGACGAGAGGTAACAGCCGGTCGACCATGTTCTGACCGAAGAGCCAGACGGCGCTCTTGGCGGCGCGCTGGCCGGTTCCGCCGCTCGGCACGAGTCGACGGACGAGTGAGGTGAGCTTTCGAGACATGATGGATGCGAGTGGGGAGCCAGAAGCCGCAGTTCACCCGGACCGGGTGTCGAACCCAGCGAGGCGAGACGACCACTTCGGACGTGGTCGTACCTATCCCTCTACGGGGCATTGTTATGTCCGTAGTAACGGCATCCGCCACCGCCGGCAGGGTGGGGCTGCCGCCCGATTTCGGGGAGTTCGGCCGTCCTTAACGGGGAACTAAACCACGCCGGTCGGGCTCGTCGACGGGGACACGGGCTCGTCGGGGAGCGCAGGGTGACGAACTCAGGGAGGTGTGGAGACGGGCAACCGCGTTTCCGCAGGACGGGCTGTCTTCGACGCGTTCGTGCCGGAACCGCGGTTCGGGATTCGACCGCGTCCGCGTGGAGCGGAACGTTCCCCCGTACGAGGAAACGAGCCACGTAACGCGTCGACTAACGGCCTACGGGGCGGCATCGATACCCGATTGAGTGACACTCGCTCTCGTGGTTCCCGCACTCACACCGGCGCCGCTGCCGAGCCTGAGACGGGGATTCTCCCCATGAGTCGCACATAAGAAGGCTTATTCGGCGGGCAGGAACACCGGTGAACATGGTCGAGTTCGACGTACCGGAGGTCGACTACACCCGGTACACGAATCGTCAGCTCGCGGCGGTTCCGCTCGCGGTTCTCGCTGTCGCCCTCCTCGTCATCGCGGGGTGGACCGTCGTGACTGGCTCGCCGGTCAATCCCGGCTTGGACTTCACGGGCGGGACGGAGCTCCGTATCACCGTGGACGCCCCCGAGGGACAGGCCGAGCAGCAGATCCGCGCGGCGTTCGAGACGCAGCCGGAGTCGATCCGTTCGGTCCCCTCGGACGGAACGTACATCGTCACGTTCCAATCGGGAGCCGCCACGACGTCGGAAATCGAACAGCAGGCGGAGGCGGCCGGCTTCGAGATACGCTCTATCGACGCCGTCTCGGCCGCGTTCGGTTCCGAGACCCAGAGCCAGGCGCTCCTCGGCGTCCTCATCGCCTTCCTCGGGATGAGCGTGCTCGTCTTCTTGATGTTCCGGACGTTCGTTCCCTCCATCGCCGTGGTCATCTCGGCGTTCTCCGACATCGTCATTCCCGTGGCCCTGATGAACCTCCTCGGCATCGAACTCTCGCTCGGGACGGTCGCGGCCCTCCTGATGATCATCGGGTACTCCGTCGACTCGGACATCCTCCTGAACAACCACATCCTGCGGCGGTCGGGCGACTTCTACGAATCGACCTACCGCGCGATGCGAACGGGGGTGACGATGACGCTCACCTCCATCGCCGCGATGGTCGTGATGACCATCGTCGCCACCCTGTTCGGTATCTCGCTGCTCGCCGCCATCGGCATCGTCCTCGTGTTCGGCCTCACCGCGGACCTCATGAACACCTACCTGCTGAACCTCTCACTGCTTCGGTGGTACAAGTTCGAGGGGGTGGCTCGCTGATGAGCGGCCTCCGCGACAACTGGCGCATCGTCCTGCTCGTCATCGTCCTCTTGGCGTCGACGTTCGCGCTCTTCTCCCCAACCGTCGGGGGCGCCGAGAGCGGAAACGCCGCGACGGAGGGTCCGACGAACCTCAAGTACGGCCTCGAACTCTCCGGCGGGACCCGAATCCGCGCGCCGCTCATCGGTATCACGGCCGAGGGCGTCGACATCGGTGACGCCGACACCCGACAGGTAGCGCGGAACGTCGCAAGCGAGATTCCGGCCGCGGACCCGGGCGACGTCATCGTCCGCCGCACCGCCCAGTCGACCGCGACGGTCGAGGTGACGGCCGAGAACGTCTCCACCCAGCGGCTGGCGTCGACGCTCGACACGCTCGGGCTATCGTACGAGACGGTCCGCGACGGCGTCACCGAGCCCACGCGCGCGGAGGTCGTCCGCGTCCTCCAGAACAAGATCAACGAGGCCGGCCTCTCCGGCGGGACGGTCCAGCAGGTGACGACCGCCACCGGCGCGCACTTCATCCTCGTGGAGGTTCCGAACGAGGACCGTTCCGAAGTGGTTGACCTCGTCGAGTCGCGCGGGTCGGTCCGCGTCGACATCTACTACCGGCAGAACGGGACGTACACGACCCGCGAGGGCGTCCTCACGGGCGAGGACTTCCAGAACATCGGCACCGCTCAGGAGTCCGAGCGCGGGCCGTTCGTCCCGGTGACGGTGCGTCCGGAGGCCGCGGCGCAGTTCCAGCAGGGCGTCGTCGAGACGGGGGTCGCCCAGCCCGGCGGGGCGGCGTGCACGTACGAGGAGAACCCCAACGCGACGCAGCCGTGTCTCCTCGTCGTCGTCGACGACCGGGTCGTCAACTCCTTCGGCATGTCACCCGGCCTCGCCCAGAGCATGCGGGCCGGCGACTGGGCCGACGACCCCGCGTTCCAGCTCACCACGCGCAACTTCTCGGAGGCACAGCGCGTCTCGATCAACCTCCGCGCCGGCGAACTCCCGGCGGCGCTCGACCTCGAAGGGGAAGACGGGGGAACCTCCTCGTTCATCTCGCCGAGTCAGGGTGAGAGCTTCAAAGTCGACTCCGTCATCACCGGCATCATCGCCGTCCTCGCCGTCGCAGGAGTCGTCTTCGTCCGCTACGGCGAGGCGCGGGTGGCGCTGCCGATGATCGTCACGGCCTTCTCCGAGGTGCTCATCCTCCTCGGCTTTGCCGCCGGCATCGGGTACGCGCTCAACCTCCCCGCCATCGCCGGGTTCATCGCCGTCATCGGCACGGGAGTGGACGACCTCATCATCATCGCCGACGAGGTGATGGCCGAGGGGGACGTCTCCTCGCGGCGGATCTTCCAGTCCCGGTTCAAGAAGGCGTTCTGGGTCATCGGCGCCGCTGCGGCGACGACCGTGATCGCGATGTCGCCGCTGGCGGTACTCTCGCTCGGGGACCTCCAGGGCTTCGCCATCTTCACCATCCTCGGCGTCCTGGTGGGCGTGCTCCTCACGCGCCCCGCCTACGGTGACATCCTCCGGGTGCTGTTGACCGAAGACCGCTGAGGAGGGGTAGAGACGCTCCCCGGCACCGGTCGGCTGCTTCCCCCTCTCCTCGCGCTCCTCCTCGCGTTCCTCCTTTTCACTTCGCTACCCGGCCCTTCTCCGTCTCTGCGCGCGACAACAGTCCGTCACCGACGCGACCGCCGACCGAGGTGGGACGCGTCGCCAGCGGGATGGAGGGCGTTCGGGTGCCCACGTGGTGGGCGACTCCCGGTTCGCGCAACCGACAAAAGGCGTTTCTGACTACTGCCTCGAAGAATCAGCGACCCTGACATCTGTTCGGCGTCGAAACCGCGTCACGTCAGACAGCCGAGCCGCGTCAACGCCGCGCGCAGTTCCGCCGGTCCCTCGACGACTTCGTCGGCCGCCGAGTGGTCGACGTGCTGGTTCTCGGACGTCCGGTAGCCGATGCAGTACGTCCCCGCGCGGGCGGCGGCGAGGACGCCGTTGTACGAGTCCTCGACGACGACGCACTCATCGGGTTCGAGGCCGAGTTCGCTCGCCGCGTGTTCGTAGATGTAGGGCTCGGGCTTGCCGGGGTCGTCGATGTCGTCGGCGCTCAGCACCAGGTCGAGCGGGTCGAGGCCGAACCGCTCGCGGACGACGCCGATCCACGACTGGGGCGCGGAGGAGACGATGGCGATTTTGACGTTCGCGCGGAGGTCGGCGAACAGTTCCACCGCACCGTCCATCAGTTCGACGCCGTCGCGGTAGACGACCTCCATCGCGTGCTCGTCGTAGCGGGCGACGAACTCCTCTTTCGAGACCCTCGTCCCGTAGTTCGCCGTGAGATAGTCGTGTATCTCGCGGTAGTTGCGTCCCGTGATCTCGTCGCGGTCGGGCGTCCCGTCGGTCGCCTCGGCGAAGACCCACTCGTCTTCGAAGGCGTGCCAGAAGCGCTCGGAGTCGACCAGTACGCCGTCCATGTCGAAGAGTACAGCGTCCACATCCCCTGTCGAACGCCCCCGGCCAAAGGTCTGCTGACCAGCCGCCGAGTTTAGCCATCACTGACGTTCATTCGACGGTGACTCTCTCTCAGCAGTGAATAAATTGCACGGATACCGAGAGTGATTTAAATTGGTAGCGACGTGAATGGCGTACGACTGACCACGGAGGCAACGCAGACGCTTCGTGGCCCCTTGCACCATGAACAGGCACGCCCTCGTCACTATCGGACTCGTGGTCGCCCTCGTACTCGCACCCGCCGCGCCCGTCTTTTCCGGCACGGCCTCGGCAGCGACCGGCGCACCGATAGACTCGGCACAGATCGGCTCTTCCGACACGCTCGAACAACAGACGACCGAGACTGAAGACGAAGAGGAGGAGACGACAGAGGCCGACGACGACGAGGACACGACCGAAACCGACGACGAAGAGGAGGAGACGACAGATACGACCGAGACTGAAGACGACGACACGACGGAAACCGAAGACGACGACACGACGGACACAACGGAAACCGAAGAAGAGACCACAGAGACTGAAGACGACGACACGACGGACACGCTGGAGCCCACGGATACCGATACGCCAGAGCCCACCGACACGGACACGCCCGAACCAACTGAGACTGATACGCCGGAACCGACTGAAACCGATACGCCGGAACCGACTGAAACCGATACGCCAGAGCCCACCGATACGGACACGCCCGAACCCACGGAAACCGATACACCGGAACCCACAGATACCGATACAGACACGCCGGAGCCGACTGAAACCGATACACCGGAACCCACCGACACGGACACGCCCGAACCGACAGACACCGATACACCCGAGCCAACCGAGACTGATACGCCGGAACCCACGGAAACCGATACACCGGAACCATCGCCGGTGCTGCCACTGTTGCCACCGTTCTTCCCACAGGAACCGACGGATACGCCGACGGACACGCCAACTGATACACCGACGGACACGCCGACGGACACGCCAACTGATACGCCGACAGACACACCGACCGATACGCCGACTGATACACCGACAGACACGCCGACCGATACGCCGACCAACTCCTCGGACAACACCTCGACCGACACGCCGACAGACACGCCGACCGATACACCGACCAACTCCTCGGACAACACCTCGACCGACACGCCGACAGACACACCGACTGACTCGCCGAACAACACCTCGACCAGCACACCGACGGACACGCCGACCGAAGCGCCCGACAACGACGACGACGACGATGACAGTGACAGCGGGGGCGGCGGTGGGGGTGGGGGTGGGGGTGGAGGTGTGCTCGACTTCCTCGGCGGTGACGACGACGACGACGATAACGGCGGTGGAGGGCAGCAGACCGATTCGCCGACGGCGACCGGCACCGACACCGACACCTCGACGGTGACGACCCCGAACAACTCGAGTGCCATCCTCTCGACGGCCACGAACACGTCGGACGCGTCGCTCCCGGCGGCCAACGACACGGTCGTGACCGACGTCTCGTTCGAGCCCTCGCGGATCTCCACGAACGTCCAGGCGACCGTCGTCGTCACCGTGCAGAACCCACAGCCGACGACGGACACACATCCGGTCGAACTGGAGATGTTCGGACAGGTGATGAACTCGCGGGAGGTGACCGTCCCGGCGCGTGGGGAGACGACGGTAGAGTTCAGCTTCAGCATCGTCGAGCCGGGGACGTACACCGCGCGCGTCGACTCCGAGACGGCGACGGTGACCGTCGTCGAACCCGCCGAGTCGACGGGCACTTCGACCCCGTCGACGTCGACGCAGTTCCCCGGCTTCGGCGCGGGCGTCGCGCTCTCGGCCCTGGCGCTCGCCGCGCTCTTCCTCGCCCGCCGCGACTGACGGCCTCCCCGATGAACCTTCGTCCGAGGGTTCAAACCGGAGGCCGCGGCCACCCCGCGACATGGACTCGGCTCGCCTCTTCGCCGGCGACTGCACCACGACCTTCGAGGGGACGCGCGACCGGACTACCCGGGGTCGCGTCGTCGTCCTCGTCAAGCCCGACCGCACCGTCCTCGTCCACGACGCCGACGGCTACCAGCCGGTGGCGTGGCTCACCCGACCGGACTCGCTCTCCGTCGAGGAGGACGAGTCCGGCTTCGGCCTCACCGCCCGGGCGGGCGAGCAGACCCTTCGCGTCGTCTCGCACGACCTGAGCGGGCGGGCGACCTACCCGGTTTCGGCGGCCGGCGTACCGGTCGGTCACCACCCCGAGACGGGCGAACCGCTCGTCCGCACCGCCGGTCGTATCTCCGGGCTCGACTCGGGCGTCGAGTACCCGCTCGTCGCGGGCGCACAGGTCCTCGACGAAACGTGCGAGGACTGCGGCCTCCCGCTGATGCGGGTCGAGCGCGGCACGGTCTTCGAGGTGTGCGTCGACCGCTCGTGTGAGCCCCTCGACAACGCGGTGAGAGACCGGTTCGACGGCTCGTGGTCGTGTCCCGACTGCGGCGCTCCGCTCAGAATCCTCCGGCGGTCGGGCCTCATCGCCGGCTGCGACGCCTACCCGACCTGTGAGACGGCCTTCTCGATTCCGGCGGGCGTCGTCCGCGACACCTGTGACTGCGGGCTTCCCGTCTTCGAGACCCCGACGGGCCGGCGCTGCCTCGACAGCACCTGCGACGAGTTCCGCCTCGACGGGGAAGACTGTGAGAGCGCGGACGGCACCTGATCGACCGGTACGGATACAATCGGTGGGGCTTTCACCCCGCCGAACCGCAACCGCCGTATGCACGCGACGCTCGACGCCGACGGGCGGACCGTCCACCTCGGTGACGACGCCCGTCAGCGGTTCTACGACTCGCGGGGATACGGTCGGCCGACCGGCGGCAACGGGCTCGAACTGACCGCCGTCGAGGCCGCTCACCTCCTCCAGCGAGGCGACCTCGACGGCGTCGACGCCGACGGCCGGAAACTGGACTTTCAGGCGTTTCTCGCGACGACGGGCGTCGTCCTCGAGTTCGTCGTCTACAAGGACCTCCGCGACCGCGGCTTCTACCTCTCGCCGGCCCGGCACGCCGACGAGGCAGGCGACGCCGACTTCGTCGTCTATCCGCGCGGGAGCGGCCCGTGGGACGACGAGGTCGCCCATCGGGTCCGCGTCGTCGGCGAGCGCGAGTCGATCCCCGCTCGCGAACTCGGTGACGTCGTCCTCGCCGTCGTCGACGAGGACGGCGACCTCACGTACTTCGAGACCGCTCGGGACGCGCCCGGCGGCACACTGGACGCCGACCCACCGGACGACCTCACCGGGACGCTCCTCGCCGACCGCGTCCTCGTCTGGAACCCTCCCGAGGCGCTGTACGAGGGGCACTTCTACGGGCAGCGACTGTACGGTCGAAACGCCGACTCGGGCCCGCTGCAGCTCTCGCTCCTGGAGGCGGCGTCGCTCGTCCGCCGGGATGCGCTGACGGTCACCGACGCCGACGGCGAACCGATGGACGACGACAGCGCCGTCGTCGCCCGCGGGCGGGAAGTCGAAGGCGAGCGATTCGACCGTCGACTCGAAACCTACACGACCCTTCGGGGGAGGGAGGAGTTCCGAAGTCCGGTTTCAAGTTCGGCGCCGACTTCCGGGTGTACGAGTCCTTCGACTCGGTGTCGGAGCTCTCACACTCGGACTCGCTCGTCCGCGTGCTCTCGCCCGGTCACACGTTCTTCCCGCGTGACCTCTCGCTCGACGTCCGACTCGCCGGCGGGGTCCGCAAACGAATGGTTTTTGCGCTGACCGACGCCAACGGTGGAGTAGACTGGCTCTCCGTAGCCCGGTTGACCCCATGACCGACGACACACCCACGGACGCGGACGCCGACGACACCCGAGTCGAGCCCGAGAGTCGACGTCACCTCCCCGACGGCGGGGCGGCCGCCGGCGCGGACGACGTGACGCTCGACCCGTGGGGCTCGTCGACCATCGCCGACTACCGGAAACTGTTCGAGGAGTTCGGCATCGAGGAGTTCGACGAACTCATCGAGAGTGTGCCGAATCCCCACTATCTGATGCGCCGCGGCGTCATCTTCGGACACCGCGATTACGGTCCCGTGGCCGAGGCGCTCCGGAACGACGACCCCGCGGCGGTCCTCTCGGGCTTCATGCCGACCGGCGACCCCCACATCGGCCACAAACTGGTGTTCGACGAGATCATCTGGCACCAGCAGCAGGGCGCGGAGGCGTACGGCCTCATCGCCGACCTCGAAGCCCACGCCGCCCGCGGCCTCACCTGGGAGGAAATCGACGAACACGCCCGCGACTACCTCCTCTCGCTCCTGGCGCTCGGGTTCGACCCCGAAGAGGGGACGCTCTACCGGCAGTCCGGCAACCGGGAGGTGCAGGACCTCGCCTTCGAACTCGGTTCCAAGGCTCGCTTCGCGGAGTTCGAGGGCATATACGGCTTCGACAGTGAGACGTCTATCTCGCACATGCAGAGCGTCGTGACGCAGATGGCGGACATCCTCTACCCGCAGATGGACGAGCCGAAACCGACCGTCATCCCCGTGGGCCCGGACCAGGACCCCCACGTCCGACTCGCCCGTGACCTCGCGGCGCGGATGCGCTTCTTCAAGGTGACGGAGGCGTACTTCAGCCAGGAACTCGACGACGCGGAACGGGCGCTCGTCGCGGAGGCGTACGAGGCGCTCGTCGAGGTGGCAGATGGCGACCAGGACGTCCGCTGCGTCCACGGTGCGCAGCACCTCGTCGACCCGAATTCGGTGGCGCTCGACGCCGACCGACCCACCGTGGAGGTCCCCGAACTGGACGACCCCGTCAGAGCCTCAGCGGTGAAGAAGCTCCAGAACGCCGGGATGGAGCCGCTTCGTCCCCGAGTGCGCTTTCTCGACCGCAACGCCTCCCCCGACGCCTTCGAGGACCTCGTCGAGCGCATCGACGGCGAGAAACGACGGTACGACGAACACGTCGACGCCTTCGACCTCTCCCCCGAAGACGCCGAGGAACTCGCCCGCGAGGTGGAAGTCGACAACGGCGGCTACGGCTTCCAGATGCCCTCCTCTCTCTACCACCGCTTCATGACCGGGCTGACGGGCGGGAAGATGTCCTCGTCGATTCCGGCGAGCCACATCTCGCTGCTCGACGACCCCGCCGAGGGCTACGAGAAGGTCAAGTCGGCGACCACGGGCGGGCGAGACACCGCCGAGGAGCAGCGCGAACTCGGCGGCGAGGCCGACAAGTGCCCGGTGTACGAACTGTACGCCTACCTGCTCTCGGGCGACGACGACGACTTCGCCAAGCGGGTCTACGACGAATGCGTCGGCGGCGAGCGCCTCTGTGGCGACTGCAAGGAGCAGGCCGCCCGGTTGATGCAGGACTTCCTGAGCGAGCACCAGGAGAAGCGCGCGGAGGTCGAGGGGATGCTAGAGGACCTCGACATGGAACTCGAATCGCCCAGGCGGCGCGTCGCAGGCGAGGCCGACGACTGACGCTCGCTCCCCTCACCGCTCACTCGTCACCCCTCGACGACCGTTCCGACCGCCTGCGCTTCGGCCCGTTCTAACACGTGTTCGGCGGCGGCCGCGTCGAGCACCGCGCTCCCGACGCTGTCGACGACGAGTATCTCCTCCTTCGACTCTCTGCCCGCACGGCCCTCGAACACCTCCGAGAGCGGTATCAGCTCTTCGACCGAGAGGCGGCCCGCGATGTCGCCGGTCTCGACCACCTCTTCCGGCACGTCGGCGAACACCCGGGCCGCCCGGTCGACCGTCGTCGCGTCGAGTTCGCACATCTCGGCGGAGTAGGCGCCGACGGCGACGACGAGGGTGCCGGGCGCGAGGTCCGCCCCCGAGAAGACGGGTTCGGTGGCCGTCGTCGCCGTCACGACCACGGTGGCGTCCTCGACCGCTTTCGAGGGAGTGTCGACCGCCTCGGCGTCGAGTCCCTCCGTCCGGAGGTCGGCCGCGCACTGGGTTCGGGAGTCGGGCGTCGGCGAGTAGACGCGGACGCGCTCGATTTCGGTCGCGGCCGCGATGGCGCGCGTCTGCCAGCGCGCCTGTGCGCCGGCGCCGACGACGGCGAGGTCGACAGCGCGTCCAGAAGCGAGTTCCCGCGCGGCGAGACCGCCGATACAGCCCGTCCGGGCGTTCGTGAGTCGACTGCCGTCCATCGTCGCGCGCGTCTCGCCCGTCGCCGCGTCGGTGACGTGGACCTGTGCGCGAACCGTGGGGAACCCGCGTTCGGGGTTCGACGGGTGGACCGTCGCCACCTTCGTCGTGAACGTCGACGCGCCGTGAATCGCGGCGGGCATCACGAGGGCCGTTCCGGTCGTCTCGCCCTCGCTGATGGGAAAGTGCGGGCGCGGCGGGCGTTCGACCTCGCCGCGGCCCTGTTTCACGAACGCCTCCTCGACGACCGGGAGGAGGTCGGAAAGCGAGAGCACCTGTGTGAGGTCGCTGTCGGAGAGAACGCGCATACCTCGTGGTCTCGCGGGCGGATGGTGAACGTTTCTCCCGCCGCCTCGTCTTCACCCCGGCCGCGGGGCACACAATCTTCATACCCTCCGCCCGTCGATACGGCCCGTGCACGTCGTCGTCTGCGGCGGTGGGGTCATCGGCCTCGCCGCCGCCTACTATCTGGCCCGTCGCGGTGTGGAGGTGACCGTCTGCGAAGCGGGGTCGCTCGGCAGCGGCAACACCGACCGCTCCGCCGGCGGCATCCGCGCGCAGTTCTCCACGCCCGTGAACGTCGAACTTTCTCTCGTCTCGATGGAGGTGTGGGACGCCTTCGAGGAGCGCTTCGGCGTCGACATCGCCCACCGTCGGTCGGGCTATCTCTTCCTCGCCCGCTCCGAGGAAACCGCCGAGGGGTTCCGCGAGCAGGTCGCGATGCAGAACGACCGCGGCGTCCCGAGCGAGTACCTCTCGCCCGCGGAGGCACGCGAGCACTGTCCCGAACTACGAGCGGAGGAGTTCGTCGGGGCGACGTACTCCCCCACGGACGGCTTCGCCGACCCACACCTCGCGCTACAGGGCTTCTCACAGGCCGCCAGCGACGCGGGTGCCGACGTCCGGACGAAGACGCCCGTGACCGGCGTCGACGTCGAGGAGACGGGCGACGCCGTGACGGCTACCGTCACCGTCGAGACGCCCGACGAGTCCCTCGACGCCGACGTGTTCGTCAACGCCGCCGGCGCGTGGGCGCGGCGGGTCGGGTCGCTCGCGGGCGTCGACCTGCCTATCGCCCCGCGACGCCGCCAGGTCGCCGTCGCCGCGCCCGAAACGCCGGTTCCCGAATCGGTCCCCCTCACCATCGACCTCGACACGGGGTCGTACTTCCGCCCCGAGCGGGAGGGACAGGCGCTCGTCGGCGGCCACTTCTCGGCAGAGGACCCCGACGTCGACCCCGACGGCTACGACACGGGGATGGACCTCGACTGGGCGGTCGAGGCGGTCGAACGTGCCGCGGAGACGGCGCGGTACTTCGGTCCCGAGACCGGTATCGTCCGCGGGTGGGCCGGCCTGTACGCCGTCACGCCCGACCACCATCCCATCGTGGAAGTCTCACGCCCCGGCGTCGTCACGGCCGGCGGGTTCTCCGGCCACGGCTTCCAGCACTCGCCCGCGACGGGGCAACTGGTGTCCGAACTCTGCGTCGACGGCGCGGCGTCGCTCCTCGACGTCTCCCCGCTCTCGCGTGCGCGGTTCGACCGCGGCGAAGGCGAAGAGGAGCGCAACGTCGCCTGATTCTTCGCGTCCAGTCGCGTTCGCTCGTGAACACGTCCGCCTCCGATCGCGCGGACGCACGGATTTATGCTGATCGATTGTTAACATAACCAGGCTATGCGTGCAGCAGTACTCGACGCGTACGGCGAACCGCTCGACATCAGAGACGTCGACGCTCCCTCGGCAGACGGCGCAAGCGCGGTGGTGGCGGTCGAAGCCTGTGGCATCTGCCGGAGCGACTGGCACGGCTGGCAGGGCGACTGGGAGTGGCTGGGGCTCAAACCCGAGGCGGGACAGATTCTCGGACACGAACCCGCGGGACGGGTCCTCTCTGTCGGCGACGACGTCGAGACCATCAGCGAGGGCGACCACGTCGCCATCCCGTTCAACCTCGGCGACGGAAGCTGTCACCAGTGCCGGAACGGACACGGCAACACCTGCGAGAGCGTCATGCCGCTCGGTTTCGTCGAGCCGGCACAGGGCGCGTTCGCCGAGGAGGTCCGGGTTCCCGCCGCGGACTACAACCTCGTCCACCTCCCGGACGGCGTCTCGTCCACCGACATGGCCGGGCTGGGCTGTCGGTTCATGACCTCGTTTCACGCGCTCGCCCATCGGGCTTCCGTCGATGCGGGCGACTGGGTCGTCGTCCACGGCTGCGGCGGCGTCGGTCTCTCGGCCGTTCACATCGCCGACGCCCTAGGTGGGAACGTCGTCGCGGTCGACCTCCAAGAGGAGAAACTGGCGAAGGCGCGTGACCTCGGCGCGTTCGAGACGGTCAACGCGAGCGAGGTCGAGGACGTCCCACGGGAGGTCATGGGTATCACCGACGGCGGGGCCGACGTCTCCGTCGACGCGCTCGGCATCGCCCAGACCTGCACCAACTCCGTGATGAGCCTCGGCACGCGCGGCCAACACGTCCAGATCGGCCTCACGACGCAGGACGAACAGGGCGCGGTCTCGCTGCCGACCGACCTCATGGTGATGCGGGAGATCGAGTTCATCGGCTCGCTCGGCATGCCGCCGACGCGGTACGACGAGATATTCGAGATGGTCGCCACTGGTAAGCTCGACCCGAGCGGCGTCATCTCCGAGACGGTGTCGCTCGACGACGTCTCGGATAAGCTCGCCGCCATGACCGACTTCGAAACCGTGGGCATTCCGGTCATCGACCGGTTCTGACTCCCTTCTCTCCGCTTTCGGCTCCCTTCTCGGCTTCCGGGAACGACCGTCCGAAGCTATGGCGTCAGCCCGTCGACTCCCCGGTGGACCATGACGCTGAAAGACGTCGCCATCAGAGGGGTCGAGACCGCAGGACCGGACGCCAGCGTTCCGATGCTGGCGAACACGATGGACGAGAAGGGGGTCGGAAGCGTCGTCATCACCGAGGAGAACCGGGTCGTGGGAATCGTCACCGACCGCGACGTGGCGCTGACGCTGGCTCGTGAAGCCGACCCGACGACGCTCACCGCCGCGGACGTGATGGCGTCCGAGCCGCTGACGATGCCGCACGACGCCGGCCTCCTCGAACTCGTGGAGCGGATGGACGTCGAGAGCGTCCGCCGCGTGCCCATCGTCGACGACAACGGCGTCATCGTCGGCATCGTCACCCTCGACGACCTCGTCCGCCTCCTCTCCGTCGAACTGGAACACCTCGCCTCCATCGTCGAGGCCGAATCACCCTGAGACGGGCTGCTGTCCGTCCGTCTCTCGCACCGGTATCGACCGTCACGGGGTGCCTCCGCGCCGACGCAGTACGCCCCGGTCAGCACGGCAGCCACCGATTTGGACACAGTTATACCGGCCCCTGTGTTAGTCGCCGGCATGTCTGAGAAGCCTGTTTCCAACGGCGCGATGCAGCGAGCGACGGAGGCCCGACCGTGCGCGTAGTCGCGAAGTTCGGGGGGACCTCCCTCGGGAGCGGTGACCGTATCAACCGGGCCGCGGACTCCATCGCGGGGGCCGTCGAGCAGGGTCACGAGATCGCCGTCGTGGCGAGCGCCATGGGGTCGACGACGGACGACCTCCTCGACGAGATCAAGTTCGACGCCGACGACCGCGACAAGGCGGAGATCGTCTCGATGGGCGAGCGCACCTCCGTGCGGATGCTGAAGGCCGCGCTCTCTTCCCGAGGTGTGAAGGCGAAGTTCCTCGAACCCGGCAGCGACGACTGGCCCGTCGTCACCGACGAGTACGGCGAGGTCGACGTCGAGGAGACGACGAAGCGCGCGGGGAAACTCGCCGCCGAACTCGACGACGTCGTGCCGGTCATCACGGGCTTCCTCGCACAGACGCTCGACGGCACCGTCACCACCCTGGGGCGGGGTGGCTCCGACACGACCGCCGTGATGATGGGCAAGTACATGGACGCCGACGAGGTCGTCATCGTCACCGACGTCGAGGGCGTCATGACGGGCGACCCCCACGTCGTCGAGGGGGCGAGAAACGTCGGGCGCATCACCGTCGACGAACTCCGGAACCTCTCGTTCCGCGGGGCCGAAGTCGTCGCGCCCTCGGCGCTGTCGTACAAGGACGCCGGCCTCAACGTCCGCGTCGTCCACTACCAGCACGGCGACCTGCTGACGGGAGGCACGCTCATCGAGGGCGAGTTCCAGAACCTCATCGACATGGAGGACGGCCCGCTGGCGTGCATCACCATCGCCGGGCGCGCCATCCGGAACCGTCCCGGTATCCTCGCCGAACTCGCCCAGGCGCTCCGCGAGGCCGAGGTCAACATCGACTCCGTCGCCAGCGGGATGGACTCCATCACCTTCTACGTGAGAGAGGACGACGCCGAACTCGCCGAGACGGTCCTCCACGAGCGGGTCGTCTCCGACGAGACGCTCTCCTCGGTCACGGTTGATGACGACATCGCCGTCATCCGCGTCACGGGCGGCGAACTCCCCAATCGCCCGGGCATCATCCTCGACATCGTCCAGCCCATCTCCGACGGCGGCATCAACATCCACGACCTCATCACCTCTGCCACCTCCGTCGCCATCTTCGTCGCCTGGGGCGACCGCGAGGACACGCTCCGCATCATCCAAGAAGAGTTCCAGGGCTGAGTCCGTCGGTCGCGTTTCCCCCGTTTCGACTCGGGCGGCCGTCCCGTTACCGACCCTCGTACAGCCGCTGTCCCAGTCGTGCGGGAAGCCCCGCCTCGTCGATGGCCGCCGCGACCCGGTCGATGTCGTACGACACCCGGTGTTCGGTGACTTCTCTCTCGTCCAGGTCGACGATAGCGTAGGCCGCGTCGGGGTCGCCGTCGCGCGGTTGCCCGACGCTCCCGGGGTTGACGAGCATCCCCTCCGAGAAGACGGCGTGGTGCTGGACGTGCGTGTGTCCCATCACGAGCAGTTCCTCGCCGTCGAGCATCCCCGGCGCGAAGTCGGCCGGGTAGGTGTAGCGGTCGGGGTCGTCGGGGTGACCGTGGACGACTTTGACGCGGCCGTCGAGGAGCGTCCGCTCGTCGGGTAGCCCCCGAGCCACGCGAGGGCGTCCTCGTCGAGGTGGTCGCGGGCGTATTCGACGCCCGCCTGCGCCATGCTGTTGAACGCGAAGCCGGTGTCAGAAGCGACCGCGCGGTCGTGGTTCCCCCTCACCGTCGGGACCGCTCGGTCGCGAATCGTGGCGACGCACTCGGCGGGCCAGGGGTTGTAGCCGACGACGTCGCCGGCACAGACGAGGTGGTCGACGGGGGGCATCTGATCCAAGACGGCGTCCAGTGCGACCCGATTCCCGTGGATATCCGAGATGAGTCCGAGGCGCATGTACGGGGGGAGACGCGCCGGCCGTTTATACTGTCGGCCGACTGGTCGTCCGGTCCGTCGTGACGGTGTCTCGGTCGTCGCCGCCCGGGGGCGGCGACAGCCGGGACCGACTCACGACGGGCCGTATCACTCCTCGCCGTTCTCGATGGCCGTCTCGACCCCGTCTTCGGTCACCCGGGCGGCCGCCGCGCAGACCGGGTGTTCGAAGTCGAGGTCGTACGCCTCCCGGGCGGCGGCGTCGGCGGTCGTCGACCCGAACTCGAACGCCCGCGGCGAGTCCTCCTCGTACGTCGCGACGAGCGTCGGCTCGTCGACTTCCTCGACCAAGAGCGCGTCGCGTCGGACGGTGCCGACGAACGCGGTCTCGGCGGTGACGACGCCGGCGACCCGGGGCGTGTCGTAGTCGTCCTTCTCGAAGTCGAGCGCCAAGAGTGCGAGCGCGAGCGCGTCGCGCGCCGGATACCCCATGTCGACCTTCTCGGCGACCGGGTCGACGTGCGAGCCGTTGCCGAGGACGACGCCGTCTCCCGCGGGACGGAGACAGTTGTACGAGACGTACGGGTTGTCCGTCTCCTCGGCCGCGTCGGTGGGACCGACCGTGAGCGTCCCCGCTCTGTCGACGATGCGGCGGTTCGGGAACGACCGCGACGAGACGCGATACGCTCCGAGTCCGGGCCCGACGACGACGAACCTCCCGATGTACATGCACGACAGTGGCCATCTCGGGGTGAAGTAGGTGACGATGTATGCACGTTCTCCTGTTCTCTCTCCCGCTCCGTGTGAGCGGATTCCACCCCCGAAATGAAGCGACAGCGTTTTGTTTCGCTGTCTCGTCGTCACGAGTGCAGTCCCATGGGGTAGTGGCCAATCCTGTTGCCTTCTGGGGGCAACGACCCAGGTTCGAATCCTGGTGGGACTACTTCTCCTCGTTCGTCTCCGTCTCCGGAGTGTTCACCATCGCGTCTGACGGACAGCGCCGTCGGAGCAGCGCCTCCGCGTTCGTGTCCCGGAAGTCGTCGGTACCCCGTGCGTCCCGTACCGTCTGTTCCGCCCGTAGCGGGTCACCGCAGCGACCACAGCCCCCGGTCCTTCCAGCGAGAGAATCCGCAGTAGCCGAACGAGGCTTCGGAACACTGCTCCAGTATCCCGGCTCCGACAAGGTTAGTAATACACTCGCTTCTGCGAGCGTCCGCGGGCCCCCGCCCTCGACGAGATAATGACGTCGCAGGCGGGGCAACTGACCCGGGACGTGGTAACCTGCGCCGTCCGGTTCGCGGAGTAGTCGGTCCTGACGTCCCGTTGGCTCACCGAACCCGACCCCACAGCGTGGACGAAGTGGTCCGGTCAGATCACGGAGGGCTCGGTCTCGTCGTCGTCGAACCCCGCCTCGTCGATGATCGCGTGGAGGTTCGAGTAGGGGATGAACGCCACCATCTCGTCGTCCTCGTCGTAGAGGTCGGCGCCGTACTCGGTTCGCTCGTAGTGCGCACACTCGAGCTGTCCTTCGGGGAACAGGACTCGGTACATACCCACCCTTGGCTCGTCAGTCGGTTGAATGTTCCGCGGCGCTCACGCTAACCGCCGCCGGAGCGCCCACGTGTACTCCGTCCGGTCGAGAAAAGCGTCGACGCTCTCCTCGCGCACCTCGCCGCTCGAGTACACCCGGTCGCGGTCGTACGCGATGGCGTGTCTCGGCACCGGCAGCCGCGACGTGAAGCAAAAGCCCAGTCCGACCGGCGTCCGTCCCCGAGCGAGCGCCCACGACGCCGCGACGAGCGCGTAGTCCTCGCAGTCGCCGGTTTCGGCCTCGACCGTCTCGCCCGGGGTCCGCGCGACGTCGAACCAGCCGTTCCACTCGTCCTCGCGCCACTCGTACCGCTCGGTCCACGACTCGAAGTCGAACGTCCCCCACTTCGTCCCCCTCCCGACGTATCGCCGCGGGGCGACGAACACCCACGGCGTCCATCGCGCGACGGCCGACCACAGCGTTCGAAGGTTCATAACCCTACAGAGGCGCTCTATCGACCAGAACGTGTCGGTCCGACGAAACCATCGAACGGGAGACACATACGAATCTGCAGACGAAACGAAGGGGTTCCTCACTTCTCGACGTCGAGCAGCGCCACGCGTTCGAGGACGACGTCCTCCAGCGTGCCCGCGACGGCGTCGAGTTCCCGGTCGCTCACGTCGAAGTACGTTCTGACCCGCTCCTCGTCGAACGTCCCGAGCGTCTCCTCCGGGGCCAGTCCCTCCTCGACGGAACCGGCCGCTTCCCGCTCTGCCGCCTCGTCACCGGCGTCGGAGTCGACGAGCACGACGACTGGCTGGGTGCCCGGCGAGACGCCGAGGGTGAGCGCCCGGTCGATCTGTCGGCGGCCGGCCGCGTAGAGGAGTATCTCGACGCCGCGGTCGCGGGCGACGTTCTCCCCGCGTTCGAACGCGCGGTCGGCGAGTTCGACGGCCCGTTCGAGGTGCGCGCGCGAGACGACGTACCGCGCGTCGAACGCCTGGACGGTCACGCCGTGGGACTCGCCGATTCCGCTCAGTCGCTCGACGAACGCGTCGACGTCGTCGATATCCACGCTCCCTTCGACGAGTCTCACCCGAAATCACCCAGGCTCGCCTGGTCGCTCTCCGCCTCGCGTTCTCCGCCGGCCCCCGACGCCGACTTCGGTCCCGACTCGCCCCCCTCGTCGACTGCCTCCCGCGTCGACTCGTCGGCCGCGACGTCGTCCATCGACGGGTCCTGGCGCCCGACGTTCTCCAGAATCGATTCTGCGGTCTTCCGCCGGCCGCGCAGCGCGCCGAGCACGACCGGCTTGTCCGCCTCGCGCAGGTCCGCGCGGGTCTCGATACCGGCTTCGTACAGCCGCCGCGCACGCTTCCGCCCGACGTTTCGAACCCCGGCGAGGTCGAGCAGTTCGTCGCGGACGCCGTGCTCGACGCGTTTCTTCGCCTCGCGCACCGCGACGGCGTCGAAGCCCCGGTCGCCGGCGATGCGTTCGGTCGCGCCGAGCAGCCACGTCGCCGTCTCGACCTTCCCACGGATGTCGCCCGGGCCGACGCCGTATCTGTCGGTGATGCGGTCCTCGTCGACCTCGTTCGCCCAGTCTTCGAGGAGGCGGGCCGTTTTCAATGCGGAGAGCCACGACTCGAACTGCGTGTCGCTGTACTCCGACGGCGTCCGCCCCAGGAGTTCGGCTTCCCGTTCGTAACACTCCTCGGTGTACCGCTCTCGGTCCCCCGATTTCAAGTAGAGTTCGTACATGTCGGGGGTGCGCGAGACGAGGTGGTAGAGGCCGAGCGGCGTGGGGTACGTCCGGTCGCTTTCGTACGCCTCCCCGTCACCCTCACCCTCGTCGCCGTCCCCGTCGCCGCTGTCGGTGTCGGCGACCATCTCGCTCGCCGTCCGGAAACCGCTCGGTTCCTCCCGCTCGCTCGCCCCCGCCGCCTCTGCTGTCGACGCCGACCCGTCGAGCCTCCGGCGCATCTCGCGCTCGTTCTCGTCGGCCCACGCCAGACCGTCGACGATTTCGGCGGCGCTCATCGGGTCGAGGTAGAGTCGGGAGACGGTGTGGCCCAGCCCCGTCGCCTTCAGCCGCACGTCGCCGTCCTCGCGCTCGCGCGTGAGGAAGTCGTTCCGTTCCAAGTAGTCGAGCACCGTGTCGGCCTTCCCCGCCAGGTAGTCGGGGTCGTCGGTCTGGGTCGCGTAGAGCGTCCGGTCGAGGAAGTCGAGGAGCCCCGAGCGGGTGTGGGCAAAGCCCGACGCGATGGTGGCGAGGAGGTGGGTTCGGAGGGCGGGTTCGGCGGCGAGTTTCGACCGGACGGCCTCGGGTTCGGCCCAGACGTACCGCTCGAACAGTTCGTCGCGCGTGTCGTAGTCCTTCGCCAGCAACACGGCTTCGCCGTAGGGGTCGAGGCCGGGGCGGCCCGCCCGCCCCATCATCTGGTGGACTTCGAGCACGTCCAGCGGCTTCATCCCGCCGAACTCGCCGTCGTACCGCTGCCAGTCGCGGACGATGACTCGACGGGAGGGCGTGTTGACGCCCGCGGCGAGCGTGGGCGTGGCACAGACGCACTTGACGAGACGCGCGCGGAAGGCGTCCTCGACGAGCGCGCGATGCTCGGCCGCCAGCCCCGCGTGGTGAAACGCCGCGCCCTTCCTGACCGCGCGGGCGAGGTCCCGCGACGTCTCCGTGTCCGAGACGCCTTCTATCTCGTCGGCGAGGTCGTTCAACTCCCCTCGCTCCTCGCCCGTGAGGTGGTTCGAGGTCACGTCGCCCAGTCGCTTGGCCGCCGCCTCGGCGTTCCGTCGGGAGTTGACGAACACCAGCGACGAGCCCTGTCCGTGGTCGGCGTCGCCCGCGAGCGCGTCGTCGACGAGCGCCGGTGTCTGTCGCTTTCCTTCGACTTTTACCTCCCGCTGTGAGCCGTCGGCGAACGTGATGGCGTTGCCGTAGTGGACACCCGTCCGGAGGTCGATGGGGCGCCAGTCGGAGTCGACGAGCGCGGCGTCGAGCCACGCGGCTATCTCGTCGGCGTTGCCGACCGTCGCCGAGAGCGCGACCACCTGCAGACCTGGGTTTATCCGCCGGAGTTTCGCGAGGGTCACCTCCAGTGTCGGCCCCCGATTGCGGTCGTCGACGAGGTGGACCTCGTCGGCGACCACACAGGTGAGTTGGTCGATCCACGGCGCGTCGTTTCGAACGAGGGAGTCGACCTTCTCCGAGGTGGCGACGATGATGTCGCGGGAGGCGAGCCACTCGCCGCTGGACTCGTAGTTCCCGGTGGACACTCCCACCGTGAATCCGAGTTCCTCCCAGCGCTCGAACTCGCTCTTCTTCTCGGAGGCGAGCGCGCGCAGGGGGACGATGTAGAGCGCCTTCCCGCCTCGCTTGACCGCAGAGAGCATCGCGAGTTCGGCGACGAGCGTTTTTCCCGACGCGGTCGGCACCGACGCGACGACGCTCTCGCCGGTGGTGACGCCCGCGTCGACCGCCTCGGCCTGCGGCGGGTACAACTCCTCGATACCCTCGCTCAGGAGGCGGTCTGCGACCCCCTCGGGCAGGCCGGGGACGTCGGCGGGGTTCATCTGTCGCTCGCTTGGTTCCGTCTCCGGTTTTAAGTTTCGGGTCGAGCCACGAACCGCGTACGGAGTCAGAGCGGTCGCAGTCGGTTCCGCGACCGACTCGTCGGTCCCGTCGAGAGTTCGTCGATGCCGGTGAGGACGACCGAAACGCTCGGCACACCGGACGCCAGCACCACACCTAAGACCTCTGCCGAAGAGTCGAATCCATGGAAGACGCGCCCGGCGGGAACGACCGCCACCGCCCCGACGGGGGGCGCCCGGAGGTCCCGTGCGAGGACTGCGGGGAGTCCGTCGCCGAGGCACTCACGCGCCGCGTACAGGTGACGGTCGACGGAAGCGAGATACACAGCCACCGGCTCTGTCCGGACTGCTTCGCCGCGTGGGTCGACCGCTACGACCGCCGGATGTCGACCGGAGAGGGGGACACGGAGGACTCCGAAATAATCGTCGACTGAGCGTCACTCGCGTTCGTCTCCGTCGTGGTCGTCCATCAGACTTCCAGTCAGGCCCTCGTCGCCGCGGTCCAGCGCGCGCGGGGCGTCGTGGTAATCGGAGTAGCCGTCGAACCAGCGGGCGATGCGTTCGAGTCGGTCGACGACGTGGCCGGGTTCGCCCGACCGCGAGAGTTCGTGCCCCTCGCGGGGGTACCGCACCAGCCTCGTGTCGACCCCGCCCTTCTTCAACAGGAGGTAGAGGAGTTCGGCGTTGTTCACCGGGACGCGGAAGTCCTCGGTGGCGTGGAGGACGAGCGTCGGGGTCGTCACCTCATGGGCCACCGAGGCGGGCGAGTGCTCCCAGAGGAACGCCGCGTCCTCGGAGGGAGTGGTCTCGAAATCCCACTCGACGAGTTTGAACGCGTCCGAAGAGCCGTAAAAGGAGGTGAGGTCGTAGACGCCGCGCTGGGCGACGGCGGCGCGGAACCGGTCGTCGTGCCCGACGAGCCACGCGGTCATGTAGCCGCCGAAGCTCCCGCCGGTGAGAAAGAGGTGTGACTCGTCTATCTCGTCGCGGGCGCACACGGTGTCGACGCCGGCGAGGACGTCCCGGGCCGTGACGGCACCCCAGTCGCGCTGGATGGCGGTCGTGAACGTCTCGCCGTAGCCGAGAGAGCCCCGGGGGTTGCACCAGAACACCGCGTACCCCCGCGCCGCGAGCGTCTGGAACTCGTGCCACATGCTCCCCGACGTGGTCCACATCGCGTGCGGCCCGCCGTGGATTTCGACGACGAGCGGGACCTGCTCAGCCCCGTCCGGACCCGGGCGCACGCCCTCGGGCGGGAGCACGAGCCAGCCCTGCACCGGACCCGCCTCGGACTCGAACCACACCTCCTCCGGGGTGGCGAGCGTCCGGTCGGAGAGGAAGTCGGCGTTCACGGTCGTGAGCCGCTGTTCGCTCCCGTCGGCGGCGTCGACGACGAAGACGTCGCCCGGGTGGTCGCTGGCGCTCTTCGTGACGGCGACGAAGTCGGAGCCGACGGCGAGGCCGTCGACCGCTCCGTCCCCGACGACGACTGCGTGTTCGACCGGTCCGGGCGACTCATCCGACCCAGCCGAGTCGGCCGTCTCGTCCTCGGCGGCACGGAACCGCCGGACGACGAAGTCGCCCTCGTCGGGGGTCACGGCGTAGAACGACTCGAATGCGGGGCCCCACGAGAACCCCCGGTCGGGGAGGACGGTTCGGTCGAGGTCGGCGGTGAGGACGGTTTCCTCGCCGGTCCCGCACGCGACGACGACCACGTCGGCGTGAACCGGGGGGCCGTCGTCGGTCGGGGTGTCGAGGTACGCCACGCGGCCGTCGTCGGTCGCCGCGAGCGCAGGCGTCCACGACTCACCCCAGGCTACGTGTCGGACCGAATCGTCGTGTCCGGGTCCGGCCTCGCGGTCGACCGCGCCAACTCCGTCCGCGCGCGAGACGTCGTGTGCGACCAGTTCGAACTCGATGGCGTCGTTGGGGTCGCCGCCGTCGCGTCGGCGGGAGACGGCGTAGTAGAGCGTCCCGTCGTCGCCCCAGGTCGGTGAGGCGTGGTCGCGGTCGCCGTCGGTGAGTCGGGTGACCGCGCCAAGGGTCTCCCGAACGCCGTCGTCGCCCGAACCGACGTCGACGAGGTAGACGTGTCGGCGTGTCCCGTCGAGGTACGCGGCCGCCCGCCGGTAGACGAGGCGGTCGACGACGCGAGGGTCGGGCGTGGAACGCTCGTAGTCGGTCGCGTCGCAGTCGACGCCGCGGTCGCGTTCCTCCTGTGTGGACTCGCTCACGAACGCGAGACGAGTGCCGTCGGGCGACCAGCGCGGGTTTCGGACGCCGCCGGGGACGGTCGTGACCTGCCGGGCCTCGCCGCCGTCGGTCGGGACGACCCACAACTGCACGCGGTCGTCGTCGCCGCGCGTGCTGGTGAACGCGAGGCGGTCGCCCGACGGGGAGAAGGCCGGCCCGGCGTCGACGCCCTCCCGGGCGGTGAACCGGCGCGGGTCGCCACCGGCGCGGTCGACGACGGAGACGCTCGACTCGGTCGTCTCGTCGTCGCGCGGTCGGTGAGAGACGTACGCGACGGTCGCCCCGTCGGGGGAAACGGCCGGCGAGTCGACCCGGGTGAGGTCGAGGTAGTCCACAGCCGAGAGGTGCATGCGAGCGTCTCGGCAGGCGGACGAAAGAACGTTCTGATGGTGAAACTCCGGGCTCGACGCACAGTTGAAAAATGAAGATTAATTCACAATATCTAATATTATCATGTGTATATAACGATACTCAGATACAAACATGGGTAACCATATATATCTCCCGCCACCCCTTTTGGGTATGGTCCAGAAGAAGTTCGACCGACGCAGTTTCCTCGCAGCGACAGGAACGGCAGCCCTCGCCGGCCTCGCCGGTTGTTCCGGCGGCGGCGGCGGGTCCGGTGGAGACAGCGGTTCGGGCGACAGCGGTTCCGGTGGGTCCGGTGGCGATAGCGGCTCCGGCGACAGCGGTTCGGGCGATTCCGGTGGCGACAGCGGCTCCGGCGACTCCGGGGGCTCCGGGTCGGGCAGCACGCGTCTCTCGTGGCACGCGGGCGGCACCGGTGGGACGTACTTCCCGCTCTCGAACGAGTTCAAGGACGTCATCGAGTCCAACACCGACGGCATCACGGTGCAGGTCCAGTCGACCGGCGCCTCCGTCGAGAACGTCGGGTCGCTCGCGAGCGGCGACGCCGACTTCGCGCTCATCCAGAACGACGTCGCGTACTTCGCGGCCAACGGCAGTGGGATAGAGGCGTTCCAGGGTAACGCCGTCGACAGCCTCCGCGGCGTCGCCACCCTCTACCCCGAGACCATCCACATCGTGACGCTCGCCGACACGGGCGTGGAAACGCCTTCCGACCTCTCGGGCGCGACCATCAACACCGGCGACCTCGGCTCCGGGACGCAGGTGAACGCGAACCAGATCCTCGAAGCGCTCGGTATCTCCGACTTCACCGAGCAGAACACCGGCTTCTCGCAGGCGTCCGACCAACTGAAGAACGGCGACATCGACGCCGCGTTCGTCGTCGGCGGCTACCCGGTCGGTGCCATCGAGGAACTCGCCGCGACCGAGGACGTCCGCATCGTCCCCATCGAGGGCGACGCTCGGCAGGCCGTCAAGGACGCCGCGCCGTTCTACGCGGACGACGAGGTGCCGTCCGGCACGTACGGGCTCGAAGAGGCCGCCCCGACCGTCGCCGTGCAGGCGATGATCGCGACGAACGCCGAACAGCCCGAGGACATCGTCCAGACGGTCACCGCGGCCATCTTCGACAACACCGACTCGCTCACCATCAAGACGGACTTCATCTCCGCGGAGTCCGCACAGGACGGCATGTCCATCGACTTACACCCCGGCGCGCAGGCGTACTTCGGCTGAGGAGCGGAAGCGACCACGCGGACGATCGGGGACGGACACTCGACGTTCTTTGACACGATGGACGACCGACGCAGACTGCTCGCTCTGGCCGCCGTCGTCGTAGCGACGCTGCTCGCGGTCAGCGGTGCCGCGGCCGCGTCGCTCCCGGCCGGGCAGGCGCTCGTCGTCGAGACGGCCGACACCGGCGAAGAACTCCTTCGCGTGCCCGTCGAGGAGAACACGACCGTCGCGCTCGAGTACACCCACAGCGTCGAGAAGACTCGCGTGCTCGACGCGTACGCCGTGCGCGACGGCGAACTCGTGATGACGCGCATGGAGTTCCAGTCGTACGGCTGGGGCCTCCCGGCGCGAGTGAACGTCACCCAGGAGAACGGGTCGTTCGTCTTCGACCCCGAGGGCTCCTACGACGAACTGTACGTGAAGCCCGGCCGCATCGCCGGCCACGAACTCCACGTCGGCGAGGAGACGTACGACCTCGTCGCGCTCTCGGACGCGGAGTCCGTGCGCATCTATATCACGGAACGAACCCTCATTGACCTCGCACGCTCGATGACACGACCATGACAGATTCAGACCCGGAACGACCAGCACGAGACGGTCCCGACGACGGAGACGCCGTCCGCAGGACCGACGGAGGCACCGATGACCGGACCGATCCGAGAGAACCCGAAGGGGGCTCGGACCCGAACGCCGACACCGACGAGGATGTCGACGGCGCGGGCGACGAACTGAGCGACGCCGAAGCCGAAGAGATCCTCGAAGGGATCGAGCGGAAGCGGACCCTGTCGGCCGGGGCCGCGGTCGCCGTCTCCGCCATCGGCATCGTCTTCTCGCTCTTTCAGATCTGGCTCGCCGCCCGCGGGTTCATCTTCGAGGTCTCCCTTCCCTTTGTGGGCGAGGTCAGACTCGCCGCCCTGCAACTGTTGCAGGTGAACGCCATCCACGTCGCGTTCGCGCTCGTCCTCGCATTCCTGCTCTTTCCCCCGACCGACGGAGGCGGGAGGGTCGCGACCCGACTGTCGCGGGTCGTGCCCGCGCTCGAAGAACGGGCCGGCACCTCGCATCCGCTGACGAACGCCGCGAAGGGACTCCGACGCGGCGTGCGCTGGTTGGTCGTCGACGACGAACGCGACCGTGTGACGCCCGTCGACGTCGTCTGCATCGTGCTGGCGACGCTCACCGCCGTCTACATGGTCACCGAGTTCAGCGAAATCCAACAGCTCCGGGTGCTGGGTCTCGACTCCGGACGCACTATCGCCGAGTACGTCGCCGGACTGTTCGTCGGTCCGCTCGGGGTCCTCTCGGGCCCCGTCGCCGCCGTGCTGGGTGCGGTTCCGTTCACCGGCGTCTCGTACGCCTTCTTCCTCGGAGCGGTCGGGACCCTCCTGGTGCTCGAAGCGACCCGACGCGCGCTCGGCCTCTACCTCATGCTCATCGTCGCGTCGTTCATCGTCTACGCCCGCTGGGGCTTCATCATCACGCCCGACACGCCGCTCATCGGCGTCCTCTCCATCCCGGAGGGGAGTTGGGCGAACATCGTCCAGAACCTCTGGTACAACACCGAGAACGGGGTGTTCGGGATTCCGGTCACCGTCTCCGTGCAGTTCATCTACATCTTCATCCTGTTCGGTGCCTTTCTGGAGATGTCCGGCGCCGGTCAGTGGTTCATCGAACTCGCGTACTCCGCGACGGGAACCAGAAAGGGCGGCCCGGCGAAGGCGAGCATCCTCGCCTCGGGCTTCATGGGAACCATCTCGGGGTCGTCCATCGCCAACACGGTGACGACGGGCGCCTTTACCATCCCGCTCATGAAACGCTCCGGCTACCGACCGGAGTTCGCGGGCGCG
Organism: Salinigranum rubrum; assembly: GCF_002906575.1. NCBI lineage: Archaea > Methanobacteriati > Methanobacteriota > Halobacteria > Halobacteriales > Haloferacaceae > Salinigranum > Salinigranum rubrum. The sequence continues at coordinate 4,180,055 of NZ_CP026309.1, forward strand.
GTTGAGGCGAGCGCCTCTTCGGGCGGACAGATCCTCCCGCCGGTGATGGGTGCCGCGGCGTTCCTGATGATCGAGTTCATCGGCGTCCCCTTCTCGGACATCATCATCGCCGCGACCATCCCCGCCATCGTGTTCTTCTTCGGCGTCTGGGTGATGGTCCACCTGGAGGCGTCCAGAGCGGGCATCGGCGGCCTCTCTCGGGACGACGTCGTCGACATCAAGAGCCACCTGTCGAGAGGGTGGTTCTACCTCGTTCCCCTCGTCTTGCTGCTGTACTACCTCCTCGTCGAACGCCTCACCGTCGCGCGGTCGGCGTGGTTCACGCTCGTCGCCATCATGGCGCTCATCGCGTTCGTCGCCGCCTACAACGAACGGACGCGCGTCCCCCTCGTCGCGACCATCGCCGTGCTGTTCCTCGCCGAACTCGGCGCGTTCCTCACGAGCGGCGTCGGCATCGTCGGCCTGCTCACGGGCGCGAGCGGCGAGTCCCGGACGTTCGTCGAGGCGCTCTTCGCCGCCGGCGGCACGCTGGGGACCATCATCGTCCTCGTGAGTCTCGTCTTCATGCTCCTCCGGCCGCGGGGCGAGTCGCCGCTTCTGAACTTCGACGACGCCGTCGACACCGCGAGCGAACGCCTCGCCGAGGGTATCTCGCGGCCGCGTCTCGCCGAGACGCGCCCCTTCCGCTACGTCACGTTCATCGGGAAGTCGATGGATTCGGGGGCGCGCACCTCGACCGAAGTCGTGGTCGCCGTCGCCGCCGCCGGCATCATCCCCGGCGTCGTGAGCGCGACCGGGTTAGGACCGAACCTGACGGCGCTCATCAAGGCCGTCGCGGGCGGCTCTATCGTCCTCTTGCTCCTCTTTACGGCCATCGCCTCCATCATCCTCGGGATGGGGATGCCGACGACGGTGACGTACATCATCCTCGTCTCGCTGCTCGGACCCGCAATCGCGCAGTCGTCGAACATTCCGCTGCTCGCGGCGCACCTGTTCATCCTCTACTTCGGCGTCATCGCCGACATCACACCTCCCGTGGCGGTGGCCGCCTACGCCGCGTCGGGGGTGGCCAAATCCGACCCGTTCAGGACGGGAACGAAGGCGTTCTCGCTGTCGCTCAACAAGGCCATCGTCCCCTTCGCGTTCGCGCTCACGCCGGGCATCCTGCTCCTGCGCGGGCAGAACGAGGACTTCCGGGTGCTGAACTTCGCCGACGTCACGGAGGTGACGTACTTCCTCCCCGAGGTGGTCATCCCCATCATCGGGGTGTTCGTCGGCGTCGTCGCGCTCGGGGCGACCGTCATCGGCTACTTCTACTCGCCCGTCGGCCGGACCGAACGGGCGCTGTTCGTCGTCAGCGCCTTCCTGCTCATGGCGCCGCTGCTCGTGCTCAACGCCGCGACCGACATCCTCTCGTTCGTCGGCATCGTCGGGAACGTGGGCGAACCGCTCGTCGTCGACCTCGGCCTTCGGGCCGCCGGTGCGGTGCTGTTCGGCGCGCTCACGCTGAAGAACCGCGCGGCGAGCGAGAAGCAGCCGCCACGACCCGCCGGGCGCGCCGAGGCGACCGACTGAGCCCTGTTTCCGTTTCCCCTCGCGTTCTACGACAGTTCGACCCGGCCGCTCGTCGCACTCCTGAGGCGGTCTCTGAGTTCGGCCGCCTCCTCGACGGGCACCCGAACCGAGAAGGAGACCCGCTCGTCGTAGTCGGCGTCGAACTCGACACCCGCGGATTCGAGGATGCCCCGGACGGTTCCGGAGTCGTCGTACGCGACGACGGCCGAGAACCGCTCGTGTGGGCGTTCCTCGACGACGCCGGCATCGTCGACGGCCTCTTTCACGGCGCGGGAGTACGCCCGGGCCAACCCACCCACTCCCAGGTTCGTCCCGCCGTAGTAGCGCGTGACCACCGCGACCAGGTTCCGAAGGTCGCGCTGGACGAGGACGTTCAGCGCCGGTTTTCCCGAGGAGCCCGCCGGTTCGCCGTCGTCCGAACACCACTCTCGCAGCATGACGTCGACTTTCGAAGGGTCCGTCGGCACGCGGTAGGCCGGGACGTTGTGGGTCGCGTCGGGGTGTTCCGATTCGACCGTCTCGATGAAGGCCTCCGCGTCGGCGACCGTCTCCGCGGGCGAGACGTAGCCGATGAACTCCGAGCCGCGCACCTCGAACTCGGCCCGGCCGGGACCGGCGACGGTGCGGTAGGTGTCCCGGGCTTCGTCGGCGTCGCCTGCGGTCATCTCGGCTCTTCGTCGCCGGGGGGCGGACAAAAGGATGGCGACGACGAGAGAGAACGGGGACGGAAAACCGCAGGGCGCACGGTGGCGTGACGGGTCCGGCCTCCGTGCCGGACCGACACGCGAGGGACGAGCACCGCAGCCGCGAACGAACGTGAGCGGTGAGGAGCACAGTCGGCTGGGGAGGGCTGTGGTTTCACCGCTCTAGAGACCGCTCGCCTGCCTCCGAAAGACTGGCCGTCCGAAGGCCGTCCCGACACCGATCCGAATACCGGAAGGAAAAACCAGAACAGCGTACGAGTCCCCGATCAGGACGGGTTCCCGGCCGTTCTGCGTTCGACGAAGCGGCGAAGACGAGGTGCCAGAACGTCCCAACGACGAAGGCCGGAGCCAGTTCCCCGGTTCCGGTGACGCCCCAGACACCCACAGAGAGACCCAGAGCGAAGAGGAGTGCTGCCCCGCCCCGGAGCGTCACCACGACCAGTCGGACGAGCGAGTTCGGTCGTGTCGAGGCGCTCGGCATACGAGGACCGATACTCGGGTCGGAAAGTGCCTTGTGGGCTTGTGAGGTCGAGTGCGTCACCGATTACGCGATGCTCACGCGCCGCACGAACGCCAGGTCGGACAGTTCGGTCAACAGGTCCCCGGGGATGTCGCCGTCGGTGACGAGATACAGCTTCGGGTCGTCGGTGAACTCGGGGTCCTCGCTGACGGTCTGGCGGATGGAGATGTCGCGGTCGGCGATGAGCGTCGTGACCTGCGCGACGATGCCCGGCGCGTCGGCGTCGTCCACCTCGACGGTGAGAACGGTGAGGTCGAGGACGGGCGCGAGGTCCATCAGGCTCGGAATCGACGAGATGTTCTGGAAGATTCGCCGAAGCTGGGGATCCGCGAGGATGGCGTCGGTCGTCGAGTCGACGACGCGGCGGTCGACGCCGATCTCGCGCGCGATACCCGTGTTGGGGATCTCGATGCCGCCCGAGACGACCCGACCGTCGTCGTTCACGGAGAACCCCCGTTCGAGCAGGAGTCGAATAACCGCCTGCTGGCTCGGGCTCCCCTCGAACTTCTGCATGATCTCGTCGAACATCTACGCTGATGTACGACAGCGGGCCGTTTAGTCGTTTTCTGTGACCCGATGAGCAGTTCCGCTATCGTGTGAGGGGCGCACGCTCCGCCGGCGTTCCGTCGAACGTCGACGCAGTGAAACAGACGCGGCGGCGGTCAGTGGTCGTCGCCGTCGTCTCCGTCGCGGTCGTTCTGGTCTCCGTTTTCGTCCCTCTCGTGCTCGCTCCGGTCGCCGTCCTCGTCGTGGTTGTGGTCTTCGGGGTCGCCCTGCTCGTCTCTGTCCCTCCATCGGTCGTCTTCGTCCCCGTTGCCGTCTCCGTGATTCTCGCCTCGATCACCCTCGTTCGAGTCACGGCCGCAGTGACCGCTCTCGCCGCTCTTCCCGTGGACACCGCTGTTGCTACACTGGCCGTTGTTCGTCGGGCCGTCCGACGAGTCCCCGTCACCGGAGTGTTCGCAGGCGACCGAGCGCGTCGCGTCGATTTCGGTGGTCGGTCCGACGGCCGAGACGTGTGCCTCCTCGCCACACGCGACGTCGAACGCGGCGAATTCACCGGGGCCGAGCGTCTGCAACTCCGTCGTGTCGCCGTCCTCGACAGTGACGTCGAGCGCCTCCGTCGAGATTCGGTTCGTGACCGTGAGGGTCGCCGTCCCGTTTTCGACCGCGCCGAACTCGATACCGAGATACGCCTCGCTGTCGTCGGCCACGGCGACAGAGATGTCGCGGTCGGCACTGACGGAACTCACGCTCCCGACGCCCGTCACCGACGAGAGGCCGACGGCCACGAGTGCGACGAAGAGGAGGTGGCGTCGGTTCACTCCTCCACCCCCGGCGGCGGGCCGACGGAACCGAACCGCATCGCCGTGCGGGTGTCGTACGCGAAGACGAGCGACGAGACGAGGAAAACCGAGACGACGAAGCCGGCGCAGGCGGCCGTCGGCAGCCCCGCAAGCGGGGGAATCGGCAGTACCGCCGCGCCGACGAACGCCGCCGAGAACACCGAGAGCAAGAGGAAGTACGACGCCCACGGCATCTCCCTCCCCGAACGGCTTCGAGGTAGAGGTCGACGTCCGACCCCGCGTCGGTGAGGGTGACGACGCCGCCGCGGGAGTCGTACTCGACCAGCCCGGTCTTGTCGAGTTTGGGCGCGTGATACTGGTACAACGATGTGTGAACGGACTTCCGCTGGTCGTACGTCACCGCCTCCGGGTCGACGCCCTCCTCCCACGCGGCGACCTGCGTCGAGAGGTCGCCCATCGCCACCTGCTCGCCGGGTCGCTGCATGAGGTAGTGCAGCGCGTACCGCCTGCGCCGGTTGCTCAACACCTCGAAGACGTCTGCGTCCGTGATTCGCGTGGTGTCGTCCTGGTCAGTCGTGTTCGATTTATCCACATCCTCCTGGCTCTCCGTCTGCTGAACCGTGTTGGCCGTCGTGCTGTGCCCCCCCGTGACGTCGGTTTGCGTCCCCACGTTTTGCTCCCATGGTGTGACAGTAGGGTGGAAATATAATTCTTTCTGTAATTTCATTTCTAAGAATTAGAGACGATTCGAAAGGGAGCTAAATTCGAGAATTGGGGCTATAACCAGCGGTTTAGCTGATTTTAACGGAAGGTTCAGCCCGACATGGGAATGTTTGTGGACCGACATAGTTCGGGTATACAGGTGACTGTGGAGAAATGTCGGCGTGACAGTGCAACGAATTACCATGAAGGTAGCTACACACGGGAGACGTGTGCACCGTCGGCCGGGCCGCTGTGATGATCGGCCGATGGTGTGAAAAAGGAACCCAATACTATGCAACGACGCAAGTATCTCGCGGCGCTCGGATCGCTCGCTGCCGGCGGGGCAGCGATTGGTGGCACTGGTGCGTTCTCGATTGTGAGCGCGAGTCGTACACTGTCAGTCAACATCGCCGGCGACCGACAAGCGTATCTCGGTCTTGACCCGACAATCAGTCAGTACGCAAGTATCAACTCGGACGGCCTGATGGAACTGCAGTTCGACGGGTCGAACGGACAAAACGGGAACGGGTTAAACGACGAGGCAAACACCCTATTCCAGAACGTCTTCAGAATTGTCAACAACGCAACTGATAGCATAAACGTCGTTATCACTGGACTGGATACGAGTACGACCGACGGAGACGGCGTCGACCCGTTAACGGTGTACTACACCGATGAAATGGTCGACGAGAACTCACCCGGTTACGGGGAAATGACCGTGATGACCGGTTCACCGAATCCACTCGGTGACGAGACTTACGGGACGTCAAGCGCTCTTCTGGAACTTGGTGAAGGAGAGGACGCATACATTCACTTAGAATTCTATCTGAGCGACTCCTCCACGCTCTCGGACGTCAAGACGTATCCAGCAGCAATACCCAACGAGCTGGGACTCTACGCACAGGGCTACAACCGGTAACAGGATGACTGAGATCTCTGGTGAAATTGGTTCCACCTTGGAAACGTGAAACCAAGAGTGGACTCGATTTTATTCAAAGCTCGAATACTGAACCAGTCATAGGTAGCACACCTACCTCACAGACGCCAGAGTGTTTTGTTCGGCCACACCAACAACTAATTAATTTAATAGATGCCCATTCGCCGAACGGTCGTCCGCAGCGGTGAACTCCTCGTCGTCCTCGTAGTCCTCGCGCTCCTCGCCGGCCAGTTCCTCGGCCAACCCGTCCTCCTCGCGTTCGTCGAAACCGGCAGCATGGCTCCGACGATGGAACCCGGCGACGGCTTCGTCGCCGTTCCGGCCCAACTCACCGGCCCGCCCGAGGCGGGCGACGTCGTCACCTTCCGCGCCGAAGAGTTGCAGGGCGGCGGCCTCACGACCCACCGAATCGTCGGCGAGACTGAGCGCGGCTACATCACGCAGGGCGACGCCAACCCGTTCACCGACCAAGACGGTGAGGAACCTCCTGTAAAAAGAGCGCAAATCGTCGCCGTCGCGTGGGCACCGGGCGGCGAGGTGGTCGTCGTTCCGGCGCTCGGTACCGTCGTCCAAGCCGTGCAAGGGAGCCTCGACTTCGTCCAGCGGAACCTCGCCTCGCTCACAGGCACCCGAGCGCTCCTCGGCACGCAGGGCATCGCGTACCTCCTCTTCGCCGTCACTGGTCTCTACTACCTCGTCGGCGAACTCCGTTCGTCGGGGAAGCGGGAAAGAAGTCGCGACCGGAGTCGAAGCCGAACGTCCGGCCTCGACCCGCGCCTCGTCACGCTCGCGCTCACGTTGCTCCTCGTCGGAGGGATGACCGCCGCGATGGTCGGGCCGGCGGGCCAACAGCAGTACGGCGTCGTCAGCGCCGAGTTCGAGTCCGAGCGGCCGACGGTCATCCCGATGGGCGAGTCGAAGACGATACCCTACCCCGTCGGCAACGGCGGTCTGGTTCCAGTGTACGCCTACGTCGAACCCGCGAGCGAGGGCGTGAGCGTTACCCCGAACGACTCTACGTCGAGCGAGGCGAGGTACGGAACGCCTCCGTGACGCTCTCCGCGCCGCCGCAGACCGGCTACTACCGCCGGTTCGTGGTCGAACACCGCTACCTCGCCCTCCTACCGGTCTCCGTCATCGACGCGCTGCACGACGTCCACCCGTGGGCACCCATCGTCGCCGTCGACCTCACGGTCGCCGTCCCGTACTACCTCCTCAGCATCGGACTCCTGGGGAGAGGGAGAATTCGTCAGCGTACCCGAGAGACGAAAACGAGAGGGTCGCTTTCGGGGCGCGTACGGCGGCTGCTGGGCCTCTAAACCCGTTCCAGAGGAATTCCATCCGACAGGCAGAATGTTCATATAGCCTAACTCACTATGTGATTCATACGTGTCTCGACGAACGCTCCGTCTCCGTCGACTGCTGAACGAGCAGTTCGACCTGCTTCTCGTCGTCCTCGCCGTCCTCGCACTCGTCGGCGGGGCCGTCACGTACACGACGCACGTCTCTCCGGAGACGACCACCGAGGAGCGGGTCGTCGAGACGTGGCAGACGTCGGGGTCGTTCGACCACAGCGCGACGGTGACCGAGGAGAACCCGCTCTTCCCCGTGGGGAGTCGTCTCCAGAACAGAAGCGTCTACTTCTCCAGCATCTCGCCCGTGTTGAACGGCAGTTACGTCTTCAGCTACCGAGCGAGCGGGGGTGGAGAGTTGACGACGTCCGTCGACGTCGTGCTCGTCACGCGGAACGTCATCAGCGAGGGGGAGGAGCAACAGACCGTCCTCTGGGAGACGAGCCGACCCCTCAGGGAGACGGGAACCGCGACCATCGCCCCGGGGACCACCGCGCGGGTCCGGTTCGGGTTCAACGTCTCCGAGGTCGCAGGGGAACGCGACCGGATCGAGGAGGAACTGGGCGGAACCACGGGAACCACGGAGACGTTCGTCCGGGCGACCGTCGACGTTGAGGGGACGGTCAACGGGCGGGCGGTCGACACACAGCAGGTCCACACGCTCCCCGTCACGCTCGAAGGGGGGACCTACCGCGTCGGGCCGGCGGAGGCGGGGACGAACCGGTTCGAGACGACGCGACAGGTCACGACGACGCGGACGTACGGTCCGCTCAGGAGCGTCGGTGCGCCGGTACTCCTGTTCGTCTCCCTCGTCGGCCTCGCGGGACTCGTCGTCGCCCGCTCACAGCATCGGTTCGAACTCACGGATGCCGAACGAGAGTGGCTCACCTACCGGGAACACCGCGCGGAGTTCGACGAGTGGATCACGACGTTCACGCTCCCGGCGGAGGTGTTCGACCGATCACGGGCGGAGGCGTCGTCGCTCGCCGACCTCGTCGACCTCGCCATCGACACCAACAACGCTGTCATCGAATCGCCGGACGGAACGGAGTACTCGGTTCTCGACGGGGGGTTCCGCTACGTGTACACCGCACCGCAGCCAGCGACGGCCGAGGCGGAGCCGTCGACGTTCGATTTCGGGTCGGGAGAGAGCGACGGCCCGGCACGGCCGGCGGACGCGAAGTCGGAAGGGAACGACGATGCGATGGACGGCAACGGCACGATGGGCGGCGACGGCGCAATGGACGATGACGGCGCGACCGGTCAGGGCGACGGGACTTCGAAGTCGAACGAGTAGGCCTCGGATTAGAGGTCGCCCTTCGTGCTCGGCGTGTCGCTTCGTCGCTCGTCCAGTCTCGTCGCGTCGTCCAGCGTCCGCGCGAGCGACTTGAACAGCGCCTCGACCTCGTGGTGAGCATTTTCACCCTCGACCGACGCGTGGAGGGTGAGACCGGCGTTCATCGCGAGCGAGAGCGCGAAGTGTCGCGCCATGTCGCTCGTGAACTCGCCGACCGTCGACTGGGAGAACGCCCCGTCGAACTCGAAGTGGGGACGACCCGAGACGTCGACGACCACCGAGGCGACGGCCTCGTCCAGCGGGACCGTGCGGTCGGCGAAGCGGCGGATACCGCGCTTGTCGCCGAGCGCCTCGGTGAACGCCTCGCCGAGGACGATGGCGACGTCCTCGACGGTGTGGTGGTCGTCGACGTGGAGGTCACCGTCGCACTGGACGGTGAGGTCGAACAGGCCGTGCTTGGCGAACGCTTCGAGCATGTGGTCGAAGAAGCCCACGCCCGTGTCGACAGTCGCGTCACCGTCGCCGTCGACGTCGAGCGTGAGGTCGATGTTCGTCTCGCTCGTCTCGCGGGAGCGTGCGGCGGTCCGTGTCATACCCCGGCGGACGGGAGCGACGGATAAAGAAGGTTCGTCCCGCGCGCCCGGTGCGGTGTCGGCGGGGGACGAGTCCGAAATTCGAACCCCTTGGTTTCCGGTCGAAGCTGGTGAATGAGAACTCACGACACGGACGGGAAACGCCGGACAGCAGACGGGCGTCAGACACGTGGCTGACGGATGACGGACCGGAGCAGGTCGACGAGAGCCGGGGGGTTCGAGATGAAACGGACCTTCGTGGGGGGCGGCGCGCTCGGCTCACCGGACGGCGGCCATCGCCGCTTCGAGCGTGAACCGCCCCTCGTAGAGGGCGGTTCCGACGACGACCGCCGCCGCACCGGCGTCGTGGAGCGCTTCGACGTCCGAGAGGGTCGCCACGCCACCGCTGGCGACGACGGGGATGTCGACGGCGTCGACGACAGCCTCGACCGCGTCGGTGTTGACGCCCTCCAGTTGCCCCTCGACGTCGACGTCGGTGAACAGGATACCCGCCGCGCCGAGGTCCTCGTAGCGGCCGGCGGCCTCGGCGGGACGGAGGCCCGTCCCCTCGGTCCACCCCTCGATGACCACCTCACCCTCCCGCGCGTCGAGCGAGACGACGACGCTCCCCGGGTGCGTCTCGGAGATGTCGGCGACGACCTCGGGGTCGTTCACCGCGGCCGTGCCGAGAATGACGCGGTCGACGCCGCTGTCGAGGAGGGTACGGGCGTCCGCGGCGGTCCGGATGCCGCCGCCGAGCTGGACCGGCACGTCGACGGCGTCGACGACCGCCTCGACGGCGGCGGCGTTCTTCCGCTCGCCCTCGAACGCGCCGTCGAGGTCGACGAGGTGGAGCGTCTTCGCCCCCGCGTCGACCCACCGGCGGGCGGCCTCGACCGGGTCGCCGTATCTGGTTTCAGTACCGCGCTCGCCCTGGACGAGCTGGACCACCTCGCCGTCCTGCATGTCGACCGCGGGGACGACCTCGAACGTCGGGAACATACGGGAGCGGAGGAGGAGCGAGGCCGTAAACGCACCGACACACGGGGAGAAACCGCCCGCCGGAACGGGGGGTCTCACAGCATCCGTTCGGAACGGCTTTGGGGCCGGGCCGCACAGGGTCAACAAATGAAGATTTTCGGGTCCAGCGGGACACGTGGGGTGGTCACAGAGGAGTTGACTCCCGCGTTCGTCCTGCGGGTGGCACAGGCCGCCGGGACGGTCTGGGACGCCGACCGGGCCGTCGTCTCGCGGGACACCCGGACCTCCGGCGAGATGTTCACGAACGCCGCAGCCTCCGGGCTGGCGAGCGCCGGACTCGACGTCGACCGGCTCGGCGTGACGCCGACTCCGGCCGTGGTTCGCTACTGTGAGGTCGAGGAGGTCCCCGCGGTCCACATCACCGCCTCGCACAACCCGCCGGAGTACAACGGCGTCAAGCTCGTCGGAAGCGACGGCGTCGAACTCACCGTGGACGTCCTCGAAGAGGTGGAAGACCACGTGCTGAGCGAGGAGTTCGACCTGAAGCCGTGGGACGGAATCGGGGAGGTCCGACGCGTCGACTCGGCGAACCGGGCGTACGTCGACGATTTGCTCGCGTCGGTCGACCGGAAAACCATCTCCGAAGCCGGACTGACGGTGGCGCTCGACCCGGGCCACGGCGCCGGCGCGCTCACCAGCCCCGAGTTCTTCCGGCGGCTGGGCTGTGAGGTCGTGACCGTGAACGCGACGCCCGACGGACGCTTCCCGGGGCGACAGCCCGAACCCGTCGGGAGCCACCTGACCAGTCTCTCGCGGCTGGTCCGCGCGACGGACGCGGACCTCGGCATCGCTCACGACGGCGACGCCGACCGCGCGGTGTTCGTCGACGAGCGGGGGGAGTTCGTCGACGGCGAGTCGTCGATGGCGGCGCTCGCGGGGGCACACCTCGACGCGGGCGACACGTTCGTCTCCGCCGTCAACGTCTCACAGCGGGTCGTCGACGCCGTCTCCGAGGCGGACGCGACGCTCGAACTCACGCCCATCGGGTCGACGAACATCATCACGCACATCCGCACGCTCCAGGCGAAGGGAGCGACGGTGCCGGTCGCCGGCGAGGGTAACGGCGGCGTCTTCTTCCCCGACTATCGACTGGTCCGCGACGGCGCGTACACCGGCGCGAAGTTCCTCGAACTCGTCGCCGACCGACCCGCGAGCGAGGTGGTCGCCCCGTTCTCGGCGTATCACGCGGCACGGGTGAACATCCACTACGAATCGGAGGGTGAACTGACGGCGATGCTCGAAGCTGCCGAGACGTACGCCGAAACCGCGGACGTCGAGCCCAACACCATCGACGGCTACCGGCTCGACTACGGCGACGCGTGGGTGCTCGTCCGTCCCTCCGGGACCGAACCGGTCGTCCGAATCTACGCCGAAGCGCGGGACGCCGACCGTGCCGAATCGCTGGCCGAAGAGGTCGAAGGGGTACTCCTCGACAGCCGCGACGACTCGTAAACGCGCACGCTCAGACCGAGAGAACGACGAACAGCAGACAGAGACAGCCGAGGACGACCAGCGCGAACCCGCGGGGGAGCGCCCCCCGGCGCACGGTCGACTGGTCACGGGGCGTGGAGCCGAGGTACCGCACCTGCAGACGGTGAACCCGCTCGGGCTCGCGGAGCCACGCGACACCGACGAGCACCGTCACGAGACCGACGACCGTCGCGATGCCCGTGACCGGCGTGAACATCACGCGCCTCCGTCGTCGAGCGCCGACCGGAGGCCGTCACGCTCCGCGCGCAGGTCGTCGAGTTCTTCTCTGACCGTGCCGGAGGCGAGTCGGTCGCGCTCCGTGTCGGAGAGTTCGTCGCGGGCGACGGCCGACTGGCGGAGGCGGTCGTAGTCGTCGCGGAGTGCGAGGTCACGGACGCGACGGACTCGCGCGACGACCGACTCGTCGGCGAATCGAGCGACGACGGCGACCAACTCCTCGGCGAAGCGCCGGAGTTCGCCGGCCTCCGGCGGCGGCCACCCGACGGTCAACGGCGTCGCGTCGAGGCGCGTGAGGTACGTCTCGTGCGTCGCGGCCTGCGTCCGGAAGCGGCCGGGGTCGTCGACGTAGTGGTCGAGTTTCGACCGCGAGTAGCCGGCGTACTCCAGGAGCGTCGGGAGGGGCTCGGTCCCGAGGGAGGCCTCGTCGAGATACGCACGGAGCGACTCGGGCGGGCGGGCGAAGTCGACGAGCGGGTACGCGGTCGTGGTCGCGATCAGGTCGAGCAGGTCGCGTGCGGGCGCTTCGCGGCGGAACCGGTCGAACGCGTCCGTGACGTCCGCGTTGTATGCCTCGATGGGGTCACGGAGCCGTTCGGTGGGCGCGTCGAGGTCGGCCGCAGCGAGGTCGAGCAGGCGTTCGCGGTGGGCGATCTCCTCGTCGAGGGTCGAGAGCCGCCGTCGGACCGCCTGCCTCGTCTCGCGGAGGTGTTCGTGGGCGGCCTCGCGCTCTTCGAGGGCGTCGACGGCTTCCCGGGCGGGGGCGAGCAGGTCGCGGGCCTGCTCGAAGTGTTTCTCGGAGAGGCGTCGTCGGTCGAGCAGGTCGTTGGCCTCCTCGAACGACTCGCGGGTCGGGAGGTCGTCGGGGAGGTCCTCGACGAGGGTCACGAACCGCTCCTGGAACTCGACGTAGGCGGCGAAGTCGCCGCTGCCCGTCGCGGAGTCCTCGTACGCCGCGAGGAGGTCTGTCGCGTCCCCGTACGCCTCGGCCACCCGGTGGGCCTCGTCTTCGCCGTAATCGTCGATCGCAGCCTCGGCCTGTCGGAGGCGCTCGCGGGCGGCCGCGAGGTCGTCGACAGTGACGTCGGTGGCGGAAACGGTCTCGGCCATCGGTCTCAGTAGACGTCGTCGGGGTCGAACACCTGGTCGCCGACGACGCTACCGTCGGCCCGGCGGTAGAAACACGAGCGGTAGCCAGTGTGGCACGCCCCACCGGACTGGTCGACGAGGTAGAGAAGCGCGTCGCCGTCACAGTCGACGCGAACCTCTCTGAGTTCCTGGGTGTGTCCGCTGGTCGCTCCCTTCTCCCAGAGTTCGTCGCGGCTCCGCGAGTAGTAGTGGGCGCGACCGGTTTCGAGACTCCGAGAGAGCGCCTCGCGCGTCGCGTACGCGAGCATCAACACCTCGCCCGTCTCCGCGTCCTGGGCGACCGCCGGCACGAGGCCATCGTCGCCGAAGTCGAGGTCGACGTCGACCTCGGCACCGACAGCGGCGTCTGCATCACTCATGAACTCAACGAGGAACGTACGGCCGATATGTCTTGTGACGTCCGAGGATTCAAGTGCGGAACGGCGGCCAACCGGGGCGATGCGGTGAGAAGCACCGGTCGACGGACCGCGACGTGACGGCACACCGTCGGCCGCGAGGGAGCGTGCCGTCCGTTCGCCACAGCGTGTCTCATCCGAGACCCAGCGCCGCGAGGAGACCGAACAGCACGTCCCCGTACGCGAACGCGAGGAGGAGGCCGACGAACATGGGGACGAGGAACGGGATGCCGGGTGAGATCCAGACCCGCTCGCGGGCGGAGACGAGTTCGAGGCCGTCACGCAGCGTCTCGGGTGTGGTTCCGTAGGCGGTCCCCTCGATACTGTCGAGGAACTGCTCGGCCGCCCAGGGGTCGTCGAACGCGTCCACGTCAACATCGGCGTCGGGAACGGTGATCGACGGGTTCTGGTGGTCGGTCGCTTCGGCGTCGTGAGCCATGCCGCCGTCGGTGACGACTCCGGGAGGGTCGACGCGGCCGTCGGTCGGGTCGAACGTCTCGTCGACGGTCGCAGGGTCACGGAGCGCTTCGGGGGCGCCGAAAAGGGTCTCGAACGAACTGCCCCGCCACCGGAGGTACATCCGGAGGGCGTCGAGGTCGAGGCCGCCGCGAGTGTAGCCGTCGAGCGTCTCGAACAGTCGGCCGTGCTCGCTCGGAAGGTCGGTCACGTCGACCCGTCGACCGAAGAGCATGGTGGGGGCGATGTCACCCGCGAGGAGGTTCCGCGCGCCGATAGCGAGCGGGTAGACGACGGCGACGACGACGGTGTTCGTCAGGACCGTGAACGAGAACACGCCGAGCGGAGCCTCGACGAGGGGGAGCGCCATCGAGGGGAGGAAGTACACCGGGTAGGTGGGGAGGAGGAGTGCGAGCGCGATGAGCGCCTTCGCGTCGGCACCGCCGAAGCCGCCCAGCCGCCAGAACAGATACGAGAAGGGGACGACGAAGAGGACGCTCACGCCGACCTGGACGAGGAAGAGCCGGTCGTCGAACGTCGCGGGGGGCAGGTGCGTGATGAGGTCCCACACCAAGAGGAGGACGCCGAGGCCGGCGAGTGGGAGCCAGAGTCGATTGGGGACCCGGCGCGTCCGGATGTCGGAGAACGCCGCCCAGCCCAGCACGGGAATAGCGACGAGACGCAGGAGGTCGGGTACCGATGCGAACATACAGACGGCGGGGGAGGGGAGGGAGTTAGCCCTTTGGGTGGGAGAATCAGCGACGAGAACGCCAGTCACTGCTGCGGCTGGTGAGAGAATAAAGCGAAGAAGGGTGGTGGACGACCGGGCTCAGATGACGCGGTTCTGGAGGTAGTCGAGGTGCTTGGCGTTGTAGACGATCTGGACCTCGTCCTCCGTCGGCGTGCCGATGCAGGTCAGGCGGACCATCTTCTCGTCGACTTCCTCGTCCGAGAGGATCTGCTGCATGTCCATGTCGATGCCGCCCTTCGTCAGGATGGCAGCACAGTTTGCACAGGCGCCTGCACGGCACGAGAAGGGCCAGTCGTAGCCCTGTGCCTCGGCGGCCTCGAGAATGTACTCGCCCTGATTGACGTCCAGGGTGCCGTAATCCTCGTCGTCGAGGCCGGCGTCGGCGGCCTTGTCGAAGAGGTCGTCGTCGTCCATATCCCAGCCCTGATCGTCGAGCACTTCGTAGTTGAGGTATTCTACCGTAGGCATCTCGGTCGGCGATTTGAACCGCACATCATTATGCTTTGCTGTTCTGCCCGGGTTTCCCCGCGCCGTCACTGGTTTTGGTCGGCCAAAACCCGTCGGATTGGACGGGTGACCACGCGGAGGGTCGACGGGCGTTCAGAGCGCCACCGTAGAGAACAGCAGGTAGGAAGTGACGGCCGACACCGAGGGGGTGAGCAACCAGAAGAAGATGATCCGCCCCGTCGTACCCGGGTTGAACAGTTCGTGTGCGGTGAGCGTGTCGTCCGGTTCGCCGATGGGGGCGACTTCGTCGGCCGAGTCGGCGGCGAGGGCGTTGACCGACAGCTCTGGCGAGGCACCACGGACAGCCTCGCCGAGCGTCACGGTACGGGTCGCCCGACCCCAGCCCAGACCGACGATACACATCGTCGCCGACACGGCCAGGCTCGCAGGGATACCGATAGCCGAGAGGAAGGCGATGAACGTCGCGCTCACCGTCTCGACGACGAGCGCCGCCAGCAGGGGGAGTTCGGTAAGGTCGTTGCCGACGGTGTCGAGCGTCCGCCGGGCGATGGTGAACGCGCCGAGGCCGATGGCTCCGCCGGCGAGGAGGATACCCACGTCGATGCTCAGTACGCCCGAGCCGACGAGCGGCGCGACGGCGTTGGCGACGTTCGACGCCCCCGCCGAGAACGCCATGTAACAGGCGATACCGACGACGAGGAGGACGGTGCCGAGTTCCTGGACGGTGGTCCCCGGGCCGAGTCTGGGCGTCGGAACCCCGGAGCGGTCGAGAGTCAGGAGCGGCCCGTTCGAGCGGCCGAGCTGGAGGCGGGCGTCGAGGTAGGGGTAGAGGTAGCGTCCGATGACCGCACAGACCCAGAAGGCGAGGACGGGGGCGACGATCCACCACGAGACGATTTCGAGCATGACGGCCTCGTTGAGGGTTCCCGTCGCGACGCCGAGGCCCGCGATGGCTCCCACGGCGGTCATCGACGTCGACGCCGGCACCCCGAAGACGTTCGAGATGAGCAGCGCGATGCCGACGAAGAAGAGCACCCCGACGCTCGCGGCGAGGGTGAACTCGTCGCGCGGGACGATCTGTCCGCCCATAGTCTCGACGACCTCCCGACCGACGGTCCACCCACCGAGGAGGGCGAAGCCGGTCATCAGCCCGGCGGCGGCGAGTTTCGAGACGACGTCGCTCCCGACGGCCGGGCCGAACGCGACACCCGTCGAGGAGCCGCCGATGTTGAAACCGACGAAGACCGCCACGCCGAGTCCAACGATGAGGAGGAGTTCGACCACGGCGAGGGGTTGTCCCTCACGGCCTTAGTGCCTGCTGTTCAGGGTGGGTCACCGAGCGGGGGCGAAGACGTGGGTGCCGTGGCGACGGATGCGCGTCGCGGGCGGACAGGCCACGCTACCAGACCGAGAACAGGACGTACGCGCCAGCCGTCGCGACGGCGGGCACGGCGTTCTGAAGCACCACCACGCGCAACGTCGTCCACGGCCGATAGAGGTCGTCGATAGCGACGTCCTGGTCGGTCACCTCCTCGACCACGTCGTCGGCGTCGACCACGAGCGCCCCCTCGGCACGGGTCGCCCGGCCCCACCCGAGTCCGACGGTACTCATCGTGGCGATGACGACGAAGCTCGCGGGGATGCCGATGGCCGACAGTGCCGTCACGAGCGTCGCGCTCACGAGGGCGACGACGAGCGCCGCGGTCAGCGGCAGTTCGGTGAGCCCCTCGCCCATCGTGTCGAGCGTCCGCCGGGCGATGGTGAACGCGCCGAGGCCGATGGCTCCGCCGGCGAGGATGATGCCCGCGTTCATCGAGAGCTGCCCCGAGCCGACGAGCGGCGCGACGGCGTTGGCGACGTTCGACGCCCCCGCCGAGAACGCCATGAAGCAGGCGATGGCGACGACCAGGAAGACACCGGTCGCCTCCCGTGGCGTGGTCTCGTCGGCGAGTTGGGGCGTCGGAATCCCGGAGCGGTCGAGTTCGAGTAACGACCCGTCGCTCGTGTCGACCGCGAGGCGTTCCTCGATGGCGTCGTAGCCGTACCGACCGACGACGCCGCTCACCCAGAACGCGATGAGCGGGGCGACGATCCACCACGAGACGATTTCGAGGACGACGTCGGTCGCCAGCGCGTTCCGCGCGAGGCCGAGGCCGGCGATGGCTCCCACGGCGGTCATCGACGTCGACGCCGGCACTCCGAGGACGTTCGAGACGAAGAGCGCCCCACCGATGAAGAAGAGCACGCCGATGCTCACCGGGAGGGTGAAGGGGTCACCGAGGACGAGGTTCGAGCCGAGCGTCGTGACGACCCGGCGACCGACAGTCCATCCGCCGAGGAAAGCGAAGCCGGTCATGAGGGCTCCGGCGGCGAGTTTCGAGACCGCACCGCTCCCGACGGCGGGACCGAACGCGACACCGGTGTTCGAACCGCCGACGTTGAAGCCGACGAAGACGGCGACACCGAGTCCGACGAGAAGGAGGAGCGAGGTCACGAGGGAAGCTTTCGCGCCACCGTACAAAAACACCGGGTCGTGCGGTCGAGCACCGTCCGTGACGGGGCGCCGACGAGAGAGGGTTACTTCGTCGCCTCGGCGATGGCCCCGTCGAGGTCGGCGAGGATGTCTTCGGGGTCCTCGATGCCGACCGACAGACGGACCATGTCGGGCGTGACGCCCGCGGCCTCCTGTTCTTCCTCGGTGAGTTGCTGGTGGGTCGTCGAAGCGGGGTGGATCACCAGGGTCTTCGCGTCGCCGACGTTCGCGAGCAACGAGGCGACTTCGACGCCGTTGACGGTGCCCTTCGCCGCGTCGTACCCGTCGTCGAGACCGAAGGTGATCATGCCGCCGTACCCGCCGTCGAGATACTTCGAGGCGTTGTCGTGGGTCGGGTGGCTCTCCAGTCCAGGGTAGTTGACCCAGGCCACCTCGGGATGGTCGTCGAGGAACTCCGCGACGATCATCGCGTTCTCGCAGTGTTTCTCCATCCGGAGCGGGAACGACTCCAGTTTCTGGAGGACGACCCAGGCGTCGAACGGCGACTGCTGGTTGCCTAAATCCCTGAGCCCGCGGGCGATGGCGGCGTAGGTGAAGGCGGCGTCACCAAAGGTTTCAGCGAAGTTGACGCCGTGGTAGGCGGGGTTGGGTTTGGCGATTTCGGAGTACTTCTCGGCGTGCTCGGCCCAGGGGAAGGAGCCACCGTCGACGAGCGCCCCGCCCACGGTCGACCCGGCGCCGTGGAGCCACTTCGTCGTCGAGTCCCAGACGAGGTCGGCGCCGTGGTCGAGCGGCGTGCAGAGATACGGCGTGGCGAACGTGTTGTCGACGAACAGCGGCGCGCCGTTCTCGTGGGCGATGTCGGCAATACGCTCGATGTCCGGCGTGTCCAGCGCGGGGTTGCCGATGGTTTCGAGGTGGACGTACGCGGTGTCCTCGTCGATGGCCTCCGCGTACGCGTCGTAGTCGAGGGTGTCGACGAACCGCGTCGTGACGCCGCGGCGCTCGACGGTGTGGGTGAGGTAGGTGTACGTCCCCCCATAGAGGGAGGAGGCGGTGACGATGTTGTCGCCGGCCTCCGCGAGGAGGAACGTCGCGAGGTCGAACGAGGCCATGCCGGAGGCGGTGACGGCGGCACCGATGCCGTTTTCGAGCGAGGCGATGCGACCCTGCAGCATCTCCAGGGTGGGGTTCATCAACCGCGAGTAGATGTACCCCTCCGCTTCGAGCGCGAACTGGGCGGCGGCGTCGTCGGCGTCGTCGAAGACGTACGAGGTGGTCTGGTAGATGGGCGGCGCGCGCGAACCCGTCGCGGCGTCTGGTTCCTGTCCGGCGTGGAGACTTCGCGTGTTGAATCCCGGCTGTGAGTCGTCGTCTGACATGCGTGGGTTGCGTTCAGATGGTGTGGATGTAAAGATAGGTGTGCGAGGCGGGGACTGCCGGTGACTACGACGGTCGTTCGGGACGCTTCTCTGGGTGGCTGTGTTCTGTGTGGATTCGGGGCTGGGTTCGATGAGCGATGACAGCTCGATGGTGGGCGGTGCGGAGAGAACCGCGCGGTCGTCTTGCTGAATCCCGAAGCTTCGTCGACGCGTTAAATTCCGGAAACTTCGTCGACGCGTCCGCGACCGACCGTCACCGGAGACCGTATCCACACTCCCCGCGCGCTCACGACCGTCTCGCAACGTTTTAGTAGCGCGAAGAATCAATGAACAACTAATGACGCGGATCTCCCCCTCTCGGCACGCTTCTCCGGGAGTCCGTACTGTCCTCGTCGCGCCCACCGACGGCGTCCGACGACCGCGACGACCGGGCCGCTAGGCCCACTACTATCCACTCACCCCGCGACTTGCTCACACGACTTCAACGACGCTTGTGTCGGCTATAGGCGTCTCTGTGCATTTCTTTCATAATCTAAAACAACAAATTTAAGCCCGTGAGCGGTGCTACATCGATGTATATGACACGCGTCGCACTCGCGTTCTCCGGCGGGCTGGACACGACCGTCTGTGTCCCGCTCCTGGAGGAAGAGTACGGACACGACGAAGTAATCGGCGTCACGGTCGACGTCGGACAGCCCGAATCGGAGTTCGAAGAGGCCGAAGAGACGGCGGAAGCCCTGGGGTTAGAACACTACGTCGTCGACGCCAAGGCGGAGTTCGCGGAGACGTGTTTCCGCGGCGTGAAGGCGAACGCCACGTACCAGGGCTACCCCCTGGGCACCGCGCTCGCCCGCCCCGTCATCGCACAGGCCATCCTCGACGTCGCGGAGGAGCACGACTGCGACGCGCTCGCACACGGCTGTACCGGGAAGGGCAACGACCAACTCCGGTTCGAGGCCGTCTGGCGCGCCTCCGACTTGGAGGTCATCGCGCCCGTCCGCGAACTCGGGCTCACCCGCGAGTGGGAGATCGAGTACGCCGCGGAGAAGGACCTGCCTGTCGAGGCGGGTAACGAGGGCGTCTGGAGCATCGACACGAACCTCTGGTCCCGCGCCGTCGAGGGCGGCGAACTGGAGAACCCCAACTACGTCCCCCCGAGGACATCTACGAGTGGACGAGCGCGCCGACGGGCGACACCGAACTGGTGGAAATCGAGTTCGACAACGGGATTCCCGTGGCCGTCGACGGCGAGGAGTTAGCGCCCGTCTCGCTCATCCAGCACCTCAACACCCTCGCAGGGGAGTACGGCGTCGGTCGCACGGACGTGATGGAAGACCGGATGCTCGGCCTGAAGGTGAGAGAGAACTACGAGCACCCCGCCGCGACCGTCCTCCTGAACGCGCACAGAGCGTTGGAAGACCTCGTCCTCACGAAGGAAGAGCGCTCGTTCAAGACGCAGGTCGACCACCGCTGGTCGGAGAAGGCCTACGAGGGCCTGATCTCCGGACCGCTCGTGCAGGCGCTCGAAGGGTTCATCGAGGTCACCCAGGAGAAGGTCACCGGTACCGCGACGGTCAAACTCGAAGGCGGGCAGGCCCGCGCCGTCGGGCGTCAGTCCGACTACGCCGTCTACTCCGAGTCGCACGCCTCGTTCAACTCCGCGGACATCGAGGCGGGTATCGAACAGAGCGACGCGACGGGCGTCGCAAAGTACCACGGGTTCCAGGAGCGCCTCGCGAAGCGGGCGTACGACTCGGCGACGAAGAAGAAGACGGAAGCCGTGACCGACGGCGGCGACGACGAGTAACGAGATGACGGAGGACGTCCCCGAGAGCGCCGTCCGCCGCGACCGCTTCAGCGGCGGCCCCGCGCGGGGGTTCCTCTCCTCGCTCGCGGGCGACGCGCGCATCTTCGACGCCGACCTCGCGGTCGACCGCGCACACGTGGTGATGCTCGCCGAGCAGGGCATCGTCGAGGACGCGGTCGCCGGCGAGATACTCGCCGCGCTCGACGACGTCGAGGCGGCGGGCCACGGCGCACTCCCCGAGGGCGAGGACGTTCACGAGGCCATCGAGACGGCCGTCATCGACATCGTCGGCGACGAGGGTGGGAAGATGCACACCGCCCGGTCGCGTAACGACGAGGTGGCGACCTGCCTCCGCTATCGGCTCCGCGAGGACCTCCTCGACGCCGCGGAGACGACTCTCAGGCTCAGAGAGGTGCTGGCCGAGGAAGCCGAGAAACACACCGAGACGCTGATGCCCGGCTACACGCACCTCCAGCCGGCCCAGCCGACGACGGTGGCACACTACCTGCTGTCGTACGAGTCGGCGGTCGCCCGCGACACCGAGCGACTGCTCGACACGTATTCGAGAATCAACGTCTCCCCCCTGGGCGCGGCGGCCTTCGCGGGCACGCCGTTCGACGTCGACCGCGAGCGCACGGCCGAACTGCTCGGGTTCGACGCCCTCGTCGAAAACTCGATGGACGCCTCGTCGGCGCGGGACTTCCTCCTCGAAGCGACGAGCGCGCTCGCGACCCACGCGGTGACGCTCTCGGGCCTCGCGGAGGACCTGATCCTCTTCGCCAACAGGGGGTACGTCGACCTCTCGGACGACTACTCCTCTACCTCCTCGATCATGCCGCAGAAGAAGAACCCCGACACGCTCGAACTCGTCCGCTCGGTGGCGGGCGAGGCGGTCGGCGACCTCACTGCACTGCTCACGACGCTCAAGGGTCTCCCTCGGGCGTACAACCGTGACCTGCAGAACGCCCATCCACACACGTTCGACGCCGTCGATTCGGTCGTCGAAGCGTCGGACGTGGCCGCGGGCGCGGTTGCGACGGCGACGTGGGAGGAGGCGAGATTGAAGAAGGCCGCAGGCGAGGGCTTCTCGACGGCGACGGGGGTCGCAGACCGGTTGGCGATGGCGGGCATCCCCTTCCGGACGGCCCACGAGATACTCGCCGAGGCCGCGGCGGTCGCCGAGGAAGAGGGGAGAGATACGCCCGACGTCGCGACGCTCGACGCGGTCACGACGGACGTGCTCGGAGGGTCGCTCTTCGAGTACGTGAGCCGCGAGGCGGTCGAGGCCGCACTCGACCCCGCCGCGAGCGTCGCGAGTCGCGACTCGACCGGCGGGCCCGCATCCGAGGCGGTCGAAGCCGCGCTCGCGAGCGTCGAGGAGGGCCTCGACGGGGACGCCGAAGCCATCGAAACCAGCCGGCACCGACTCGAAGACGCGCAGGCGACGCTCGAAGAACGGGTGGCGACGTATGTCTGAACACGACGACGAGCACGAGTACGAACGCGAACGCGAGACTGCGCGTGTCGTCGGCGCGGGGGCCGCCGTGTCCCTCCCGCCGTTCGCAGACGCTCCAGTCCGGGGACGAGCAGGACCGGCGGTCCCGCCGCCGTCCCCGTCAGGGGACTAATTAACATATTACTGATACGGAACGGGTTTGAAACCTCTAAATTGCCCGACTTCGCTCGATTAGTCGATACTTCGTTATTGTATTATTCCCGATAAGTTCGATGGTTTTAAGGTCTCTCACGGGTGAGAAGGAGACACGATGCCAGAAGAGCTCACTGCGGAAGACCCGGTGACCGGCGAACAGATCACGCTCCCGGCCGACGTCGAGGTCGGCGAGATCATCGACAGTCCCGTGAGCGGCGCCGAACTGGAGGTCGTCTCCTTGGACCCCGTGGTCCTAGAGGAGGCGCCCGAACTCGAAGAGGACTGGGGAGAGTAGCGGTGCACGTTGGACTGCTGTACTCCCGGATCCGCCGCGACGAGAAACTCCTCCTCTCCGAGCTCCGCGACCGCGGGCACGACGTGACGAAGATCGACGTCCGGAAGGAGCAGTTCAACATCTCGGAAATTCCGGCGGTGTTCGACGACCTCGACGTCGTGCTCGACCGGTGTCTGGCGACGAGTCGGAGCCTCTACATCACGGAGTTCCTCGATTCCTACGACATCGCGGTCGTCAACAGCGCGGAGACCGCGGAGCTGTGCGCCGACAAGGTGAAGAACAGCCTCGCGCTCGAAGCGGCGGGCGTCCCGACGCCGAACACGACGGTCACCTTTACGACCGACGCGGCGCTCGAAGCCATCGAGGAGTTCGGCTATCCCTGCGTGCTGAAGCCCGTCGTCGGCTCGTGGGGGCGGCTCATGGCGAAGATCGACACGCGCGATGCGGCCGAAGCCATCCTCGAACACAAGGCGACGCTCGGCCACTACGAGCACAAGGTGTTCTACGTCCAGGAGTTCGTCGAGAAGCCCGGCCGCGACATCCGTGTGCTCGCGGTCGACGGCGACCCCGTCGCCGCGATGACGCGCTCGTCGGAGCACTGGCTCACGAACGCCGCAAAGGGCGGCACCACAGCCGAATTCGAACTCGACGACCGCGCGCTCGAACTGGTCGAGAAGGCCTCCGCCGCCGTGGGCGGCGGCCTCCTCGGCGTCGACCTGATGGAGGTCGGCGAGGATGGGTACACCGTCCACGAGGTGAATCACACCGTCGAGTTCAAGGCGCTGAACGACGCGGTCGGCGACACCGTCGACGTGCCCAGCCGGGTCGTCGACTGGCTGGAGACGAAAGCCCAGGCCGAAACGGAGGCGACGGTATGACGCTGCGCGCCAGCGTCGTCGGCGGCTCCGGCTTCACCGGGGGGAGCTGCTCCGGCTTCTCTCTCAGCATCCGGAGTTCGAGGTCGTTCAGGCGACGAGTCGGTCGTACGACCGCAAAACAGTGGGGAGGGTCCACCCGAACCTGCGGGAACTCGACCTGCGCTTCAGTTCGCCAGAGGACCTAGAGAGCGTGGACGTGCTGTTCGCGGCGACGCCCCACGGCGTCTCGATGCAGCAAATCGACGACTTCTTCGACAGCGCGGACACGGTCGTCGACCTCTCGGCGGACTTCCGCCTCTCCACCGAAGAACAGTACGACGAGTGGTACGACGGCCACGTCTGCCCCGAGTACCTCGACCGCGCGGAGTACGCCCTCCCCGAACTCAACCGGGAGAACCTCCCCGGAGCGGACCTTCTCGCGTCGGGCGGATGTAACGCCACGGCGACCATCCTCGGACTGAAGCCGCTGTTCGACGCCGGCGTTCTGAAAGGGGACGAACAGGTCGTCGTCGACGTGAAAGTCGGCTCTTCGGAGGGGGGCGCGGGCGGCGGCGACGCCTCCTCGCACACCGAGCGGTCGGGCATCGTCCGACCCTACGCGCCGACCGGCCACCGCCACGAGGCCGAAATCGAGGAGTTCCTGGGACTGTCCGTGTCGTTTACCGTCCACGCCGTGGACATGGTCCGCGGCGCGAGCGCGACCTGCCACACGTTCCCGTCGTCGAAGGTGACGACGAGCGACCTCTGGAGCGCGTATCGGGACGCGTACTCGGACGAGCCGTTCATGCGGACGGTCGCGGGCGGGGGCGGCGTCTACCGCTACCCCGAACCGAAGGTCGTCGCCGGCACCAACATGGGCGAAGTCGGCTTCGAGGTCGACGCGAAGAACCGCCGACTGGTGGTGTTCTCGGCCATCGACAACATGATGAAAGGGTCGGCCGGGCAGGCCGTCCACGGCGCGAACGTCGCGCTCGGCCTGGAGGAGACCGCCGGCTTGGAGGCGACGGGCTTTCACCCCGTGGGGGCTCCATAGATGTCGGTCGTCGTCAAAATCGGCGGCGCGCGCGCGGTCAACCCCGAAGGCGCGCTCGCCGACATCGCCTCGCTCGTCGGAGCGGACGGGGGAGGAAGCGAGGACGTCGTCGTCGTCCACGGCGGGTCGACCAAAGTGGACGAGACGCTCGAACGCATGGGTATCGAGCCGACGTACGTCGACACGCCCGAGGGCGTCACGGGACGCTTTACCGACGAAGAGACGATGGAGGTGTTCACGATGGCGATGTCGTGGATAAACACCGACCTCGTCGCGGGGCTGAGAGCGCAGGGCGTCGACGCGCTCGGCCTCTCCGGCGTCGACGGCGGCCTCCTCACCGGCCCGCGCAAGTCTGCCGTGCGAGTCGTCGAAGACGGGAAGAAGAAGATCAAACGCGGCGAGCACTCGGGCCGCATCGACGCGGTGAACGCCGGTCTGCTGGAGACGCTCATCGGCGACGGGTACACCGTCGTCACCGGCCCGCCGATGCTCGGTGTCGAGGGAGGCGCGGCGTCGGAGACGCCGCGAGGTGAAGGCGGTGTCACCGCCGGCACGCCCGTGAACACCGACGCCGACCGGGCCGCCGCGGCCGTCGCGGGCGCGCTCGACGCGACGCTCGTCCTGCTCACCGACGTCGAAGGGGTGTACGAAGACCCCGACGACCCCTCGACGCTCATCTCGCGCGTCGAGACGAGCGCGGACTGGGACGGCCTCGAAGCCGCCGCCGAGGGGTTCATGACCAAGAAAGTCATGGCCGCGAAGGAAGCGCTCGACGGGGGCGCGTCCGAGGTGGTCGTCGCGAGCGCGAACGCCGACGACCCGGTGAGCAGCGCCCTGCAGTCCGGAGGCACCCACATCCAGCGCAGCGCCGTCGGGACCGAGACACAGGGAGACACAGCATGAGCGGATTCGTCTTCTCGGAGAAACCCATTCAGATCGAGCGCGGCGAGGGACCGTACCTCTACACCGACGACGGCACCGAGTACCTGGACTTCGGCGCCTCCTACGCGGTGGCGGCGCTCGGGCACGCCCACCCACGGGTGACCGAAGCCGTCCAAGAGCAGGTCGCGAAGCTCCTGTACGTGCAGGCGTCGTACCCGAACTCGACGCGGACGGAACTGTACGGGAAGCTCGCGGCGCTCGGGCCCACGGACGAGACGCGCTCGCTCGACAACGTCTGGCTCTGTAACTCGGGAACCGAGGCGAACGAGGCGGCGATGAAGTTCGCCCGGAACGCGACGGGGCGGTCGAAAATCGTCGCCACCCGTCGGGGCTTTCACGGCCGGACGATGGGCGCGCTGGCGATGACGTGGAAGGAGAAGTACAAGAAGCCGTTCGAGCCGCTCGCCGGCGGCATCGAGTTCGTCACCTACGGGGACGAAGAGGAACTCGAAGAGGCGGTCGACGACGACACCGCCGCGGTGTTCCTCGAACCCGTCCAGGGCGAGGGTGGAATCCACCCCGCGTCGGCCGAGTACCTGCGGGCGGCGCGCGACTACACCGAAGAGGCGGGCGCGGCGCTCGTCTTCGACGAGATTCAGACGGGCGTCGGGCGGACGGGGACGCTGTGGGCCTGCGAGGGAGCCGGTGTGGTTCCGGACCTGCTCACGGCCGCGAAGGGCATCGCGAACGGCCTCCCGCTGGGCGCGACGCTCTGTGCGGACTGGATCGCCGACGCGGAGCCCGAACACGGCTCGACGTTCAGCGGCGGCCCCGTCGTCTGTGCGGCGGCGAACGCCACCCTCGACACCATCGTCGAGGAGGACGTCCCCGGAAACGCCGCGCAGATCGGCGAGTACCTCAGGGGAGAGATCGAAGCGGCGACCGAGGAACACGACCTCCCCATCCGGGACGTGCGCGGCCTCGGGCTGATGATCGGCATCGAGGTCAAGCGCGGTTCGAACCGCCTGCTGAGAGACCTCGCGCTGAACGAGGGGATCCTCGCACTCCCCGCGGGACGGACCGTCCTCAGGCTCCTCCCGCCCCTCACGATCGAAGAGGAACACGCGGACCGGATGGTCGACGCACTGATCGAGGTGATGACGTGATGAGCACGAAACCCCAGACACGGACGACGGAACTGGACGCACAGGAACTCCTGGTCGACCTCGTATCGACCCCGTCGCCGTCGGGCGAAGAGGAGGAAGCGGCGGCGGTCCTCGTCGACTTCTTCGAGGCGCACGACCGGGACGTGTACGTCGACGAGGCGGGGAACGTCCGCGCGCCGGCCGACGACGCCCTCCTCCTCACGTCGCACATCGACACCGTTCCGGGGAACATCCCGGTCGAGGTTCGCGAGGGAGAACTGTGGGGCCGCGGGAGCGTCGACGCCACCGGCCCGCTCGCGGCGATGGCCGTCGCCGCAGTGGAGACGGGCGTCTCGTTCGCCGGCGTCGTCGAGGAGGAGACCACCTCCTCGGGGGCGCGCTTCCTCTGTGAGGACCGCGCCGAACCCGACGCGGTGGTGAACGGCGAGCCCTCCGGCTGGGAGGGAATCACCCTCGGCTACCGCGGGTTTCTCGACGGAACGTACGTCGCCACGTCGGAGTCGGGACACTCCTCCCGGCCGGACATGAACGCCATCGAGGAGGCGATGGACTGGTGGCAGAAGGTCGAAAGCGCCTTCGAGGCCGACGAGTGGCGGCCCATCTTCGAGCAGGTCACCACCAAGCCGGTGGGGTTCGACGGCGGCCTCGGGGCCGACGGGCTGTCGGTGGAGGCGACGATGGAGGTACAGTTCCGCATCCCGCCCGCGCTGTCGGCCGACGAACTGCGCGAACTCGCCGACTCGAAGCTGGTGGAGGGAACCGTCCACTGGAACGAGCCCATCCCGCCGGTGATGGAGTCGTCCCGGACCGAAGCGGCCCGCGCCTTCCGCGTCGCCATCCGACAGGTCGGCGGGAACCCGCGACTGCTCCGGAAGACGGGGACGAGCGACATGAACCTCTACGCGAACGCCTGGAACTGCCCGATGGTCACGTACGGCCCGGGCGACTCCGACCTCGACCACGCGCCGGACGAACACATCTCCCTCGACGAGTTCGACACCTCCGTGGAGGTCCTCGTCGACGTCGCCCGGCGGCTGCAGGGAGCGTAAGATGCTCTCGACGACGCACCTGCTCGACATCGACGACCTCTCGACCGAGGACGTCCACACCGTCCTCGACCGTGCGGCGGCGCTGAAGGCGGGCGAGGACGACACGCGGCTCGCACAGCAGACGCTGGGGATGATCTTCGAGAAACCCTCGACTCGAACCCGGACGTCGTTCGAGACGGGGATGACGAAGCTGGGTGGACACGCCGTCTACCTCGGCCCCGACGACATCCACCTCGGCCACGGCGAGCCCATCAAGGACACCTCGCGGGCGCTGTCTCGCTACGTGGACGCGGTGATGGCGCGGCTGTTCGACCACGCCGACTGCGAGGAGTTGGCGGAGTACGCCGACGTCCCCGTCATCAACGGGCTGACCGACGAGGCACACCCCTGTCAGACGCTCGCGGACCTCCTGACCATCCGCGAGGAGTTCGGGTTCGACACCCGAGTCGCGTGGGTCGGCGACGGCAACAACGTCGGGCAGTCGTTCGTGCTCGGCTGTGCGCTCGTCGGCATCGACCTCACCGTCGCGACGCCCGAGGGGTACGGGATGGACGCGTCGGTGCTCGACCGGGCGGCCGAGTTGGGGAGCGCCCCCGAACTCGCCGAGAGCCCCGAGGCCGCCGTCGCGGACGCCGACGTCGTCTACACCGACGTCTTCGTCAGCATGGGCGAGGAGGACGAGCGCGAGGAGAAACTCGCGGCGTTCGACGGCTACCAGGTGAACGCGGACCTCCTCTCGTACGTGAGCGAGGAGACGAAGGTGATGCACTGCCTGCCCGCTCACCGGGGAGAGGAGATAACCGACGAGGTGCTCGAATCCGACCGGGCCGTCGTCTGGGAGCAGGCGGAGAACCGCATGCACGCGCAGAACGGCCTCTTGGTCGAACTCCTGACGGACGACTGAGAGCGACTGACTCGACGGGTCCGGTCTCCCGTCGCGGTCGCTGCACCGGACGGCGACGGGACACGACGGTTCGGAAGACCCGAGTGGCTACTCACCGAACGGAGGGTGATGTCACCGCTCGTCGCTTCGCGCCGCCGTCGCCTCCGACTCGGGACCGTCGGACTCGGCGTCGCCGTCGCCGCCCTCTCGGGGGCAGTGATGACGAACCTCGACGTGCTCACGGGAACCACCCGCCGCGCGGTCGAGGCGACCGCCGCGACCTACGGCACCACTCCCGAAGTCGCCTTCGTCACCGTCCACGCCCCGCTCGTGTTCGGCGTGCTCATGGGTGCGGTCGGCTCGGTGTACGTCGGCCTGCTGCCACCGAACGAAGAGGTCGAGAGCGTCCAGGGGACGCTCACGGCGTCGGTCCGATTCTACGCCGAGGCGGGCGACATCGCCACGGCCGTCGCACTGGGCGTCCCGCTGGCGGTCGTCACCGGAAGCGGAACCGCGTTACCGGGGACGCTCGCGCTCGCGTTCGTCGCCGGTCTCCCACTCGGCGTGCTCGCGCTCTGCGGAGCGACGGTCGGAACCGCCCTCGCGCGGGAGACGGGACGGCGCTGGGCGACCCTGCTCGGATCGGTCGCGCCCGTCGTCGGCATCGTCCTCGCACACGCGGCGCCGACCGGGCCGGTCTGGACCGCCTCCGCGGGCGCGACGTTCACCGCGCTCGCCGTCGTGGGGGGTGGGTGGTCGATGGTCGGCCGCCGACCGTGAGCGAGCGCGCCACCAGACACTTACCGTGGTTCGTCCGACGTGAGGTATGGACTCGAACAGCCTCCCGCTTCCCGTCCGCCTAGAGGTGTTCCCCCCGCTCGTCCGGAAACTGTTCCTCTGGGCGGTCGCCCTGTTCGTCGGGTTCTGCGTCCTCCTCGTCGTCATCGGGTTGCTCGGCGTGTGGACGTGACGAAGTCGGGGTACAACTCTCAACCGAGTGAACAGTTAGTTCCACCGGAAATGAAGGGGTTCGTGAACGAGTGCTACCGCGTAGCAGGGGCGAGCGTTTTTTGCCCATCGCGGCGCGAGAGCGGGTGTGGCAGCATCACGTGACTCGTCGGACGGGCGGGACCACTGGCGGTTCTTCCCGTACGACGAGCCGTACCCGAACCAGGCCGAGGCGATGTCGCGCATCGCCGAGGCGCTCGACGAGGAGCGGAACGTCCTCTTAGAGGGCGCGCCGGGGACGGGCAAGACGCTCTCGGCGCTCGTGCCGGCGCTCGAACACGCCCGGGAGACGGACAAGACGGTCGTCATCACGACGAACGTCCACCAACAGATGCGCCAGTTCGTCGCCGACGCCCGCGCCATCACCCGAACGGAGCCCATCCGCGCCGTGGTGTTCAAGGGGAAAGCGTCGATGTGCCATATAGACGTAGATTACCGCGAGTGTCAGACCCTCCGCGACACGACGCGCGACCTGGTCGAGAAACGTGAGGAGATGGAGGAACTCCGTGACCGTGCCGACACGCTCCTCGACGACATGCGCGAGGGGGGCCAGGGCGCGGGTGACGCGTACCAGGCGGTGACCGACGAACTCGACGCGCTCGAATCCGAAGTAGAAGGGTTCGAGTCGACCAACGTCTGCGACCACTACCGGGCGAACCTCACCCGCGACACCGGCGCGTTCTTCTCGTGGCTGTTCGACGACGTTCGAACCCCCGAAGACGTGTACGACTACGCGGACCGGGAGGGGCTGTGCGGGTACGAACTGCTGAAAGAGGGAATGGAGGGCGTCGACCTCGTCGTCTGCAACTACCACCACCTGCTCGACCCGCTGATTCGAGAGCAGTTCTTCCGGTGGCTCGGCCGCGAGCCCGAGGACGTGATCACGGTGTTCGACGAGGCGCACAACGTCGAGTCGGCCGCCAGGGACCACGCGACGCGGACGCTGACGGAGAACACGCTCGCCTCCGCGCTCACCGAGTTAGAGGACGTCGACGACTCGCGGGCGGCGGCGGCGGAGAACGTCCTCCGCGCCTTTCACGACGCGCTCTGTGAGACGTACGACGGGGCGCTGGCGTTCGGCGAGCGCGAGCAGGTCGGCGAGAACTGGTACGACCTCTCGGTCTCGAACCCCGACCGCCGCGACGACCTCACGCTCTCGTTCCTCGACCGGTACGAGGGCCGCGGCATCTCGACGGAGGTCGAACTCGCACTCCAACTCGGCGAGAGTCTGGACGAGGAGTACGAAGAGCAGTACAAGCGCGGGGAGACCACCTCGCGCAAGGAGTGTCAGACGCTGCAGGCGGCGGCGTTCGTCGCCACGTGGATGGACGAGGGCGGCGAACTGGGCCAGCACCCGATGTGCTCGGTTCGGCGCGACAGCGGCACCGACGAACTGTACGGCCGGGCGGAGCTGTACACGTGCATCCCGCGGGAGGTGACGAAGGAACTGTTCGACGAGGTGTCGGCGACGGTGCTGATGAGCGCGACGCTCCGCCCCTTCGACGTGACGCAGGACGTGCTGGGACTGGACGACCCGGAGACAATGGCGTACGGCCTCGCCTACCCGGAAGCGAACCGCCGGACGCTCGCCGTCGACGTGCCGCCGCTTTTCAGTTCCGAGCGGAGCAACCCCGAGACGCAGGCGGTGGTCGCGGACACGCTGCGGGACGTCCTTCGGTTCACGCCGGGGAACACGCTCTGTTTCTTCCCCTCGTACGCCGAGGCGGAGCGATACTACGAGCGGTTACGGGGAACGGGAGTCGGGACGGACCTGTGGCTCGACGGCTCCGACGTCGACACCGAGGCGGCTCGAAAGGAGTTCGTCGCGGGCGACGACGGCGCGCTGTTCACCTCGCTGTGGGGGACGCTGAGCGAGGGCGTGAGCTTCGACGCGGACGACGCGCGGACGGTCGCCGTCGTCGGCGTTCCCTACCCGCATCTCTCCGAGCGGATGGAGGCGGTCCAGGACGCGTACGACCGGGCGTACCCGGGGAAAGAGGCGGGGTGGCGCTACGGCGTCGAGATTCCGACCATCCGGAAGACGCGGCAGGCGCTCGGGCGAGTCATCCGCTCGCCGGACGACTTCGGGGTTCGACTCCTGCTGGACCGCCGGTACACGCGGGAGAGCCGCGACATGGGGCGGTACGGCGTCCGCGGCTCGTTTCCGACGGAGGAGCGGACGGAGTTCGTCGACGTCGCCCCCGAGAAGGCGAAGTTCGCGATGCTGAACTTCTTCACCGACCACGACGCGTACGCGGGCGACCCGCCGCGGCCCTGAAGCGGGTCACGCGCGAGACACCGTCGACGATGCTGGTAGTTCCGCGTCGGGGGACGAGTCCATCAACGGTTATTACACGGCGACCAAAATCAGGTACTACTACCGATGAATACCTCGTTCGGGACGTATCTCGTCACACAGTCGAACCACACGAACGGGCGGTCGACGGTCGACGTCGTCCGGGCCGCACTGGCCGGCGGCGTCGACGTCGTCCAGTTGCGCGAGAAGCACGTCACGGCCCGCGAACGGTTGGCCGTCGGCCGGGAACTCAGGCGGTTGACTGCCGAGGCCGAGGTCCCGCTCGTGGTCAACGACCGCATCGACCTCGCATCTGCGGTAACGGCCGACGGCGTCCACCTCGGTGACGACGACCTCCCCGTCGACGTCGCGCGCGAGCAACTCGGCCCCGAGGCGCTCATCGGCCGGTCCGTGTCGACCGTCGAGGGCGCGACGCGCGCCGAAGACGCCGGTGCGGACTACCTCGGTGTCGGCGCGGTGTACGAAACAGGCTCGAAGGAGACGAAGCCCGAACAGACCGAAATCGGCCTCGACCGGGTTCGAGCGGTGTGCGAGGCGGTCTCCATCCCGGTCGTCGGCATCGGCGGCGTGACGCACGAACGGGCGGGCGATATCGTCGAAGCAGGGGCCGACGGCGTCGCCGTCGTCTCCGAGATTACGGGAGCTGACGACCCCGAGGCGGCCACCAGACGGCTGGCCGAGGCAGTGGCGGCAGGGAGGAACCGACGATGACGGCGAGAGAAATCGACCTCGACGCGGCGTTGACGGCAGTGGAGGCGGACCAGCCACTGGTGAACGCCCTGACGAACGAGGTGACGGTCAATCAGGTGGCGAACGTGATTCTCCACTGGGGCGCGTTGCCGGTGATGTCCGACGACACCCGGGAGGTCGCCGACATGGTGAGCATCGCCGACGCCCTCCTGTTGAACATGGGGACCGTGAGCGAACGCGGCGAGGAGGCGATGGTCACGGCCGGCGAGGCGGCGAACGACCACGGCGTTCCGGTCGTCGTCGACCCCGTCGGCGTCGGTGCCACGCCGACGCGGTCACGGGTCGCCGAACGACTCGTCACCGAACTCGACGTCGCCGTCGTGAAGGGGAACTACGGCGAGGTGACGGCGCTCGTCGGCGACGACGCCGAGGTGCGCGGCGTCGAATCGGTGGGCGAGTACGCCGACATCGCCGAGACGGCCATCGCGTGCGCCCGAAAGGTCGACGCCGTCGTCGTCGCCTCCGGTGAGGTCGACATCGTCGCGACGGCCGACGC
This sequence comes from Salinigranum rubrum, assembly GCF_002906575.1. NCBI lineage: Archaea > Methanobacteriati > Methanobacteriota > Halobacteria > Halobacteriales > Haloferacaceae > Salinigranum > Salinigranum rubrum. The sequence goes on from NZ_CP026309.1 coordinate 4,213,079, forward strand.
CGCCTTCGAGGTCGACGCGGGGCACCCGATGATGGGGCAGGTCGTCGGAACGGGCTGTATGCTCGGCGGGACGCTGGCGGCGTTCGCCGCGGCCCTCCCGAACGAGGAGGCCGCGCTCGCCGGGACCGCCGCGTTCGGTCTCGCCGGGGAACTCGCGGCCGACGGCGCGTTCGGCGAGTACTTCGGGCCGGCGAGCTACGAGACGGCGTTTCTGGACGCCGTCGCGGGACTCTCGGAAGCTGACCTCCCGGACGCGACAGGTCGAATCGACCAGGTCGTCGAGTAACCGACCACGAGGCGGGGCGGTCGTCGAGCACACCGACCGGCGGAGAGCGGCCGAAGACCGCGAACCGCCGGGGGTTTTTGACCCACCTTTTTGCGAGGTGGGTCCCCGCAGGCCGCCGGAGGCGGCCGAGGAGACCCGCCGACGTAAAAAGGTGGGGCCGAACGCTTCATGTCTCTCCAGTCGAAGGAGGGGTAATGAGCACCGAACCGCCCGGTCCGAAGGGGGTGCCACTCATCGGGAACAGCGGCCAGTACGCGAAGAACCCGTTCGAGTTCATCACGGCGGTCGAAGAGGCGTACGGCGACGTCGCCCACTTCGAACTCGGCCCCATCGACACGTACATGATCACGAACCCCGCGGACATCGAGCGGGTGCTCGTGACCGACGACGCCAAGTACCGGAAACCGAAGTTCCAGGACGACGCCATCGGCGACCTGCTCGGCGATGGACTCCTCATGAGCGAGGGGGAGACGTGGCGGACACAACGCGAGTTGGCGCAGCCGTCGTTCCTGATGTCGCGACTTTCCGGCCTGTCGGATCTGATGGTCGACTACACCGAGGAGATGCTCGCGGACTGGCGCGAGGGAGGGGTGATCAACGTCCACCTGGAGATGGCCCGGCTGACGGTGAAGATCATCGTCGAGGCGATGTTCGGGGCGACCATCGACGACGACCGAGTCAGGACGGTACAGGAGAACCTCGAACCGCTCGGGTCGCGCTTCGAGCCGAACCCGTTCCGCTTTGCCATCCCCGACTGGGCGCCCACCCGCGAGAACCGCGAGTACAAGAAGGCGCTGTCGACCATCGAGGAGGTCGTCTGGGACCTCATCGACGAGCGGGAGGGGACCCAGTACGGGGACGGAGAGGAGCCGATGGACCTCCTCTCGGTCCTCCTGCGCGCCCGCGACCGGGGCGAGCAGACGGACGAGAACCTCCGCGACGAGATGGTGACGATGCTGCTCGCGGGCCACGACACGACGGCGCTCACCCTCACGTACACCTGGTACCTGCTCTCACAGCACCCCGAGGTCGAATCGCGCGTCCACGACGAACTCGACGGGCTTCTGGAGGGACAGCGCCCGACGTTCGCCGACGTTCGGGCGATGGAGTACACCGAAGCCGTTCTGAACGAGGCGATGCGGCTCTATCCCCCCGTATACACCATCTTCCGCGAACCGCAGGTCGACGTGCGACTGGGAGGGTATCGCGTTCCCGCGGGGAGCGCGGTCATGCTCTCGCAGTGGGCCGTCCACCGCTCGTCGCGGTACTGGGACGCGCCCCTGGAGTTCGACCCCGACCGCTGGCTGGACGAACGGGCCGACGCGAGACACCGGTTCGCGTACTTCCCGTTCGGCGGGGGTCCCCGCTTCTGCATCGGCAAACAGCTCTCGCTGCTCGAAGCGCGACTCATCATGGGGACCGTCTGCCAGCAGTACCGCCTCGAATACACCCGCGACGAGCCGTTCGACCTCCGCGGGTCGCTGACGATGCACCCTCGGCAGCCGATGGAGATGCGGCTGGTCGAACGGTAACGGGAGCGCCCTCTCTGTCCTCATCGGCTCCGACACCGTGACCCGCCTCACCGCGCTCGTCCACGGTGTCGTCCTCGCCGTTGGACTCATCGTCGCACTCGGCCCGCAGAACGTCTTCGTCTTTCAGCAAGGGGCCACCCAGCCGCGCTTTCGCCGGGCGCTCCCGACAGTCGTCACCGCGTCGCTGTCGGACACGCTCCTCGTCTCGCTCGCGGTGTTTGGCGTCTCCGTCGCCGTTCTCGGGAACGCGTGGCTTCAGCAGGGGTTGTTCGGAATCGGCGCGGTGTTTCTCGTCTACGTCGGCTGGCAGGTGTACCGGAGTCCGGCGCTCTCCGTTTCGGGCGGCGAGGCGCTCTCCCCCGGAGGCAGGTCGGCTTCACCGCCGCCGTCTCGCTCTTCAACCCCCACGCGATTCTCGACACCGTCGGCGTCATCGGGACGAGCGCGCTCGCGTACGAGGGCGAGCAGCGGTGGGTGTTCGCCGGGAGCGTCGTCACCGTCTCGTGGCTCTGGTTCGTCTCGCTCGCCGCGAGCGGGCGACTGCTCGGTCGTACCGAATCGGACGCCGCGGACGCGGTGCTCGGCAAACTCGATGCGGCCGCCGCGCTCGTCATCTGGGGCGTCGCGGGCTACATGGCCTATCGATTCCTCACCCTCTAGGCCGGCAACGACACCCGCGCGGCCGTCTCCCGACTCGCGGCGTCGTAGACGACGAGTTCGGAGACGGTCCAGGTCAGGGGTTCGACCCGCGCCGAGAGGTCGGCGAGTACGTCGGCGTCGAACCTCCCGCCGCGGCCGAGCGTCACGTGCGGGGTGTAGTCGTCGCCCTCCAGCCCCTCGACGGCTCCGAACGCGTCGACGAGTCGGTCGTGCAGCGCGGAGAGTCCGGGGCTCTCGACCGCGAGGTAGACGACCGGTCCCGGCCCTCGTGGCGGGTTCTCGAAGACGTCGACGCCGGTTACGCTCGTCTCGAACGCCGGCTGTCCCCGGAGGACCGTCCGGAGTCGCTCACGGAGTCTGGGGAGCACCACGTGCCGTTCCTCGTGCGCGTCCTCGAACCGCTTGACGACGAGCGAGTGTCGGTCGCGGAAGCGGGTGACGCCCGCGCCGGACAGGGCGGGGCGGAGCTCCGCCGCCTCCCGCGAGACGACGCCGGGAACGGGGACGTTGAGACTGAACACGGTCGACACTGGTCGGGGAGTCGCTTCAGTGTCTCGTCTCGGAGGTGGGCCGGCGGGCGTCCGAGCGGTCAGAGATAGTCGAGGAACCAGAGGACGATGACGACGACGATGACGACACCGACGAGGGGACCGAGCAACGCGGTGAACAGCCCGACGACCTCGCCCACGATTTCGAGGACGAGCCAGACCACCACGAGCACGAGAACGAGCTTCAGCAGGTCTTCGACGTCGATGGATGCGCGTGTCATCAACGAGAGGGAGGAGAGAACGGTACGAGTGTCTTGTGCATCGTGTGGTCCCGCTCACCCCTCACGGCGTCCGTCTCGTTCGTCGCGTCGTCCACGTCAACCCTTATCACGACCACGCCCCTAGGTCCGGTATGAGCTTCTTCCGCTGGCTCGGCCGGACGGTCGGCCGACTCACCTCCGGAGAGTCGCCCGACACCGTCTACGAACGCGGCGGGCTCTCCAGCGCGCTCAAGACGGGAGTGGTCGCCGCGGTCCTCGTCGGGCTCGCCCTCCTCGTGGTCCCGATCACGCCCGTGACGGTCATCGGGCTGGCCGTGTTGGCGCTCGCCGTCTCGGCCGTGTACAGCGCCGTCGAGATCGTCGAGGCGTACGAGACCCGCGCGCTCACCGTCTTCGGCGAGTACCAGGGCCTTCTCGGACCCGGCCTGAACTTCGTCCCGCCGTTCGTCTCGCGGACGTACGCGTTCGACATGCGGACCCAGACGTTCGACGTCCCCTCACAGGAGGCCATCACCGAGGACAACTCGCCCGTCACGGCCGACGCGGTGGTGTACATCAGGGTGATGGACGCCGAGCGCGCCTTCCTCGAAGTCGACGACTACCGGCGGGCCGTCTCGCTGCTCGCGCAGACGACGCTTCGGGCGGCGCTGGGCGATATGGAACTCGACCAGACGCTCTCTCGGCGCGACCAGATCAACAGTCGAATTCGAAGAGAGCTGGACGAACCCACCGACCGGTGGGGTATCCGCGTCGAGTCGGTGGAGGTGCGCGAGGTGACCCCGAGCGCCGACGTGGTGAACGCGATGGAAGAACAGACCTCCGCCGAGCGACACCGCCGTGCCATGATCCTCGAAGCGCAGGGCGAGCGCCGGAGCGCCATCGAGCGTGCGGAGGGGGAGAAACAGGCGGCCATCATCGAGTCCCACGGGAAGAAACAGGCGGCGGTCCTCGAAGCACAGGGTGACGCCGTCGCGACCGTCCTCCAGGCCAGAGCGGCGGAGTCGATGGGCGAGCGCGCCATCGTCGACAAGGGGATGGAGACGCTGGCGAGAATCGGCCAGGCGCCGTCGACGACGTACGTCCTCCCGCAGGAACTCACCTCGCTCCTCGGGAGATACGGCCGGCAGTTGACCGGGAGCGACGTTCAGGAATCCGCCGGCCTCGAAAGCAGGGAGTTCGACGCCGAGACGCGCGAACTGCTCGACCTCGACAGCGTGGACGAACTCGTCGCGGAGGCGGCGGACGTGACGAACGGGAGTCGGGAAGAAGTGGAGTTCGAGTACGAGGAAGCCGAGAACTGAGGAGGACGAGCCCGCGGTTTCACCGCATCCGTGTGTCCTGTGCAGCCTCCGTGCTGGACGTCTAGTTCCGACAGCGGGTCCTCACAGACCGAGTCACACCCCACTCGTACCGTTGGATCTCGCCCGTACCGAGTCACACGGTACCGACCGACGGAGATTTATATCGGGTCGGTGGCTAGGAGGGGCATGGAGGTGCGTGACGCCGTCGAAGCGGACGCCGAAGCCCTGGCGGCCATCGTCGACGCGCCGGCGGACGTGATGCGCAACGTCGTCCACGACCGGACGGTGCGCGTCGCGGTTCGACAGAACGACCCCGGGCCGAACGCCGATGTCGAGATGGACACCGGCGTCGACGTCGAGAACGGGAGCGACGCCGAGCGGGGGACGGAGCAGGAACGAAAGACCGGACGGCCGAGAGCGTCCTCGGGTTCGTCAGTTTCGACGCGCGCGAGGACACGGTGTACGTGACGCAGTTCGGGGGGACCGCCGAGGCCTGCGAACGGCTCATCGGCGAGCCCATCCGTTTCGCGACGAACGAGCGGATGAGCGTCGAACTCATCGTCGAGGCGACGGACGAAACGATCACGTCGGTCGCCGAGAGCGCCGGGTTCGACGCGGAGGGACGCGGCCCGAGCTTCGGGGGACGGAAGACGGTCAAATACCGGCTCGATCCGTAGGAGCGGCCTCAGGTGAACTTCCGGAGCGTCAGGTTCAGCGTGTCGAGGTCGACGATGGGGGCGAACCCGACGTCCGGGTCGATGTTGACCGACTTCTGGAACGCGGTCTGTGCCTGCCAGCAGCCCGAGTTCACGGCGAGGACGTTGTGGTACTTCCCGTATCCCAGCTTGTGGACGTGGCCCGTGTGGAAGATGTCGGGGACGGTATCGATGGTGAGGTAGTCCTTCTCCTCGGGAGCGAGACGCATTCGCCCACCGAACTGCGGGGCGACGTGGCGCTTCTTCAGGAGCTGATACATCGCCAGGTGGGGGTTGTCGTAGCTCGCTTTCTCCTCGGGGAGTTCGGCGATGACCTCGTCGAGCGAGACGCCGTGGTACATCAGGACCGAGACGCCCTCGACGGTGACGGTCGAGGGGTTGCCCGTGATGCGCGCGTCGTGAGCGGACATGATCTCGCGGAGGTTCTCGTCGAACGCCGGCTGTGGTTCGGCGAGGCGAACCGCGTCGTGGTTCCCCGGGATCATCACGATCTCCATGTCGCCGGGTACCTCCTTGAGGTGCTCCGCGAACTGCTCGTACTGCTCGTAGATGTCGATGATGCTCAGTTCGTCGTCCTGGTTCGGGTAGACCCCGACCCCCTCGACCATGTCGCCGGCGATGAGGAGGTACTCGACGTGGTCGGCCTCCTCGGTGTGGAGCCAGTCGGCAAAGGCCGACCACGCGTCGGCGACGAACTCCTGGCTCCCGACGTGGACGTCGGAGATGAGCGCCGCCTGGACGTGGCGGTCGGCGGTCGAGGGTCGGTAGGTGCGGGGAACGTCGGGGAAGTAGAGGTCGTCGACGAACAGGATGCCGGCGTCGTCCGCGAGCGTCCCCGACACCGCGACGCACTCGTCGAGGAGGAGTTCCTCCACCAGAGAAGCGATGTCCTTGTCCTTCATCACGAGACACGGGAAGACGCCGGTGGTGTCCTCCAGTTCGACGAGCCAGTGGCCCGACGCCGTCGAGCGGATGTCGTTGACGAGGCCGATCATCTCCGCGTCGCTCCGTCCCGGCATGTCCTGGATGGCCGTCGCGGGACGGTGGTTGACGCGCCCGCGCAACTGCTTCGAGAGCCGCTCGTATCGGTCCCGGAAGATGGCGACGAAGTCGTCGTACTCCCCGGTCCCGGTCGACCGGTCCGTGATGTCGCCGTCGATGGCGACCGACTGAAGCGTCGTGTCCCTGTTTCGGGGGCGAACAGACCCCTTCGTTTCAACTGGAATGTCGCTCGAAGAGTGCGCCTCTTTCACCTGGTTTCCACTCGAAACGGAGGGGTCCAGAGCGGACGCCTCCGAGGAAGGCTCGTTCCCGACGCCGGGTGGGTCGGGTGCGGGGGTCGTCTCGGCGTCGAGGACGGCACGGACGTGGTCGGTCGTGATCCGCAGGGCACCGTCGGGCGCGCGTTCGACGGCGTGTTCGAGCACCCGGGCGGGGTCGTCCGCGCCCGCGATGAGCGTGACCGCCTCCCGTTCGGCGTTGTAGCCGTGTCGAGCGAGTTCGCGGACGATGCGTGTCGTCGTCTCCAGCGGCACACCTGCAGGTGGTGAGGCCGTGAGAAAAGCGTGCCGGACGACGTGTTCGGTTTCGTGAGTGGACGGTGAGTGGACGTCGAGAAGCGGTCGGCGTGGCTGTGCGCGTCAGGCGCGTAGCCGGAGAAGGAAACGACGACCAGTGAACACCGGACGGGATGTGAACATCGGACGAGATGGCGACTGCGTGGGACACCGGGAGAGACGGCGGCCGACCGAGCAGCGGGCGGGACAGCGATCACACGGCGTACGGGCGCGGTGAAGCCACGCCCTCCCCAGCCGATTCGTTCGTTCCCTCGCTCCGCTCGGTCACTCACTCATCCCTCGCGCGTGCCTCACGCGGCGGGACCGCGTGACGTCACGCGCCACCGCACTGTGTCGGCGGCTGGGGCGCGGGAGTGAGCGACCGGCGGGAGCGAACGGCGCGCGAGGGTCCCGGCCGGGACGAAGCCCGACCGGACCGGCCGGGGTGGGTGAGGCTGCGGCCCCACTGCACCCGTGTATCGTGCGGTCGTCGTGCTCGCGAATACACTCACTAAACTACACTCCCCACCCGCAGCCACCACGTCTCTTCCCCGTACCGAACGCGGGAAACACTGTCAACCCAGAAGGTTGAAATCCGGGGCGGAGGTAAGAGAGGTGATGACCGCCGATGAGGGCCGCCGGTCCTCGCACGACGACGAATCCCCGGTCGACGACGCGGTCGCCACCAGCCCCTCCACCCCGTCTTCTGACCCCGACGACGAGTCAACGACACCGTCCAGTGGTCGTGACGGACCGGACGCTGTCGGCGACGACGCGGACGGCCCGAGCGACGCGGACAGCCCGAACGACGCGGACAGCCCGAACGACGCGGGCAGTCTGAACGACGCGGGCAGTCTGAACGACGCGGACGTGCCCGACGACAGTGCGCCGAACCCGGTTCCCGGCAGCGAGACGGACGAGCCGTTCGTTCGTCGGCTGTGGACCGCACAGTCGGGGCCGTTGTTCTTCCTGCGCGAGGTCGGGACGAGTATCGGCGCCGTCGTCCTCGTCGGACTGGTGCTGTTCGGCGTCAGCGGCGTGTGGCCGCCGATGGTCGCCGTCGAGTCGGGGAGCATGGAGCCGCACATGCACAAGGGTGACCTCGTGTTCATCACCGAGCCCGGTCGGTACACGCCCGACGCGGCGTACGAGGAGACAGGTGTCGTGACGGCCGAGACGGGAAGCGACATCGACTACCGCACGTTCGGCGGGCCGGGTTCGGTCGTCGTCTACGACGACCCGGGTCGGGGAGGCCCCCCCATCATCCACCGCGCGGAGTTCTACGTCGAAGAGGGGGAGAACTGGTACGACCGCGCGGACCCCGAGTTCATCTCCGCCGACAGCTGTGACGAACTCCGCAACTGCCCCGCCCCGCACGGCGGGTTCATCACGAAGGGCGACGCGAACGGCCGATACGACCAGGTGTCGGGCATCGCCGAACCCGTGAAACCCTCGTGGGTCACGGGAATCGCGCGGATCCGCATCCCGTATCTGGGCTGGGTTCGACTGGGCCTCTCGGACATCGTCCAGACGGGAGCGTACGGGCTCGTGGAGGTCCGTGTCACGGACGAGACGCGACAACTGGCGGTGGAACCAACCGCGACTGACAGGGACCCGATTCCCGGAGAGCGCGAGGCCCGTCAGCGTCTCGAAGCGGACACCGCACAGGTCGACGTGGTCGAGGCCCCTCCGCCGAACGCGGCCGCAGCCTGAGTCGGAGAGCACGGAGGTCGGCAGAACCCACCGTTTCGGGTGGAGCCGCCGTTTCCGGTGTGTCCACTGTTTCGGATGAATCGGTTCGTTCGGGAGGAACGGCTGTTTCGGGTGGAACGGGTGGAGTCCGATCCTCCCGCCGCTCAGTTGTCGAAGCGGGCCTGGACGAACGGCTGGGCGTTCTCGATGTCGCTGAGGCGGGAGTCGGAGAGTAAGACGGCTTCGGTCTCCTCGATGGGTACGGAGATGGAGATCTCCTTCGTTCGGCCGTATCGACCCTTGGAGACGACGACGGCGTTCGCGATGCCGAGCATGTCGAGTTCGGAGATGAGGTCGGTCACGCGGCGCTGGGTGAGGACGTCGGCGTCGATCTCCTCACAGAGGCGCTTGTAGATGTTGAACACCTCGCCGGTGTTGATGTTGCGGACGCCGTTTTTCTCTAAGAGGATGGTGGCGAAGAGGACGATTTTCGACTGGGTGGGGAGGGTTCGGACGACCTCGACGACCCGGTCGAGTTCGATCTTGTCCTGCGCCTGGCGGACGTGGCGCTCTTCGACCGTGTCGGCCTGGCCGCGTTCGGCGAGTTCCCCGGCCGTCCGGAGGAGGTCGAGCGCGCGGCGGGCGTCGCCGTGTTCCTGGGCGGCGAAGGCGGCACAGAGCGGGATGACGTCGTCGGTCAGCGCGCCCGATTTGAACGCCACGTCGGCGCGGTGCTGGAGGATGTCTCGCAGTTGGGTGGCGTCGTACGGCGGGAAGACGATCTCCTCCTCGCCCAGCGAGGACTTCACGCGCGGGTCGAGGAAGTCGGTGAACTTCAGGTCGTTCGAGATACCCATGATGGAGATGCGCGAGTTGGTGAGTTCGGAGTTCATCCGCGAGAGGTTGTAGAGAGTGTCGTCGCCCGACTTCTCGACGAGTTTGTCGATCTCGTCGAGCATGATGACGACGACCCGTTCGTGGTAGTCGACGGCGTCGAAGAACGTCGAGTACACTCTGTCGGTCGGCCACCCGGTCATGGGGACGGTCTCCATCTCCTCGCGGTCGGCCTCCAAGCTCTCGATGCGCGCGTCGAGCGCGTCGAGCGAGTCGAACTCCGTCTCCGCGAGGACGTCCGTGTTGTCGGCCGCACGCGTCTTGAGGTCGTGCAGGCGTTCGAGTTGGCTCTCGATGACGGCCTCGTTCTTCTCGATGAACTTGTTCGCGAGCTGGGCGAGGACGCGGTACTGGGTGTCGGTCACCTCGCAGTTGATGTACTCGACCTCACAGGGGACGTCGTACTTCTGTGACGTGGATTCGAGTTCCTGGGAGACGTACTTCGCGCTGGCAGTTTTTCCCGTCCCGGTCTTCCCGTAGATGAGGATGTTCGAAGGGGTCTCCCCGCGGAGGGCGGAGACGAGGATCGTCGCCATCTGGTTGATCTGCTCCGTCCGATGGGGGAGTTCGTGCGGCGTGTACGACGGTCGGAGCACCTCCTTGTTCTCGAAGATTGGCTCGCCGGAGAGCAGGTCGTCGAACAGGCCGGTACTCTCCGTCGTCTCCTCGAGCACGACCTCGTCGAAGTCGAGGCCCGCCGTCGGTCGGGAGGTGGACTCGCCCGCGTCGGTCAGGTCTTCGACCGAATCCGGGGCGGTCCCGTCCGTTCCGTCCGTCCCGTCTGTATCGTCCGTCCCGTCTGTATCGTCCGTCTCGGTCGCGTCGTGCGCGTCGTTCGTTTCGTCGAGGGCCCCATCGACGTCCGTTCCTTCGGGTCGAGCGTAGTCGTTCGTACCGCGTGTGTCATCCTCGTTTTCACCCATGTTCGTACCCCACCATTTCAACTGGAGAACCGACCTGACGCCGGTGTATCGTGGGATACACGGCGCGTACCGGCATGTCCCGCCGGGACGGTCGCGAAAGGCGTCCAGATGATGCAGACGAAACAGATGAAGAGGAGGTATAAAAAGATTGTCTCTCGCCAGCCACGTTTCACCTCGAATCGACCCGAAATCCGGAGGGAAACGCCGGAATTCGCGGCTCTTCGGCCGTTTCGCTGTCGACCTGAAACGAGGGGACGAACGGGTTTGAGACGGGGTCACGAGTCGAGTAACCATCAATAATACAAACATTTTGAAGTCGCTGAGAGACGCTGAGAGACGAACTGAACCGGGTGCGAGAGCGACGGTTCGTGACGCCGGCGGCGTCTCCGTCGATTATCTGGAGCGGAAACGGTGCGTAGGACCGGGGCGATGAGTGACGGAGTCGAAACGACGGGGAGGTGCAGGCGAATCGGGGGTTCCACCGGAGCGCGCGAGCGAGGCGGGAACAGGGTCGACGGAGCGGTTGCCCGGTTCAGACCCTCTCGTGTCTATGAGATATCACGAACCCCCCCACCCCTTCGTTTCAACTGGAACGGGGCACGGGAGGGGTGGGGGTGGGGCCTCTCTCTAGACAGAAAGAACTAAGATAGCTTCCGTTCAACCAAATCCGTACTGCAGTACAACAACATATTTTCGAAGGGCTCTTCTAGGTATCTAGAGAGGATAGTCGCCCTCGACCTGCTTCGAGGGGGAGTCCCGGAGGACGTTCCAGTCGAAACGAAGGGGTGGGGGGCCGTCCGACCGGCACGGTATCTCGGCGTTCCCAGTCCGGAGCGGGCATCACTCACCGTCGGGTAAGACCGACGCCACCGTTCCGACGCCAATCGATCCGAGCCAACAGCACGTCCCGTCCTCGTGTCGCTACCAGGGGTCGCCGTCGGGGAGGCGACGGCGCTGTCGTCTGCCCGACTCCACCGGAAATGAAGGGGTTTCGGGCGGGGGTGACAACGCTTCGAGCGCCCTGTCCGCGTCTTCGCCGTCTTCGCAACCGCCCAAGAACCGCAGGGAAGCGTCGTGGGAATCGATGACGCATGTCTGACGCAGACTTAAGTGGAGTGGAATATGTTGTAACCGCATACGCCCCTCTGCGGGAACGTAGAGGGCGCTGGAGGCCAGGATGGGACTGTTCACAGACCTCAGAGACAGCATATCGCGAGTCGTCGACCGGCTGTTCGTCGACGCCGAGCCCAAGCGCATCGGTATCTACGGGCCGCCGAACGCCGGGAAGACGACGCTCGCGAACCGAATCGCACGCGACTGGACCGGTGACGCCGTCGGTCCCGAAAGCCACATTCCCCACGAGACCCGACGCGCCCGACGGAAGGAGAACGTCGAGATCGAGCGGAACGGCAAGACCGTCACCATCGACATCGTCGACACCCCGGGGGTGACGACCAAGGTCGACTACAAGGAGTTCATCGAACACGACATGGAGAAGGAGGACGCGGTCCGCCGCTCCCGGGAGGCGACCGAGGGCGTCGCCGAGGCCATGCACTGGCTCCGGGAGGACGTCGACGGCGTCATCTACGTCCTCGACTCGACACAGGACCCCTTCACCCAGGTGAACACGATGCTCATCGGCATCATCGAGAGCCAGAACCTCCCCGTGTTGATCTTCGCGAACAAGATCGACCTCGACGAGTCGAACGTCCAGCGCATCGCGAACGCCTACCCACAGCACGAGACGGTGCCCCTGTCGGCACTCGAAGGAGAGAACATGGACGAAGTGTACGAGAAGATCGCGGAGTACTTCGGGTGAGCCACGATGCCTGAAGCAACCCCCGAACCGGAATCGCCCGACGGTGTTCAGATAGACCTCATCAGCGGCGCCCGGATGGAGAAGCTCCGGTCGATGGAGAAGATCCGACTCATCCTCGACGGCGTCCGCGAGGGTAACATCGTCATCCTCGAAGAGGGGCTCTCCCCCGACGAGGAGTCGAAGCTCATCGAGGTGACGATGACCGAGATCAGCCCCGACGAGTTCAACGGCATCGAGATCGAGACCTATCCCACCACGGGCGGAAGCAGCGGCGGCCTCTTCGGGAAACTCATCGGCCGCGACTCCCCGAAGAAGCTCACCGTCATCGGCCCCGCCAACCAGATCAAGACGCTCCACAAGGACGAGGACTTCATCAGCGCGCTCGTCTCGCGGAAGTAACCCCCGATGCCCCACCAGTGTACCACCTGCGGGCGAACGTTCGCCGACGGCTCCAAGGAGATGCTCTCGGGTTGCCCCGACTGTGGCGGCAACAAGTTCCAGTTCAAGCCCGCCTCACCCCGCGCCCGGGAGTCCGATTCGACCCCAGCCACGGACGACGCCGCTGATTCTGACTCGGCGGCGGAGGCCGGCCGACCGACTCCCTCCGACCGTTCGTCGACCGACGCTGGTGACGGTCCGGCCGACACCGCCGATTCGCCTCCTCGTCCGTCCTCGTCACCGTCCCGGTCGTCCCCGCCTCCGTCCGCGGACCCGTCGTCGACGGCGGACGCATCCGCGGATTCGGCCCCGTCAGCCCCGTCGCAGTCGACCCCTCCGTCCGAGACCGACGAGGGGACTCCTCCGTCCGAGACCGACGACCAAAACGACGCGGAGGTCGAACGACGGACGGACGACGCCCGCCCGCCCGCCGAGGACCACGCGCAAGCGAGCGCCCGGACGGACTTCGTCAGCCCCGACGAACTCGCCGACGCCGCCTCACAGTCCCGTCAGACTCCGGAATCGGTCGACGGTCGCGTCATCGAACCACAGAACGAGGACCGTCCCGGCCTCGAAGAACTCCGCGAGGAACTCAACAGCCAGTTCGAGAGCATCAAGATCGTCAGCCCGGGACAGTACGAACTCAACCTGATGGAACTGTACGACCGTCAGGAGTACATCATCTCCCTCCAGGAGGACGGCAGGTACGTCATCGAGGTCCCGGGCTCCTGGGACGACCGCGGCGACGACTGAGCGCTCCCGAATTTTCCTCGCGTTCCTCCTCCGAGTGGTGGTTCTCCCCCACCGAGCGCTCCCCTTCGGATGGACCCACTAAACCCCTTCGCTTCGACTGGAACCCCGTGAGAAGTTCTTCGACGAGACTCCACTCGAATCGCTACACTGCATCGCTTCGAGTACCGCAGTCGATACCCGAGGACGGATTGTCACGTGTTCACGTTCCACCGGAAACGAAGGGGTTTCTGGCCCCCGGCGGCGGTCACAGTGGGACCGGTAACGCGAACGCGTGAGATGCGGCGGAGCGCAGCCGTGGCCGGAATTGAAGCTTTTAAGCGACCGGCCCCAGACCGTGAGGACATGAGCCAAGCGACGAAGATCGTGCTCGGGACAGTCGGCCTCGCGGTCGTGTTGGTGCTGCTTCTCATCGGCGTCGCCGCGTTCGGATAGCGCCGATGCCCACGTTCGAGCGCCGGTCGCTCACGGGAGAGGCCGCGGCCGTCCACGACGCGTACGCCCCCGACTCGCTCGTCTTAGACGTCGGCCGGGACTTCGAGACGCTCCCGCCCGCCGTCGCCGAGGACCTGGGACTGCTCGCCGACTCGCTCGACCCGGCGAGCTATCCGCGCGAGTGGTTCCCCGACGACGTCCCCGAGACGCTCGCACACTACGCCGGTTCCGACTTCACCATCGGGCTACCCAACGACGGGACGGTCGTGTGGACGCGGCAGACGGTCCCCCCGACCGTCCTCGTGAAGTACCGCGCCCGCGGGACGCCCGACGCGTTCCTCGACTTTCTCCTCGCGGAGGCGTTCGTCGAACTCTCGCTCGACGTTCCGGAGAGCTTCCTCCCCTTCTTCGGCGAGCGGTACGTCGCCCTCGACGCGGCGGTCGGGTCGGGCCCGGCCGACGTCTACCAGGTCGCCGCGGCGCTGTACGACGCGTGGGTGGGCCTCCAGACCCGCGAGGTCTTCCGGGGGTGGGACGACGACTACCCCGGCCTGTACGACGCGTGGGACGACGCCGGTGACCGTCTCTCCGGGAGGCTCGCGGACCTCCCTGCCGAAGTCGCCCGCGGGAAGACCTCGTTCGCGGCCGCGACCGAGTACGCCTGTTCGGCGGTGAAACACGACCTCGACCTCCCGGCCCCGTTCGCCGCGCTCGACACGGGGGCGTATCTCGACCACGGTGCCGAGTACGCGGTCCGGTGGGCCGAGAAGACGTTCGAGCAGTTGCGCGCGGACGACTGACGTCTCGTCTCGGGACTCGTCTCTGTCTCCTCCTCGTCTAGGACTCGTAGCTGACGGTCCCTTCGACGTCGAGGTCGATGACGCCGTAGAACAGTTCGCGGAACCGGTCGAGCGTCTCCTCGTCGTGGACCTCCTTCGAGAGGTGGAAGAGGCCGACGGCGTCGTGTTCGTCGAGGAGGTCGAGCAGTTCCTTCGTCGCCGCGTACGCCTGGTCCACGTCGGCGTAGTACGCCATCTCCGTGACGGAGTCGACGCTCACGCGGAGTTTGCCGTCGTGAGTTTCGAGGAAGGTGCGGACCTGCTCGACGATGCCCGCGAGGTCGTCCGGCGAGCGGACGTAGTGGATGTTCTCGGTTCGGCGTCGCGAGTAGCCGCGCTCGACGGAGATGGAGTCGAGAATGACCGCACGCGACTCGTCGACGTCGTAGTATTCGAGTTTCTGTTCGACCTCCCGCGCCGTCGTTCGGGTGGAGACGACGAGGAAGTGGTCGGTGTCGGTCTTCAGGAAGTCGGTGTCGATCCGGTCCGTCTCGCCGATGCTCGGATGGAGGAGGAGAAGCCCTGTCCCGCCCGGAATACTGTCGGGCGTGTTCTCGATGGCGAGGGTGTAATCCATACGCGATTGACCGACCGAACCGACTTAAGACTGCGGGATGGCGAGGGATGTTAAAACAGCGTGTCGGCCGTCGCCGCCCCGATGACGCTGAAGATTGCACCGACGCTCGTCGCCTTCAGCGTGACGCCGAGGACCGCCCCACTCAGGGTCATCCCCAGGATGTCGACCGCACCCGGGTCCGCCTGCGCGATGTCGGCGAGGAACGTCCCCGGCGCGTCGAACGCCAGCGCGAGGATGAACACCGAGAGGTACGAGACGAGGATGAGCGAGACGAACCGCGCGGGAACCCCGGCGATGTCGGCTTCGCGGTCGGGGTCGCGGTTGTCGGCCTTGTACAGCGTCCCGTAGCCGATGGCGAGGACGATGACGAACGTCAACAGTCCCTGGACGGCGGACATGCTCCGCGCGAGCACCCACACCTCCTCGGTGACGACGAACGGCCCGGCGAGGAGGAACCCGCCGACGACCTGCTGGGCCGTGTCCGCGAGCGCGAAGCGTCGGTTCTTCCCGACCATACCTCTCCTCCGTTCCCTGCCGGTAAAGACCGCACGGGATAGACGCCGGTCCCACGTCGGTTCCCAGTGGGGTCGCCTGAGTCGGTCTGTCCGTTGCGGCATTCGCGGGTGGGCGGTGGGAATCGGTCCGAACAGCCCGTCGAAGCGGCCGGACTCCCCAAACCGGTCGAGCGCCCCTAAAACGCGTCTACGCGCCGATATCGGCCGCGTGAAACAGTGTAAAACAGTTCGAAACAGTTCGAAACAGTCCGTGACAGTAGTTACCTACCAAGTCACCCCGGCGTCTGTGTTCTGAGGTATGGCTGTCGACCACTCTCTCACAGTTAATCGATCTCTCGTCTACTGGCGGGACGACGAGGGTTCGCGAGAGGACTCCCAGCGAACCCAATTCCAGTTCGAGTTACTCGTCGAGAATATCGACGAGTGTGCGGTCTTCGTGCTTGACGAGAACGGCCACATCCGGACGTGGAACGCGGGTGCAGAGACGCTCAGCGGGTACACGGCCGACGAAGTCGTCGGCGAACACCTTTCGACTCTCTCACGCGAGTCCGATGTCGCGGCTGGCGCTCCCGACCGGCTCCTTCAGGAGGCGGAGACAAAAGAGCGTGTCACGGACGAGGGATGGCGCGTGCGCAAGGACGGCTCGGAGTTCTGGGCGGATGTGACACTCACGACGCTCCGTGAACAAGACACCCACGTGGGATACGCGGTGACGATGTGCGACTGCACCCGTGACCGTCGAGAACGGATCCTCCTCGAACAGAACCGACAGTTGAAAAGTCACATCGCAGCCCTCTCACACGACCTGAACAACCCCCTCAACGTCGCGGGGGGAACGTCCAGTTGGCTCTCGAAACCGGCGACCTCACACACCTCGAAACGGCCATGCAGGCGCTCGACCGGGCGGCAGAACTGCTTGACCACCTCCAGACGCTGGCGAGGGAGGAGAAGGAAACCCTCGACCCCGAACCGACCGACCTCCGCACGGTGACCGAGGCTGCGTGGTGCGTCGTCGAGACCGATGGAGCCGAGTTAGGTGTCGAGGGAGACACGACAATCGTTGCGGACCGATCACGATTCCAAGAACTGCTCGAAAACCTCTTCACGAACGCCGTCGCCCACGTCGGGACCGACGTGACCGTCAGGGTGGGTCCCCTCGAAGACGGGGGGTTCTACGTTGCAGACGACGGGCCCGGCATCGCCGAGGACGACCGGGACGACGTGTTCGAGATGGGGTACTCGACCAGTCCGGACGGGATGGGATTCGGACTGGCCATCTGTGAACAGATCGCCAACGCCCACGGATGGGTCATCGAAGTGGACAGCGGCTCCGACGGTGGGGCTCGCTTCGAAATCTCTGCGGTCGACCGCTGTAACGGCGTTTCTCCCGACTCGGTGTGAGACACGGTTTCCCGTTCGATGAGTTCGATCGGTCTCTGACAACCGAGAGTCGAACCGGTTTTGCCACGCGCGGTTCACAAGCGACCATGAGCGTTCGCGACGAGTTCGACGCGTGGGCCGCCGACGGCCGTGACCGCGGGATGGAACAGCGCCACTGGCACACCGCGAAACACGTCCTCTCGCGGATGCCGGTCGAGTCGGGCGACGCCGTCCTCGACCTCGGCTCCGGAAGCGGGTACGCCGCCCGCGCCCTCCGCGAAGCCGGTGGTGCCGGGCGGGCGGTCGGCCTCGACGGGGCGCCCGGAATGGTCGAGAACGCCCGCGAGTACACCGACGACGAGTCGGTGGAGTTCGTCGTCGGCGACTTCGGTGCGCTCCCCTTCGCCGACGACAGCTTCGACCACTGCTTCTCGATGGAGGCGTTCTACTACGCTCCCGACCCCCTGCACACCCTCGAAGAACTGCACCGGGTCCTTCGGCCGGGCGGGACGTTCTACTGCGCGGTGAACTTCTACGAGGAGAACCGCTACTCCCACGAGTGGCAAGAGCGCATCTCGGTCCCGATGACGCGCTGGTCCGCGCCCGAGTACAGAGCGAAGTTCCGCGAGGCCGGCCTGTACGTCGCCGGACAGGACAACGTCCCCGACAGAGAGGTCGAAATCCCCCCCGCCGACGAGTTTCCCACCGAAGGGTTCGAGACGCGCGCGGAGATGGTCGAGCGCTACCGCGAACTCGGGACGCTCCTCACCGTCGGCGTCGTCCCCTGAAAACCCTGTTGTCGCCTGAACACCCGTCGTCGCCCGTCCGTCCTCCCCCTACCCGACGCGCACTATCTGTGCGTCCTCGGCCGCGAACGCTAGCGTCACCGTTCCCGCCAGCGACTCGCTCGCCCGCGCGGTCACCTCTCTGCCCTCCCAGTCGAGCCACACGCGCGTCGTCTCGCCGAGAAACTCCGACCGGACGACCTGCGCGCGCAGTCGGTTCGGTTCCGCCGACCCGTCGACGGCTTCGTCCTCGGCGAGCGTCCGCAACCGTTCCGGACGGACGGCGAACGTGACGTCCTCCCCGACGGTCGGACCCCCTTCCCCGTTCGCTCGTATCTCGAACATCGTCTCCCCGACGTCGACGTCCACCGTCCCGTCGTCGCGGCCGACGACACGTCCCTCGAAGAGGTTGTTGTCCCCGACGAACGACGCGACGAACGGGCTCTCCGGTCGACGATAGACCTCCTGTGGCGTCCCGACCTGTTCGACCCGCCCGCGGTTCATCACGGCCACGCGGTCGGAGACGGCGAGCGCCTCCTCCTGGTCGTGGGTGACGTACAGGGTCGTCACGCCGAGTTCGCGCTGAATCTCTTTCACCTGCGCGCGGAGCCGTTCGCGCAACCCCGCGTCGAGCGCGCTCATCGGCTCGTCGAGCAGGAGCACCCGCGGTCCGGGGGCGAGTGCCCGGGCGAGCGCGACTCGCTGCTGTTGCCCTCCCGATAGCTCGGTCGGGTCGCGCTCCTCGAAGCCGTCGAGGTCGACCAGCGAGAGCAACTCGCGGACGCGCTCGCGTCTGGAGACGCCGCCCGGCGGGTCGGAGAAGCGGAGGCCGTACGCGACGTTCTCGGCGACGCTCATGTGCGGGAAGAGCGCGTAGCTCTGGAAGACGACGCCGATACCCCTCTCTTCGGGCGGAACCCCGCTCACGTCACGGCCGTCGAACCTGATCTCGCCTTCGGTGGGCGACTCGAACCCTCCGACGAGTCGGAGCATCGTGGTCTTCCCACAGCCCGAGGGACCGACGAGCGTGAAGAACTCGCCGTCGTCGACATCGAGCGAGACGTCGTCGAGCGCCGTCGTCTCACCGTACCGCTTGGTGACGCCTGTGAGGTCGAGCGCGGTCATGTCGGTGTCCTCGTGGGGCGACCGACGGTGGCCGCCCGAGTCGTTCGAAGGGTGGTTCGGTGCGGTGCTAAACTGTTCCCCTCGTGAGGGTGGACAAGAGCGTCTCCGACATCGCTTCTCGCCCGTCCACAACCCCTTCGTTTCGGGTGGAAGCGTCTAAGTACGAAAACACGTCCGGCGAGACGGCACTCCGTTCGGACGCCGGTTGGACGCGCTCGGGTCACGACCCGCACCTCGACGATGGGATTCGCTCGTCCTCGCGCGACGGAACGCGCTCGGGTCACGACTCCCATCGTCCCCCAAACCGGTCGATGACGACGAAACTCGCCGCGGTGATCACGAGGAGGACCGACCCCATCGCCGTCGCCGGCCCCAGTCGACGGCCGAGGTAGCGCTCGACGGCGACGGGCATCGTGTAGCTGCCCGACCCCGACGCGAGGATGACGGTCGAGTCGAACTCGCCGATGCTGATGGCGAAGGCGAACGCCGCGCCGGCGACGACGCCCGCCGCAACCAGCGGGAGTTCGATATCCCACAGCGCCCGCGCCCGCGTCGCGCCGAGACTCCGCGCCGACTCGACGAGTCGCGGGTTCAACCGGGCGAGGAGCGGCGAGACGTTCCGGGTGACGAACGGGTACGCGGCGACGGCGTGGGCGGCGACGATGGCGACGGTCCCCGTGACGACGAGTTCCCGGCCGAACACGCTCACTCCGAACACCAGCCCCCGGAGGAGACCGAGGCCGACGACGATACCCGACACGGCGAGCGGCCCCATCGCCACCGTGTCGATAACCCGTCCCTTCCACCCCGACCGCGCCGAGAGCAGGCTCACCACGACACCCATCGGGAGTGCGACGAGGACGGTGGCGACGCCGAACACGAGGGAGTTTCGGACGGCCGGCAGCGGTTTTACCTGGAACGACGCGCCCGTCGCCTGCCGCTCGACGAGGAACTGGTAGTGTGTGAGGGTGAAGCCCTGCGAGGCGGAGACGCTCGCGAGGAGCATGCTCGCGATGGGACCGACGAACACCACGACGACCACGAGACCGTACGCGAGAATCGAGAGCCGACCCGCGAGCGTTTTCACGTCCAGTGAATCGGGCACGAGCGACTGCCGTGGCAGGGGGTTCGCGCCCTCGCCCTGCCCCGAGACGCGGCCCTCGTACCGGAGATACGCGTAGGTGAGTCCGAGCGAGATGGCCGTCTCGACGGTCGCCAGCGCCGCCGCCTCGGCGTATTCGAGGTCCGACACGAGCTTGAAAATCCACACTTCGACGGTCGCCAACTGGAACCCGCCGAGCGCGAGGACGATGGGGAAGGAGGCGAACGTGAAGACGAACGTCAGCGTCGCGCCGACGGCGACTGCCGACAGGAGCTGAGGGGCGACGACGTCGCGGAACGCCCTCGTGGGGGAAGCGCCGAGGCTCCGCGCCGTCTCGACGGTGCGGGCGTCGACGCTCTCCCACGCGGCGGTCACGACGCGCATCACGAGCGGCGCGTTGTAGAAGGCGTGCGCGACGACGACGGCTTCGAGCGTGAACAGCAGTTCGACGGGGCCGAGACCCACGAGTCCGAGTGCGGCGTTGAGCGTTCCCCGTCGACCGAACATCGCGACGAAGCCGATTGCGACCATGATCGACGGTAACACGAACGGGAGGATGGTCACCGACCGGAGCGTCCGCCGACCGGGGAACTCGAACCGTGCGAGCACCCACGCACCCGGGAGGCCGAGCGCGACGCTGGCGACGGTCGAGAGGAACGCCTGGTAGGCGGTGAAGCCGATGATGTCCACCAGGTAGAAGTCGGAGGTGAGAACCGACCGAATCGGGTCGAACGTCACCTCCCCGCGGACGACGACGCTCTCGACGAACACCGTCGCCACCGGGTAGTAGAAGACGACGAGGAGGACGACGCCCGTCACGGCCGCGGCCGCCGGGAGGGCCAGTCGTTCCCATCCCAGGCGGCGACCGAGTCGTCCGAGCGTGCCGCGCGGGCCGTTCACTGTCCGGCCGTCGCCGTCGCGGTCACTTGCTGGCGAACGCTCTGGCCCACGCGTCGGTCCACTCACTGAGCGAACCCTTCAGTTCGTCGTACGTGAAGGTGACGGCCTCCGGCGGTTCGTGAGCGTACTCGGCGAACTCCGCCGGTAGCTCCGCCGTCGTCGTCGCCGGGAACTGGACGTTCCGGACCGCGATTTCGGCCTGGACTTCGGGCCGAAGCACGAAGTCCATGAACCCGTTCGCCAGGTCGACGTTGTCGCTCGTCGCGAACCGGGCCATCCCCTCGGGGTTCGCGTAGGCCTGGTCGTTCAGGAACCGGATCTGGTGTTGCGCCATCGGTTCGTCGTACCGGTTGGCGTACACCTGGTCCGTCGAGTACGACACCACCATCGGCGCCTCGCCGTTCGAGTAGGCGTTGTACGCGTCCTCCCAGTTGCCGAGGACGCGGACGTCGTTCTCCTTCAGCCCCCGCCAGTAGTCGAGGTAGCCCTCCTCGCCTTTCGCCGCGACGGTGTGCAGGAGGAACGCCTGCCCCGTCGCGCTCGACGTGGGGTTCTGGACGATGAGTTCGCCCGCGTGCGCCGGGTCGAGCAGGCCGTCGAACGTCTCCGGAGCGGTCGTCTCCGCCTCGTTCCAGACGAGGCAGATGTAACCCGTGTCGTACGGGACGGCCCTCCCCTTCGGGTCGAACTCCAGCGACGATTTCACCTCCTCGCGCCGTGAGAGCGCGCCCTCCTCGACCGGTGCGAAGAGGGGTTCGGAGAGCTTCTGGTCGATTCGGATGAGCATGTTCGTGTCGAGGCCGACGTAGACGTCGGCGTCGATGCGTGCGTTTCCGAGCTGCCGCTCGATGAAGTAGTTCAACCCGTTCTCGGGCGTCTCCCACGTCAGCGTGGCGTCGAACTCCGACTCGTACCGCTCTTTCAGCCACGGTCCCGGCGAGGAACTCGGGGCGTCCACGAACGAACTGTACGTCCCGACCACCAGCTCCGCCGGTGCCGTCGAACCGACCGTCGTTCCCGTCGTCTCCCCCGGAGTGTTGGTCGATCCGGCGGTCGATTCCGCCGTCGACCCGCTGTCCTCACCGTCCTGGTCGGTCCCACCTCCCAGACACCCCGCTACGAGTCCCGCCGTCCCGGCCGCACCTGCCGTTCGCAGGAACGCTCGTCGCTTCATAACTGGGTAATTACACTGAGTGGTCTTAACCTCGGCGACACGGCCCTCGCGATACCCTCGGCGACACGGCCCTCGCGATACCCTCGACGACAGGTCCATCGCGATACCCTCGACGACGCGTCCATCGCGATACCCTCGACGACGCGTCCATCGCGAGGGTCTGTCGCCGCGCTCCTGCGTGGTACGGATTTAACTCGATGACGTGTGGAGAACGCACGTGGCACTTCCACGACGGTACGTGCTCGGCGGCCTTCTCGTCGTCCTGACGGTCGTCGCCGCGGCGTTGCTCTACGACGTCATCGGGACGGTGTTCTTCGCCGTCACCGTCGCGTACCTGCTGGTTCCCGTCCACGAGGAACTGGTCGACCGCGGTCTGGGCGAACGGTTAGCGACGGTGGTGGTCACCTTCGCGGCACTCGTCGGCGTCATCGCCGTCGTCGCACCGCTCGTCTTCCTCACCGCCAGCCGACTCACCGAGACGCTCGCCCTGCTGTCGACGCTCCCGGCGACGTACGAGGTCGAGTTCCTCGGCCGAATGTTCACTATTCAGGTCGCCGACCTCCGGGCGTCGATGGTCGAAATCGTCCGCAGCGTCGGCCAGCAACTCCTCGTCTCGTTGCCCGTCCTCCTCGTGAAGTTCACCCTGTTCGTCTTCCTCGTCTACTCGCTCCTCCAGCGCAGCGAGGCGGTCGCACAGTCGCTTCTGGCCGTCGTTCCGCCGGAGTACCGCCGGGTGGCGAAGGCGCTCAACCGCCGCGCGCGGAACACCCTGTTCGGCATCTACATCCTCCAGGCCGCGACGGCGGTCGGCACGTTCGTCATCGCCCTCCCGGTGTTCTTCCTCCTCGGCTACGACTCCATCATCACGCTCTCGACGGTCGCCGCCATCCTCCAGTTCATCCCCATCGTCGGTCCGAGCCTCCTCCTCCTGATCATCGCCATCGTCCACGTCGCGGCCGGACAGCTCTCACAGGCTCTCGTCCTCCTCGCGGTCGGCGGGTTCTTCGTCGCCTGGCTCCCCGACATCCTCATCCGTCCGCGCCTCTCGAAGCGCGCGGCGAACCTCTCGGGCGGCGTCTACTTCATCGGCTTCGTCGGCGGCCTCCTCTCGATGGGCGCCATCGGCATCATCGCCGGTCCGCTCATCGTCGCGCTCGTCGTCGAGGCGGCGGGCCTCCTCTCGTCGGAGTTCAACGACGTCCCGGTCGACGAACTGCGAGAGTGAGGCGGGCGAGCGAGACGCGACCGGAGCGAGGTGAGGCGGGCGAGTGAGATGCACCGGAGCGAGAGCGAGGCGAAACGGACGCCTCGTCTCAGGCGGACTCCAGCGGCGCGCCCCGCGCCTCCCACTCCGTCAGCGATCCCTCGTAGAACATGACGTCCTCGTAGCCCAGGTGTCGGAGGACGACGTACGTGTGGCTGATGCGCCGGGCCGTGTTGCAGTACAGCAGGACCCGTTTCTCGCGGTCCACCCCGTGGTCCGCGAGGATGGCTTCCAGTTCGTCGTCGGGTTTCAGCCCCCGCGAGTCGTCGTCGACGAGTTCGCGCCAGTCGAGTTGGACCGCGCCGGGGAGGTGACCCTCTTCCCACTCGTGCGGTTCGCGCGTGTCGAGGACGGCGACGTCGTCGTCTTCGAGTGCGGCCTGGACCGTCTCGAAGCCCACGAACGGCGAGTCTTCGGCTTTCGACGCCGCGTACTCCGTCTCCGCTCGCCCGCTCTCCCCGCGCTCGACTTCGTGGTCGCGGCTCCACGCGCTGAAGTCCCCGTCGAGGAGGTGGACCGTCTCGTGTCCGTACGCGAGGGCGGTGACGAGAAAGCGCGCCGCGAAGACGCCGTGGGTGTCGTCGTAGACGACGAGGGTGTCGTCGGGCGTGATGCCCGCTTCGCTCAGTACCTCCTCCCACGCCTCGACGCCGGGGAGCATCCCCTCCGCGGGGTCGCCGCCACGGTCGACGGCGTGTTCTTCCGCCCGGAAACTGTCGAACGGGACGTTTACCGCTCCGGGGACGTGTCCGATACCGTCGAACTCCCAGTCGTCGCGGACGTCGACGACCCGTACCTCGTCCAGATGGTCGGCCAGCCACGCGGCGGAGACCACGATGTCGGTCATGGACGGAGCTTGTCGGTCACGGGTCTTAGCAGTCGTGACTTCTCGGTTCCTCACTGGCGTCAGAGATACGGGCAATAATTGCCACACACGCCTCCAACAGTTTGATTGACCCGCTCGTCGTCCGTTCGAGGTTCGGGTGCGACCCCGGCGGGCGGCGGCGTCTCGCGAGAGAACCCGTCAGATTTGCCTCTTCGGCGGATGAATGGCCGTCTCTGCCGTTGGTGTGGCAGTTATGAGGCTGGCTTTCGTACACCCACGCGATGTCCGACACAGAGTACGCGAACGACGTTCTCGTCTCCGCCGACTGGGTGGAGAACCACCTCGAGGACTTCCAGAGCGACGACCCCGAGTACCGACTCGTCGAAGTCGACGTCGACACGGAGGCGTACGACGAGGCGCACGCCCCCGGCGCCATCGGCTTCAACTGGGAGACACAGCTGCAGGACCAGACGACACGCGACATCCTCTCGAAGGAGGATTTCGCCGACCTGCTGGGTAGCCACGGCATCTCCGACGAGTCCACCGTGGTACTGTACGGCGACAACTCCAACTGGTTCGCCGCTTACACCTACTGGCAGTTCAAGTACTACGGCCACGACGACGTCCGCCTTCTGGATGGGGGCCGCGACTACTGGCTCGACAACGACTACCCGACGACCGACGAAGCCCCCGAGTTCCCGGCCGTCGAGTACACGGCTCGCGGTCCGTTCGAGGACATTCGCGCCTACCGCGACGACGTCGAGAAGGCCATCGACCGCGGGATTCCGCTGGTCGACGTCCGCTCGCCCGAGGAGTTCTCCGGCGAGATTCTCGCGCCCCCCGGACTGCAGGAGACCGCCCAGCGCGGCGGCCACATCCCCGGCGCGAAGAACATCTCGTGGGCCGCCGTGACGAACGACGACGGGACGTTCAAGTCCTACGACGAACTGCAGGAACTGTACGAGGACGAGGGCATCACGGGCGACAACTCGGTCGTCGCCTACTGCCGCATCGGCGAGCGCTCCTCCGTGGCGTGGTTCGCGCTCCACGAACTGCTCGGCTACGACTCGGCCGTCAACTACGACGGCTCGTGGACCGAGTGGGGCAACCTCGTCGGCGCCCCCATCGAGAAGGGCGACTGAGCGCTTCCTGACGGCTCTCTCGCCCCAGCGCGCACCGGCCTACATCCGACTTCTTTCGACGCCCCACCGTCGCTCGGCCTGTGTCCCGTCAGCCCCGCGCGACGCCCTCCCGATCTGTCCCTCCGGCTTCACTTAACGTCGAACGCCGCCGACACGTTCAACATCGTATGATTGTAAGGAAGTTCATACTTACACTCGAATAGTACGTTCGTTCGTTCGGCTATGTCCCACACTCGTTCCGTCACACGACCGCACAGCACCGACGTCCTCGGCCGGAGCGACCGATGAGCACCGACCGCGGACAGGCGTCGACGCTCTTCGCGGCCGTCCTCGCCCTGAGCGTCCTCCTCAGCCTCGTCGTCGCCGGCGCGGTCACACAGACCGGCACGACGGCCGACCTCAACCTGAACGAGCACTCGAACGAGGGCACGCCGGACGTTCCGTCGATCAGCTACGCCGTGGCCTGCGTCGTCGGGACCGAACTCGACGCGGACGACGCGCTCGACGTCGACATCACCTTCACGGACGAGGGTGAACCGGGCGAGTTCTTCACCGCCGAGTTCACCTCGGACGTCGAAATCGACTACCTCGTGCTCAAGGGCGGTCAGCACATGGAGGAGTTCGCGTTCGACGGGGCGACGGCCGGAAACGCGACGTTCGGGACCGGAGCCATCGTCGACCCGGCCCGACCCAACAACGCACCCTGCCGGCCCGGTGACGGCGGCATCAAGCAGAACGAAGGTGGCGTCGAGGAGACGGTCTTCTCCCCCGTCAACTGACGTCGATACCGTTCGTTTCGACGCCGTCGTCAGGCCGTTGTCGTCATCCAGCACCGCTGCTCGCCCCGGTATCGCCGTTGCTCACCCAAGTGCCGCTGTCACTCACCCCAGCACCGCCGCCGCCACCTGCGGGGTGACGAACGCCTCGACGAACCCGGCGACGACGAACACGACGAGCAGTCCGACGACCAGTCGCCACGTCCGTCCCAGTTCGTCGGCGAGCGCCGATTTCGCCCTCGTCCCTCGCCAGACGCCCCACGCGACGTGGCCGAGTCGGAGACCGACACCACCGGCGACGGCGATAGCCGGGAGTTCGATGATACCGTGCGGGCCGACGAACGCGATGAACGTCACCGGGTCGACGACGCCCGCGACGGCCCCGACGAGCGCCCCGTTGAACAGGAGCGTCCCGAGGGTCGGAACCCCGCCGAACAGCCCGGAGAATCCCGCGGTCGTCGCCACGAACCAGTTGTTGACCGCGAGGTTGACGAACGGCCCGACCGGGACGACGCCGAACACCGAGGCCGGGTCGGCCGGCGGGTCGATGCTGACCCCCGAGTCGACCGTCGCCGTCCACCCCCCGGCGATGCCCACGAGAAGCGTCGCCGCCGAGACGACGACGTACCCCCAGCCCGCTCTGAGGAACGTCCCGAGTTCGCGCACCCCGCCGGTCAGCGCACCGCGGACGCCCGCGACGAGGCCCGCGGTCTCTGCTCCCGACTCCATCTCTCCCGCTCTCTCGGTCACTCCCCCTGTCTCGGTCGCCCCCGTCGATTCGATGCCGCGCTCCGTCTCTGGGGACGGCTGACTCCCGGTCGCCGTCCCGTCGGCACCGAACACGAACCCGGACTCGTCCGCCGATTCCTCGGCGACGACGCGCTCGTCGTTCGACTCGTCGGACGCGTCCGACCCCCCGGACTCGTCCGGTGACTCGCTCGCCCCGTCGGACTCCGTCGACTCACCCGACTCGCTCCCCTCCGTCCATCCGGCGTACAGCGACACCGCAACCCCGTCGAGGAGCGGCGACACGAGAAACGCCGAGGAGACCGTGACCAGTCGGCTCACGCCGGCGATACCGAAGAGGCCCGCCGCGATTGCGAGGGCGACGTAGCTCCCCACGACCACGACGCCGTACAGGAGGAACCCGACGGGGTGGGCGAACGGCACGCCGGCGCTCCGCCGCACGGCACCCACGAGGCTGCGGTCGTCGACGACGGCCGCCGGGCCCGCGAACGCCAACAGCGCGAAGACGGTCACGACCGCGAACAGGGTAACGAGTCCGCCGACGACGGCCGCGAGGACGGCCACGACGGTTCCCTGGTCCAGCGCGGCCGGGTCCGTGGTCCCCCCGAGCGCCCCCGCCCCGCCGACGACGGCCGCGAGCAGCGGGATACCGGCGGCCAGAAGGAGTGCCCATCGGACGACGACGAGGCCCGCGAACGTCTTCCACCGGCGCATCCCCGCGACGCCCGCGTCGAGCGGGTCGCGCTCGTCGAGCGCCGCGTCGACGGCCGACAGCGCCGCCGCTCGCGTCACCCCGCTGGCGAGGACGCTCACGAGAAGCGCGAGTCCGAAGGCGAGTACGAGCGGGACGACGACCGTCGGCGAGAAGAGGACGGCGGCGAGGCGTTCACCGACCGCCGGCGGGAGGCTGGCTGGACTGTCCGGTGCCAACAACTCGGGGTTCACCGACGCGAGGTCGTCGAGCAACGGCTCTAGTCGACCGGTAGACGCCAGCGCGACGAGCGCGACGACCACCCCGACCAGCATCGGGAGACGGGTCACGTCTCCGGTCGCGGCGACGAGCGCGTAGTACGGGAGGACGGTACTCGTCTGCCGGCGCAGCACGCCACCGGCGGATCGGAGGGCATCGTCGACGGACACGTCACTCCGTTCCCGCCCCACCGGCGTATTTCTTCTCCCCCTCCAGCAGCCGTCAGTTGGGTGTCTTCGCGCTCACCGACTACTAGCCGGGAAATCTCTCGGCCGTCCCCCTCCGATGTCCCCGTCGTCCGCCGACGTTAGGACGTGCTTCATGTCGACGTCTGATGGTAATTTCACCGGTCGATGGAGGCGACAGTATCACCCTCGGCTCCCCGTCCGCGCCCGTTCGCGGCTCCCCGCCGTAGTCTCGCGTTAACGTTCAGGCTTTCGGGAGACTGTTGCGTGTAACTATACTGAACGCTGAAGAATTCTCCCCCGGAGATGACTATCAGTTCACCCAATCCAACCCGGGGTGCGTCCGCGTGAGCGGCCGCCGCGGGCAGATCAGCGCGCTCCTCGCGTCGACGCTCCTCGTGAGCGCGTTCGTGGGGGCCGGCGTCGCCGCCGCGTTCACCGACGCCGGGGTGCTCACCGATGCGAACCTGAACAGCTACGGGAACGAGGGCGACGCCGTCACCGCGGTCGACTTCTTCGCGTTCTGCCCCGTCTCGCTCGACGTAGACGTCGACGAGTTCGACCCGGAGACGGCCCAGTCGCTGCCGGACCAGCCGCTCGAACGGATCCTGTTCCCGAACGGTCCGACCGTTCTCCCGACCGGAATCGTCCAGTGGACGACCACCTTCCCCGGTGAGTACTACGTCGTCGTCGGCTACGACGGCACGCTGGAGCAGTCCTCCCTGTTCGAAGGTCCCGGTGCCGGCTTCGTCGAAGCGGGCGAGGGAATCATCGTCCCGGGCCTGTCCACCGAGCAACCCTGTGGCCCCAACGGCTTCGGTGTGATGCACGACATCGACTCCGACACCTACGGCGTGTCGCTTCCCGAGACGCTCCCGCCGGAGTTCGAAGAACAGCTCCCCGAGGGTGTCGACCTCGATGATCTCGAGCTCGACGACTTCGACTCCGTCGAGGAGTTCCTCGCGTACGTCGAGAATCTCGGCATCGTCGCCTGACCCGCCACTTTTCGCGTCCGCTTTTTCGACTGCTCCCCAGCGCCCGCGTTCGACTTCGTTCGGACCTCGTGTCGCACTCGGCGCCCACGACCGACACGCGACCCGGCCCGATTCGACACACCGGCTCGCGGTAAGCGCTCCCTATCCCGCTGTAGCCGGCGTTAGTGACTGACGACTTATGCCCCACCCGGCGGTGTACCTGAGTGATGCAGGACACCTCCACCTCGACGCCGTCCGGCGCGCGCGGACGGCTCGGGGTCGCGCTCTCGCACGTCCGCGCCCGCCCGGTCGTCGTGAGCCTCGTTGCCGTCCTCCTCGTCGCCCTGCTGGCGCGGTCGTACATCTACGGCGCCGTCTTTCGTGACGGGGCGGTCGTCTTCCTCGCCAACGACCCGTACTACTACCGCTTCGTCGTCGAGCGACACGTCGCGGGCGCCGGCGGCGACCTCGGGGCGCTCCTCCGGTACGGCGAACGCGACCCGTTCCTCGTCGTCGCGCTCGCGCTCTGTGTCTCGCTTCTCGGCGGCGTCGAGGCGGCCCCGGTCGTCCTCGCGTGGTATCCGGTCGTCGTCGGCGTCGCCACCGTCGCGCTCGTCTACGTCCTCGCCCGCCTCGTCTCGTCGTCGCGACTCGTCGGCGTCGTCGCCGCCGTCGCGCTGGCGCTCACCCCGGCGCACGTCGTCCGAACGGCGCTCGGCTTCTCCGACCACCACGCCGCGGACTTCCTCTGGCTCGTCGTCGGCGCGACGCTCCTCCTCCTCCTCTGGCGGGTCTCTTCGTCCCGCCGGCGACTCGGTCTCGCGGCGGCGCTCGCGGTCGTTCTCGCCGTCCAGGTGTCGTCGTGGGAGGCGGGCGTCATGCTCGTCCTCCCCGCGGCGCTCGCAGTCGTCCTCGGCTCCGTCCTCGACGTCGCCGCCGACCGCCGACCCCGCGCGGGGCTCGCGGCCGCGGCGTCGTTCACCGGCGCCGCGCTCCTCGTCGCCGTCGTGTTCTGGACGCTCGGGTGGCAGACCGTCGGCGTCGTCCTCGCGTTCGCCCTGCTCGCGGCGTGCGTCGTGCTGAGCGTCGTCGCCCTCGCCGCAATCGGCGCCGTCGGTCGCTCCGCACGGCCCGCGCTCGGTATCGGCGCGGTTCCCGTCGTGGTCGGACTCGTCGTCGCCGCCGCCGCGCTCGACGAGCGGTTCGCCCCCGTCCGGTCGCTCTTCGCCGCCGGGGCCGCGTTCCTCGACGGGTCGAGCGGCACCGGCATCGCAGAGACCGTCTCGCTCGTCGGCGGCCCCCTCGGTCCGCTCACGGGGCCGCTCTCGCTGTTCGGCCTCCTCCTGTTCGTCGCGCTCCCCGCGCTCGTCGTCACCTCGGTCAGGGCGCTCCGAACGAGAGACGTCGCCGGCGCAGTCGTCGCGACCTACGCGTGGTACTTCCTCGCGTCGGCGCTCGTCCAGCGGCGCTTCGCCGGCGAACTCTCGCCGTTCGTCGCCGTCTTCGTCGGCCTCGCGCTCGTCGCGCTCGCCCGCTGGACGGGCGTCCTCCCGACCTCCGCGGCGTCATCGGCTTCCCCCTCGGCCGGCACCGCCGATACCACCAATACCACCGACACCGCCGACACCGATTCCGGTTCCCGCTTCACGCCGCTGCCGCGTGCGGTCCGCCGATACGGCCCGGCGGCCTTTTCGGTGCTCCTCGCGCTCCTCGTCGTCACGAGTTCCGGCGTGCTCGCGGTCAAACTCAACCAGTCGGTCGCGACCGACGCGGAGTACGACGCGGCCGCGGCCATCCGCGGGTACGCCGTCGACCGCGACCTCTCGTACCCCCGAAGCTACGTCCTCAGCCCGCTCGGGAGCAACCGCCTGTTCAACTACGAGGTGAACGCCGAAGCCATCCCCGAACTCTCCTACCGCTACGCGGAGGCGCACTACGCGACGTTCGTCCGCAGCGACTCCCCGGATCGACAGTACTGGCGGCACCACGAGCGCGTGGGGTTCGTCGTCACGACCGACGACGTGACCGCCGCCGCGCCCGCCTCGAACTGGGTCCGCCTCCACCAGCGCCTCGGGAGCCGCGCTGACGGCGTCGAGGGGACGGGCCACTACCGACTCGTCTACGCCAGCGCCGACGACTCGGTCAAGGCGTTCGCACTCGTCCCCGGCGCCGTCGTCGCCGGCACCGCCGACCCCGGCGAGCGCGTCTCGCTCTCGCTCCCCGTCACCGTCGGCGACCGCTCGTTCGTCTACAGCCGCGAGACGACGACCACCGACGTCGGCTGGTACGCCGTCACGGTCCCCTACCCGGGTACCTACGTCGTCGACGGTCGCGCTGTCACCGTCACCGAGGCGGACGTCCTCGACGGCCGGTTCGTCTCTCAAACCCCCGCAACGTCGAGCGCCCACTGGTCGTTCGACGCGGGCCGGGGCGACGTCGCGTTCGACCCCGTCGGCGGCTTCCACGGCCGCGTCCTCGGTCCGACGTGGACCGACGGCGGCCTCTCGTTCGGCGGGACCGGCAGCGTCGTCGTCCCCGACGGACCGACGCCAACTGCCGAAACGGGGCTGGCGCTCACGGTCCAGTTCACCGGGGTCGAGGACCTCCACCGCGAGTCGCCCGAACCCGCGCGGTTCCAGCGCATCGTCTCCACCGCGCCCGCCAGCCGGTACACGACGACCGACGGTTACCAACTCGGCCTCGTCGACGGCCACATCGTCGGTGCGGTCGGCGACGGCGACGGCGCGGTCGACGTCCGTGGGCCCGCGGTCGACGACGGCGCGCCGCACACGGTGAGCCTCCTGTGGGACGGGCAGGTGGTCAGACTCGTCGTCGACGGCGCTGTCGTCGACGCAGCGCCCTACGCGGGCGGCGTCACGCCGACCGAGACGCTCGTCGTCGGCGGCACCACCGACGACCGCTACCTCTTCCGCGGCGTCGTCACGGACGTCCGACTCGACCTCGTCCGCGCGAGCACTCCCCCGAAGACCACGAGGCGTGAGCAGCGAGCGTCCGAACCAGTCGTTCGCTCTGCCTCTGTCGACGCTTTCTAACGCCGCCGCGTCGTACCCCCGCGCATGAACGCATCGGAGTTCACCGACGCAGTCCGAGACGCCCACGAGACGCCGCTGTCGCGACTGGGCTCCTCGAAGTGGGTGTACGCGCTCACCGGCGGCGAGATGGAGGGCGACGCGGTCGAAACCGCGTGGGTCGCCGAGGCGAGCGCCGCGCGCGAGACGTTCGAGGCGTGGGCCGAGAGCGAGGAGAGCGAGGCCGCTGCGGACGCGTTCGCCGACGCCGCCGCGTTCGCCGAGGAGAACGGCGGCGACGGGGACGCGGAACTCCCCCGACGTACGAGGCGCTCGGGTCGCTCGACGGGACGGCCGCCCGCGCCGGCGGCCTCCTCGCGTGGACGCTCGTCGCGGAGAAGACGCTCGCGCAGATGGTCGGCTTCTTCGTCGGCGACGCGGACCCGTCGACGGCGAACACCTTCCGCGAGCGAAAGAGCGCTATCGGGGAGCTTCGGGGGACGGCCGAGTCGCTCCTCGACGAGGCCTGCGCGGACGACGACGCGTGGGAGGCCGCCCGCGCCGGTGCCGACGAGGTCATCGAGGCGGCGTACGCCGACTACGTCGAGACGCTGGAGTCGATGGGCATCAAGCCGAAGAACGTCTGTTGACCCCCGACGTTCGACCCGCACACCCCTTCATTTCAAGTGGAAACGACCGCTCCCCCGTCATCGTTGATTTCGTTCGATTCCCTCGGATACTGCTCCGAACGGCCGACGTTCGCGTCGCTCGCTCCACCCGAAACGAAGGGGGTTCGTTCGTCGGCCGGGGAGCCCTCAGTCGGCGGCCGCCGCTCCGGGCGAGGATGGCGCTGACGGGCGACGGCCTCAGACGCCCGCGACGCCCTTGCGGTACTCCTTGAGGTGTTCTCGGGCGGCGACGACACGGTCGTGGAGGTCGCCGTCGGTCTCGCCGGCAATCTCGTAGAGGGCGTTCATGTGGCGGTCCAGCCGACCGTGGTCGGGCCCCTGGTCCCTGGAGGCGAGTTCCGCGACCTGGTTCGAGTGGTCGTACAGTCGTTCCTGGAGGTCGCCTTCGGCCAGTTCGCTCGCCTTCCGCAACTCCTCGCTGGCGGCTTCGAGTGTTTTCCGTGACATGGCTAGACGTAGCCCGCGAGGGGGCAAAACCGTTGGCACCGCGGGAGGGGTTGACGGTATCTGTGACGCCGGGGCGCGCGGGCCGAGCGAGCCAAGTACGTCCATCCCCTACCGCTGAGCGTGACAGACAGCCCGCTCTCCGAGGACCGTCCCGAGGCCGGCGTGCCGTTCCGCGTCGACGCGCCGTTCGAACCCGCGGGCGACCAGCCGGACGCCATCGAGACGCTCGCACGAGGGTTCGAAGAGGGGATGCAGCGCCAGACCCTCCTGGGCGTGACCGGCTCCGGCAAGACCAACACCGTCTCGTGGGTCGTCGAGGAGATACAGAAACCCACGCTCGTCATCGCCCACAACAAGACGCTCGCCGCCCAGTTGTACGAGGAGTTTCGGAACCTCTTCCCGGACAACGCCGTCGAGTACTTCGTCTCGTACTACGACTACTACCAGCCCGAGGCGTACATCGAACAGACCGACACGTACATCGACAAGGACATGTCGATAAACGAGGAGATAGACCGACTGCGCCACTCGGCGACCCGGTCGCTCCTCACCCGCGACGACGTCATCGTCGTCGCCTCCGTGTCGGCCATCTACGGTCTCGGTGACCCCCGGACGTACGAGGACATGGCCCTCAGACTAGAGGTGGGCGACGAACTCGACCGCGACGAGTTGTTGAAACGGCTGGTCGACCTCAACTACGAGCGCAACGACGTCGACTTCCAGCAAGGGACGTTCAGGGTCAGAGGCGACACCGTCGAGGTGTTCCCGATGTACGGCCGCCACGCCGTCCGGGTGGAGTTCTGGGGCGACGAGGTCGACCGGATGGCGAAACTCGACCCCCTGACGGGCGAGGTGGTCTCGTCGGAACCGGCCGTGTTGGTCCACCCCGCGGAACACTACTCCATCCCCGAACAAACGCTGGAGCAGGCAATCGGCGAAATCGAGGAACTGATGGAAGAACGGGTGCGGTACTTCGAGCGCCAGGGCGACCTCGTCGCCGCCCAGCGAATCGAGGAGCGCACGACGTTCGACATCGAGATGCTCCAGGAGACGGGCTACTGCTCCGGCATCGAGAACTACTCGGTGCACCTCTCGGACAGAGAGTCGGGCGACCCCCCGTACACCCTGCTGGACTACTTCCCCGAGGACTTTCTGACAGTGGTCGACGAGTCCCACCAGACCCTCCCACAGATCAAGGGACAGTTCGCCGGCGACAAGTCGCGGAAGGACTCCCTGGTCGAGAACGGCTTTCGACTCCCGACGGCGTACGACAACCGCCCCCTGACGTTCGAGGAGTTCGAGGAGAAGACCTCGAAAACGCTGTACGTCTCCGCGACACCCGCGGACTACGAGCGCCGGGTTTCGGAACAGATCGCCGAACAGATCGTTCGGCCCACGCACCTGGTCGACCCGGCGGTCGAGGTCGCCCCGGCGACGGGTCAGATCGACGACCTCCTCGACCGCATCTCGTCGCTTCCGGACGAGGAACGCGCGCTCGTCACGACGCTCACGAAGCGGATGGCCGAGGACCTCACCGAGTACCTGGAGGAGTCGGGCGTCGCCGTCGAGTACATGCACGACGAGACCGATACTCTCGAACGGCACGAGATCATCCGCTCGCTTCGACTGGGAGAGATCGACGTCCTCGTGGGCATCAACCTCCTCCGTGAGGGACTGGACATCCCCGAAGTCTCGCTGGTGGCGATTCTCGACGCCGACCAGGAGGGGTTCCTGCGCTCGGAGGCGACGCTCATCCAGACGATGGGCCGGGCGGCCCGAAACGTCAACGGGACGGTCGTCCTCTACGCCGACTCCCCCTCGAACGCGATGGAGTCGGCCATCGAGGAGACGCGGCGTCGTCGCCGGATTCAGCGGGAGTTCAACGAGGAGCACGGCTACACCCCAGAGACCATCCAGAAGGCCGTCAGCGAGACGAACCTCCCCGGGTCGAAGACGGACACCGGCGGCGTCTCCCGGGAGAAACCGAAGGACTCGGACGAGGCACGGGCACAGATCGAGGAACTGGAAGAGCGGATGGACGAGGCCGCGAGCAATCTGGAGTTCGAACTGGCGGCGGACATCCGCGACCGGATTCGGGACCTGCGACGCGAGTACGACCTCGACCGCGAGGACGAGGGGGTCGCGCCCGAACTCGACCCGGAGTTCTGAGCCGTGACCGAGAACGACGGGTCGCCGTCCCCACTCTCATCCCCACCGACGCCGACACCCTCGCCGATGGTCTTCGCGGCGGGCGGGTTGCTGTGGCGTGACGGTTTAGACACCCTCGCGGTCGTCCACCGCCCCCGGTACGACGACTGGAGCCTCCCGAAGGGAAAGCTCGAACCGGGCGAACTCCTCCCCGAGACCGCGGTTCGAGAGGTCGAAGAGGAGACGGGCTTCGCGGTTCGGCGCGAGGGGTTCGCCGGTCGCTACCAGTACGAGGTCAGTGTCGGACCGAAGACGGTGTTCGTCTGGCACATGCGTGCGCTCGCCGAGCGAGCACCGCCCGACGACGAGGTGGACGAACTCGCGTGGCTCGGGGTCGACGAGGCGCTCGCCCGTCTGACGTACGACCTCGAACGTGACCTGCTCCGGCGGGCGACGGCGCGGGACGGCCGCTGACGCTTCTCTCCCGAGGTTCTCCGACGCGCCCGAGTCGTGACGAGCGGACGCTACCGACGTGGTCACTCCCGGCCCGGACTCTCGACCGAGTCGGTACCGACCCGTCGGAACGCTTCGCGTCACGAAACTCCCCTCACGCGGGGAGGAATCCAAAAGAGGTCGAACCCTCCTCGACTGTCCGCATCCGTTTAGATGAGGTCGCTGTCGACGCTGACGACGTAGCGCCCGACGTTCTGCATGTCCACGTCGGAGAACTGGACGGTGAAGTCCCACGTGTCGCCCGGGGCGAGTTCGGAGACGTCCTGTTCCTCCTCGGTGGCGTTGGTGAACACGTCGATTTCGTTGTCCTGAGCGTCGTAGAGGGTCACCGACACCTCGACCGACTGAGCGGTCTCGTCCCCGGTGTTCTCGATCGTCCCGGAGACCTGCGCCGTCTCGCCCGAGCGCTCGAACGTGTGGCTCGTGATCTCGAAGTTCGGGTCCGTGTCGTCGGCGACCGCGCCGTCGATGTCGAGTTCCTCCGTGGCTGTCCCCTCGTCACCGGCCGTCTGCGCGAGGTCGCCCTCGACGTTGACGGTGTACTCCGTCACCTCGGACATCTGCGCCTCCTCGAAGACGACGTCGAACTGCCACGACTCGCCCGCCGCGAGGCTGCCACGCTGGGCCTCCTCCTTCTCGTCGATGAACTCGTACAGGACGTCGCCCGCGTCGTCGTGGACGACGACCTCGACCTCGAC
Organism: Salinigranum rubrum; assembly: GCF_002906575.1. NCBI lineage: Archaea > Methanobacteriati > Methanobacteriota > Halobacteria > Halobacteriales > Haloferacaceae > Salinigranum > Salinigranum rubrum. The sequence goes on from NZ_CP026309.1 coordinate 4,249,655, forward strand.
GGACTCGTAGGGCTGGTCGCCCGTGTTCTCGACCGTGCCGCGGACGCCGACCTCGCCGTTCTCCTGGTAGAGTTCCTGGCTCGTGACCTCCAGGTACTCCGGCGAATCGCCGATCACGCCGTCGATGTCGAGGTCGTTCATGTCCTCGTTCGCCTCTCCGGTCTCCGTACTCCCCTCGGCTGGCTGTTCGGTACTCGTCTCTGTCGGCTGGTCAGTGCCGGCCTCGGTCGACGGGGACGTCCCGGTTTCGCTCGCTTCGCTCGACTCCCCGCCGAGACATCCAGCGGTTCCGAGTGCGACCGTCGCTACACCTGCTGCTTTGACGAATTTTCGTCGTTCCATGGTAGACTGACGCCAGCGCCTCCGGCGTCGCTTCGTCCACGGGGATACACGGACAAGCATCCAGTCGCTGCATGTTCAGGGAACCTGCACGGTCTACCGGCCGTGTATCGCCTGTGACCTCCGCGTCTCGACCCCCGTCGAGCCGCTCTCTCTCCCCGTCGCATCCGCCGCCTTCGAGGAGATATCGGCGTCCGACCTGCCGGTCGTGAGCGTCCGACGGGAGGTGTGGCGAATGCAAGGTCCCCCGGGTTCTGCGGCCGTCACACCTTCACCTGTCAACTCGTCGTTGTGGTGTGAGTTCCCACGCCGTCGGGGAATCTCAAGCTTTTCAAACACCCCGTTCATACGGCGGACTGCGCTCACCATGTCTCACGCACAGAGCGGACGCGCCGGTGCTCACCGTCACTTCACGCCCGCGACGGGAGGCATTACCTGAACGATGTCGGCGCCGGCCACGCCCGTCTCGCCCCCCGACCGTCTCTTCCCCGTGGCACGCCGCGGAGACACGCTCGCTCCTTCGTCGACCACCCGCGACACGCTCGTCGCTCACTGATCCTCTCAAGGTCC